>NZ_MOWM01000007.1 GCF_016082275.1 Variovorax sp. E3
CGACCGCGCGGGCGGCGTGCTGCTGAGCAGCTCGGGCCACTACCCGGTCGACCGCGCCGCGCTGCAGCGCCCCGACCTGCTGGCCGGGCGCACGCCGCGCACCATCAACATGAGCACCATCGGCGACGCGCTGCTGGACACCGCCAACCCGGTGAAGGCCATCGTGGTCTACAACAGCAACCCGGTGGCCGTGGCGCCCGAGTCGGCCAAGGTGGCGGCGGGCTTCGCGCGCGAAGACCTGTTCACCGTGGTGCTGGAGCAGTTCCGCACCGACACCGCCGACTACGCCGACTACCTGCTGCCCGCCACCACGCAGCTGGAGCACTGGGACATCCACTGCAGCTACGGCCACACCGACGTGCTGCTGAACCGCCCGGCCGTGGCGCCGCGTGGCCAGGCCCGCAGCAACGCCTGGGTGTTCCGCGAGCTGGCGCGCCGCATGGGCTTCACCGAGCCCTGCTTCTCGGATTCCGACGAGACGCTGTGCCGCACCGCCTTCGCTGAAAACGCCATCGACTTTTCGCAACTGCTGTCGCAGGGCTTCACCACCGTGAAGCTGCCCGAGGCGCCCTTTGCCGAAGGCAGGTTCCCCACGCCGTCGGGCCGCTGCGAGTTCTTCAGCGCGCGGCTCGAAGCCATGGGCCTGAACGGCCTGCCCGACCACGTGCCCAACTGGGAGCCGGCCGGCAGCTCGACCGAATTCCCGCTGGCCATGATCTCGCCGCCGGCGCGCAACTTCCTCAACTCGACCTTCGTGAACGTGACGAGCCTGCGCGCCATCGAGGTCGAGCCGCTGCTCGAGATCCACGAAGCCGACGCCGCCGCGCGCGGCATCGAGGACGGCGCCACGGTGCGCGTGTTCAACCAGCGCGGCGAGCACCGCTGCCGCGCCGAGGTCTCGCGCCGCGCGCGCCAGGGCGTGGTGCACGGCATGGGCATCTGGTGGCGCAAGCTCGGCATGGACGGCACCAACGTCAACGAGCTCACCAGCCAGCGGCTGACCGACATCGGCCGCGGCCCGACCTTCTACGACTGCCTGGTGGAAGTCGAGCGCGCGTGAGGGCACTTGCGGCGCTCGCATTGGCCGGCTCGGTGCTGCTCACCGGCTGCGCCGACCTGGGCTACTACTGGCAGTCGGCCAGCGGCCACATCGGCATCATGCGGGCCGCCAAGCCCGTGCCCGAGTGGCTGGCCGACCCCGCCGTGTCGGCGGCGCTGAAGACCAAGCTCGAACTCACGCAGCGCATCCGCCGCTTCGCATCGGCCGAACTGGGCCTGCCCGACAACCCCAGCTACAAGTCGTACGCCGACCTGCACCGCGCCGCCGCCGTGTGGAACGTGGTGGCCGCGCCGCCGTACTCGCTCACGCTCAAGAGCTGGTGCTTCCCGGTGGCGGGCTGCGTGGGCTATCGCGGCTACTACGACGAAGCCGCGGCCAAGGCCGAAGCCGAGGCACAGAAGAAAGAGGGCATGGAGGTGGCCGTCTACCCCGTGCCCGCGTACTCCACGCTCGGCTGGATGAACTGGGCCGGCGGCGATCCGCTGCTGTCGACCTTCATCGGCTACCCGGAGGGCGAGCTTGCGCGCATCGTGTTCCACGAACTCGCGCACCAGGTGCTCTATGTGCCCGGCGACACGGTGTTCAACGAGTCGTACGCCACGGCGGTCGAGCGCATCGGCGGCGCGATGTGGCTGCAGCGCGAAGCGGGCGAGCCGGCGCGCCGCGAATACGCGCAGTTCGACGCGCAGCGCCAGGGCTTTCGTGCGCTCGCGCTGGACACCCGCCGCGCGCTGACGCAGGTCTACGAGTCGCCCGAAGCCAAGGCCAAGGACTGGGCCAAGGTCGACGTCATGAAGCAGGCCGCCATGGCCGACTTCCGCGAGCGCTATGCGAAGCTGAAGGCCGGCTGGACCGGCCCGCGCCAGAACGCCTACGACGGTTGGGTGGCGCGCGCCAACAACGCGGCCTTCGGCGCGCAGGGCGCCTACGACGACCTGGTGCCCAGCTTCGAGCAACTCTTCGAACGCGAGGGCCGCGACTGGCCGCGCTTCTACACTGAGGTCAAGCGCATCGCTGCGCTGTCGACCACCGACGAACGCCGCAGCGCGCTGCAGGCCGCCACCGGCATCCTGCAAACCCGTTCCAGCCCCAAAGACAACAAGGAAGATCACGGTGCCTGACATCCACATCGAACGCAACCACACGCTCGGCATTGCCGGCGCACGCGAAGTCGCGCGCCAATGGGTGCAGCAGGCCGAGCAGGAGTTCGGCCTCGAATGCGCCTACACCGAAGGCAAGGACCGCGACGTGGCGCAGTTCACCCGCGCCGGCATCGACGGCACGGTCGAGGTCACGGCCAGCACCTTCACGCTCGACGCCACGCTGGGCTTTCTGTTCAGCAGCTTCAGCGAAGTGATCGAACAGAAGATCACGCGCAACCTCGACGCGCTGCTCAACGCGCCGGGCGGCGGCACGCGCCTGGCCTGAGGCGCCCGCCCGCGATCGGGCGGCTGCCGCCTTCGCGCACCCAC
Source organism: Variovorax sp. E3 (assembly GCF_016082275.1). GTDB lineage: Bacteria > Pseudomonadota > Gammaproteobacteria > Burkholderiales > Burkholderiaceae_C > Variovorax. The sequence goes on from NZ_MOWM01000007.1 coordinate 2,533, forward strand.
TTCTTTCGAAGCCATGACGACAAGCTCCACCTCCAGCGCCGCAGCGGCCGCCGGGCCGCTGGCCGGCCTCAAGGTCATCGAGCTCGGGCAACTGATCGCCGGGCCTTTTGCCGCGCGCACGCTGGCCGACTTCGGCGCCGAAGTCATCAAGATCGAGCCGCCCGGCGCGGGCGATCCGCTGCGCAACTGGCGGCTGATGAAGGACGGCACCTCGGTCTGGTGGCAGGTGCAGTCGCGCAACAAGCGCTCGCTGGCGCTCGACCTGCGCGAACCCGAGGCGCAGGCCGTGGTGCGCAAGCTCGCGGCCGAGGCCGACGTGCTGATCGAGAACTTCCGCCCCGGCGCGATGGAAGGCTGGGGCCTGGGCCCCGACGAACTGCTGGCCGCCAACCCCGGGCTCGTCATGCTGCGCATCAGCGGCTACGGCCAGACCGGGCCCTACCGCGACCGGCCCGGCTTCGGCGTGGTGGCCGAGGCCATGGGCGGGCTGCGCCACCTCACGGGCGAGCCGGGCCGCGTGCCGGTGCGCGTGGGCGTGTCGATCGGCGACACGCTGGCATCGCTGCACGGCGTGATCGGCGTGCTGATGGCCATGCAGCACCGGCACGCCACGGTGAGCGCGGAGTATCCGAAGGGCCGGGGGCAGGTGATCGACGTGGCGCTCTACGAGGCGGTGTTCAACTGCATGGAAAGCCTGCTGCCCGAATACGGCGCGTTCGGCGCGGTGCGCGAGGCGGCCGGCAGCGCGCTGCCGGGCATTGCGCCGACCAACGCGTACCGCTGCGCGGACGGCGGCTACGCCATCGTGGCGGGCAACGGCGACAGCATCTTTCGCCGCCTGATGGCATGCATCGGCCGGCCCGACCTGGCGGCCGATCCGGCGCTGGCCGGCAACACGGGCCGCGTGGCGCAGGTCGAAATGCTGGACGCCGCCATCGGCGACTGGGCCGCGCAGCGCACCGTGGCCGAGGTGCTGGCCGCGCTCGAGGCGGCGAACGTGCCGGCGGGACGCATCTACACCATCGCCGACATCGCGGCCGACCCGCACTACGCAGCGCGCGGCATGCTGCAGCAGGTGCAGATGACCGACGGCAGCGCGCTGCCGGTGCCGGGCTTCGTGCCCAAGCTGTCGCTCACGCCGGCCAGCCACCGGTACAACGCGCCGGCGGTGGGGGCGGACACGGATGCGGTGCTGAGGGAAGTCGGGTTGAGCGAGGAACAGATCGCCGCGCTGCGTGCGCGGGGGATCGTGGGTTAGGCAAGCAGAGCCGAGTTCGCTCCAAGGCATGCGCCAACCACTGGCCCACTCGATGTGGGCTTTCGCGGTCGTGCCGCGTGCCTGTCCCGTGAATTTTTCGCGCTCTTCAGTGCTTATTCCGGGCGTCGCGGGCGTGACTATTGTTTGCAAAGGTGCGGTGCTCGCGTGCCCCAGACTTTTTGGACCCCCATCCATCAGGTCGCCGCCGCATGCCCCAAACCCTCTCCATCGTCAGCGCGGCCATTCCTTCGGTTCAAGGTCGCCCGGCGCTGGAGCCCGTGCGCTTGTCGGGCCGGGAGGGCATGAACAGCCTGTTCGAGTACGAACTGCTTCTGAAGACCCCGGACGCGCTGAACATCGGCGCGAGCGGTGCGGCCGACTTCGATCTCAACGCCTTCATCGGCCGCGAGATCAGTTGCCTGATCGAGCTCGACGGCTCCGGCGCCTTTCTTCCTGGCGCCACGGGTTCGAGCACCGACCATGCGGGTGCTGGCGTGCGTCAGATCAACGCCCTGATCACCGACGCCGCCATGTGGGGCGAGGAAGGCCGCCATGTCCAGTACAAGCTGACACTGCGCCCCTGGCTGCACCTTGCCACCCAGACGACCGACTGCAAGATCTTCCAGAACAAGAACGTCGTGCAGATCCTCGATGAACTGCTGGCTGACTACGCCTACCCGATCGACAAGCGTCTGTTCGAGACATACCCCCTGCGCGAACTGCAGGTTCAATTCAACGAGAGCGATTTCGACTTCTTCAGCCGCCTGTGCGAGGAATGGGGGATCAGCTACCACTTCGAGTCCGCCGAGGGCAAGCACCGACTGGTTCTCTCGGATGCCATGGGCGCCTACAAGGAGGCCGACAGCGCAGCCTATCGCGAGGTCGAATACCACGCGCCCGGCTGGAAGGTCGATGCCGAGTACGTCAGCAGTTTCGTTCCCCACAGCCACCTCACGAGCGGCCAGTATTTCACTCGCGACTTCGACTACACCCGCCCCAGGGCCGACCTGAGCGTGAGCCGCAAGGACCCGCGCCCCACGGGCCTGGCCGATGGCGAGGTCTACCAATGGCATGCCGCCCATGCGGGCAGTCACTATGTGCAGCCGCGCGCCGGCACCGCCGAGGCCAACGACCCCCAAGACGAAGGTCGGCAGTTGGCGCTGCTGCGCATGCAGGCACTGCGCACACATGGCGAGCGCGCCCAGGCCAGCGGCAATCTGCGCGGCATGGTCCCGGGCCGTACTTTCAAGCTGCAGAAGCATCCGCGCCAGAAGGCCAATGCCGAATACCTGATCCTCGACACGCACTTCATCATTGAAGACGTCGCGCAAGACAGCCAGAACAAGGATGCCGCGCGCGACCGGCAACAGCAATGGCGGGTTCATGTGGACTTCACGGCCCATCCGGTCATTGAGCCTTTGCGCCCGGTGCCGACGCGCGCCAAACCACGCACTGGCGGCCCGCAGTCCGCGTTGGTGGTGGGCCCCGAAGGGCAGAACATCTGGACCGACGAGCTTGGGCGCAGCAAGGTTCAGTTCCACTGGGATCGCATCGGCCGGAAGAACCAGCACAGCAGTTGCTGGATTCGTGTCATCTCGCCTTGGGCCGGCAACCAGTTGGGCGCCATCCATATTCCCCGCATCGGGCAGGAAGTGACGGTCGATTTCTACGGCGGCGACCCGGATCTGCCTATTTGCATCGGGGGCTCGTACAACCAGGCGAACCTGCCGCTGTGGGCATTGCCCAGCCAATCGGCCCTGAGTGGCCTGCGCAGCCGGGAACTCACCAAGGAAGGCGGCAACAGTGCTTCAGGCCGCTCCAATCACTTGGTGTTCGACGACACCGACGGCAAGATTCAGGTCCAGGTCAAGTCCGACCACCAGCACAGCCAGCTCTCGCTGGGCCACATCACGCGCATTGAAGACAACGCCGGGCGCAAGGACCCGCGCGGCGAAGGGTTCGAGTTGCGCACCGACGGGCACGGTGCCGTGCGCGCCAAGAACGGCTTGCTCGTCACCACCGAACCCCGTGCCAATGCGCAATCACACGTTCTCGACAGCATCGAAACTGTGTCCCGCTTGGCGCAGGGCCAGGATCAGCACGACAGCCTCGCCGCCGCGGCAATCAAGGCGGAGGCCCACGAAACAGGCGATCAGGACGAAGTTGTCCAAGCCTCAAGAAGCAAAACGAAGACATCAAAGGCGGTGGCGGCAATCGTGCCGACGGTGAATTCCCCGAGTTTCTGGCCCCCCATCTGGTGCTGGCCAGCCCCGCCGGCATCGAAACCACCACGCCGAACTCGACGCACATTGCCAGCGGCGAGCACATCGCACTGACCAGCGGTAGCCACACCAGCATCTCTTCCAACAAGAGCTTCCTGGTCAGCGCCGCGCAAGCCATCCGCATGTTTGCCTTCAAGGGGCTCATCAAGATCGTTGCGGCCCAGGAAGACATCGATATCACGGCACTGAAGAAAAGCATCCATATGCTGGCCAAGAAGGACATCACCTTGCGGGCCAGCAAGATCACGCTGGACGCCGATGAGGTTGTGGCCATCAACGGTGGCACCAGCTACAGCATCTGGAAGAGAGCCAGCATCGAGCACGGCACCAGCGGCCTATGGCGCGAATACGCCGGCAATCACAGTCTTCAGCCGCAAAAGGAATTACCGTTGCCGGAGATCAAATTCCCTACAACGCTATGCGAAGACTGTGTGCTCAAGGCCCTCAAGTCCGGCAGCCCCGTTGCAGCGGTGGGAGGGTGAGTCATGTACTTTGCGCAAGACCCGACCGAGCTGAAAGCGGCCGAAAAATTCCTGACGGATGCATTCGCCGTCGAGCCCGACCTCTATTGGATCGCACTGATTGACGGAGCTTTTGACCACGGCAGCAACGCCGCTGGCACGATCTACAAAGGGCTGAATTGCTACGCTGCGGAATACCCGCTCAATGATCTGGTGGGCGCGGCGCCATGGCTGATCGAACTGGACCCCTTCGAAGAAAAAATCCACGAACGGATGGCGCAACTGCTGGCTCATTGCAGCGGGCGCCCGATGTTCAGCGTGATGGCAAGCCGCATCCCGGCCTGGAATCTGGGCAAGCGCTGGTTCCCCCTTCATCATGTGCACACCAGCGACAAGCAGCGCATGCTTCTGCGCTTTGCCGATACACGCACGCTGCCCTTGCTGCCCGACATCCTGGAGCCCGCACAGTGGGGAGCCGTTGCGGCACCCCTCGTGCATTGGTTCTACGTGAACCGCGAAGGCACCATGGCGACCTGCGCATTACCCGAGCCAAAAGAAGAGGCCTCTCTGACGGCGCTGCACCTGAGCCAAACGCAGATCGATGCCATGGTGAAAGCCAGCGAACCCGACGCAGCGCTGGACTTGCTGGCGGACCAATTGCCCGAGGTGTTTGCACCCAACGTGGCGCATGGGAAATTGCACGGCTACATCAAGAAAAAAACTTTCGGACTGATCGACAGACACGGCATTGATAACTGGACCGACAAGGTCTCTTTGGTTACCGCCGAACTGCTGACCAACGGGAAGATGCATGAGAACCCAAAACTCGAAGAACTGCTGCTCACCAAGGCGTGGCAACCGGGTAACTTGCGCAGGGCGTTGGTGGACAAGGACTTGGTGTGACGATAACGAAAACCTTTGAGATCGCCTCACATCGCTCTCGCTTGTCTGGTTCTCCTTTTTGTATTGCTTGTGCCTTTTTTTTTGCAATCTTGCTGAGCGCTTGCGACGGCAGTGAAGTCACTTGTGACAGTACCGTCAAGAACGTCGAGCGCTCGGGCAACTTCAGTTTTCGAAATTGCAAAGTCTCTGGAAAGCTGATCTACGACCATAGCTACTTGTCTATCAGCCACAAGGGAGAAATGGTAGCTGTACCCGACAGCAATGGCTCGTTCTCTAGGGTTGTGGCGCAGCTGCCGAGCCCTGGTTCGAGCTGGATCGTCCAAGCCAACGGCTACTTTTATTTGCTCAGCGAAACAACAGAAAAACTTCTCACCCGGCTTTGGACAAGCGAGCAGGGCGCGCCGCAAAGTGCCTATATCCAGCAGATCGATGCCGATCGCTGGTACATACCGAACAAGAAATTTGTCGACATTCAGACTCCGGACGGAATAGCGATGCAGCAAAGCGCAGCCGGCAGGGTTTTCAACGGAAGAACGCTTCAACAGGAATGGCTTCCACCCGAGCCACCGCCCGATGAGTCGTTTCGACGATTCGACGAAGTGGTATCGGTGTCGCCTGACAACAGCACGGTAGTTTGGGTGTACAGGAGCGATGTTGTGCGCTTCATGGTTGCCGACAAGAACGGGCCCACGATGCCCGTGGTCGAAATGAGCGGAGCCTGGTTTGATGCACCCTCTGAAAGAGATGAGTGGGCTCCATGGTTCGGCAGTCTGACAAATTGGCATCGCCAACCTGAGGGGCGTTGGACGATCGAACTGAAGGCCGAAGATTCTCTGCCCAAGGTAACTCAAGAGAAACTCGCTCAGATTGCACAGTCGTACACGCCAACAGCGTTGGCTTTGAAGGGCGTGAAGACGAAGCGAAGATTCCGAGCGGGTGAGTCGCTGGAAAAAAACTTGATTCGCAGCCCGAACGGAAATCTGTTCCTCAAGGGAAATACAGATTCGCCATTGGATTCCGGTAATGCAATCTGGGCCGACGTTTTTCTGAACCCGAAACTATGGACGTTCGGTGCCGACGGCGCATGGCATCGCACGCTGGAAAAACCGAGCATCACCATGACTGTGGTGAAGCGCACAGCACAGCCGGTGGTCGATGATCCTGTGTCAGCCGCCTGGCTCGACTGGATGGACACGCTGGTCCGCAAGGGCGATGACGGGCTGTGGTATTTCAGAGGCTCCTCGAAACCCATTGAAGAAAGCGACCGCTTGGCCGCTCGTTGGGTCAAGGATTTTGCGCGATGGCATCGTGAGCCGAGCGGTCAATGGACCAATGATCAAACGCATGAAACCGCCAAACCGCCATCGCAAGCCGACCCGAAATGGATCAAGGACTTGGCGCAATGGCACCGCGGGCCGGATGACCAATGGACGCGTGATCAGGCGCATGAGACTGCGAAATTGCCATCGCAAGGAAAACCATGAACTGGTTCGAAGATCCAAGAAGTCCGCGCGGAGTAGTTGGCGATCTTGCTCACATGCGCGGCACTGTCCGCGTGGGTGAACGCCTGCTCAACACCGTCCGGAGTTTCTCTCGCATTGCAGGGCGGCTCTGGCAATTCTTCTGCATTTCAGGCCTCGCCATCTCGCTGACGGCTTGCGGCGAGGACATGCTGCCTACCGAAATCACGGGCTACAACCACATGACCAAGCCCGATGGTTGGAGCATCGGTGGGTTTTCTGTCGATGGACATGGTGGTGCCAATGCTTCGCTTGCTGGCGGAGCGGGGAATTCATGCTGTATGTCACTCCCAAGACGCTGGCATCCCGGCATGACGGTCAAGGTGGAGTGGTCTTACAACCACCGAGCACACGATCCCGACACAACGCCTCCTCCACCGCAAATGGCAATGGTCGAAGTTCCTGAATACACAGTCAAGAATTCGGGCGCCATGCAAGTGCACTTCTATCCCAATCACCGTGTCAAGGTGGTGGTGAGCAAGTTTGGGATAGAGCACATGCTCTATCCCATGAGCGAAGAAGACAAGAAGCCTTGGGTCAGCCGCAAGGATTGGAGCAAAGACAAGGACGACGAGAAATAAACCTTAGAAGGGAAATTGTGCAATGAGCGTTACTGAACAAATCGACTCTGCCCTCAACCCCGTGCGTGGCCAAACTCGTGTGGGCGAACGCCCGCTCAGTCCCAGGGAGTACTTGAAGCGTGCCGCGGCGCTTTGCGCCATCAACTCGGACGGAGGCAAGCCCAAATGTAGCGGCCAACTCTTTGTCGGCATGTTCTTCGATGGCACCGGCAACAACGAAGACGTGGACTTCAAGAAATACGAGAGCGAGCCCCGCAAACAAAAGCACACGAACGTAGTTCGGTTGTACCACGCGCATCCCGGCCCCCTCAAGGTCGCCACCAACGGTTATTACCGCTACTACATGCCCGGCCTGGGCACGGCCTTTCGCGAGATCGGGGACGACGGCCCCTCCAAGAAGCTCACTGCTGAAGAGAAAGCAAAGGCCCCGGAGAGGACCGCGCTGGAGAAGGCCGGGGAACTCATTCAAGATGGGGTTGATATTGCGAACAAGATCACCTTGGGCGCGGGCTCCGCAGCAGCACTCAATGGGGCACCCCGCATCGTCTGGGGGTTGACCTGCGTGTTCAACGCCGTCAGTCAGCATGCCTATGGTCAGGATGTGATTGACAAGAAAATCGCTAAAGAATTGGCGCAAAGTGCCGGCTTACTAATGCGTCGAGACCCAAGAAAAGTTATCGAATGGGGGCGATGGAAAGATGAACTAAAAAATGATTGGCAGAAAAATCTCAAGAAAAAAATAGCCCACGAAACGCCGATAGATGCACTTACTGTCAATGTATTCGGATTCTCTCGCGGAGCGGCAGAAGCACGCACCTTCGTGCATTGGTTGTTCGAACTGTGTGAACAGAAGGACGGCCAATATCTCTTTGCCGGCATCCCATTGCGCCTGCAATTTCTGGGTTTGTTCGACACCGTTGCTTCGGTGGGCATGGCTGGGCTCTACCAATATGTGGAAGGCCGCGCCGGTTGGGCCGACGGCACCATGCAGGTTCATCCCCGTGTGGAGCAATGCGTGCACATGGTCGCCAGCACGGAGGCGCGGGCCTGCTTTCCCTTGGACTCGGTGCGTATCAATGGCAGGTACCCGGTCAACGTGACCGAATACGTGTACCCCGGCGCGCACTCGGATGTGGGCGGCGGCTACTTTCCGATGGCGTTGGGCCGCAATGACTGGAAAGACGGAGAAGACCGGCAAGTGGCGCGCATACCTGGCTACGAGATGTACTGTGCAGCACTGGCTTGCGGGGTACCGTTTCAGACCTCTGCCGACACAAAAAAATCGCGGGAAGGAGCGTTGGGTTGGGGCATTCGATCCGTTGGATCCGGAGATTGCCAAGGCCCTCAAGCCCTCACCGGCTACGGCGGCCGCGTTCGATGCCTACTACCAGCAGGCCAACATTCAGCCCGGACCGGTCGAGGACATGGCGCGTCAGCACCTGAGCCTGTACCTAACCTACCGATTGCGCAACAACGCCGACTGGTGGAGTGCGCCGGCCATGCAGTTGGCAGACCGGCACCCCAATCTAGCACTGGACGCGGACTCCATCAAGGAGCCGATCTGGATGAAGCAGACACAGCTCGCACTGTTGTTTGTGATTGCCGGGCTGTGCCAGGAAATCAAGCGCTGCCAGGAACAGGGCGTGCCCAAGGATGCGGTCTTGAAACAGCGCTATGACCCGCTGGTCCAGGCTGCCGATCGTTCTGTTTTCAGTGCGCTGCTGGGGTCGGCGGGCTCCCTTGCCTTGACCGTTGGCACGGTGGCCAACGGTCTGCGCGAACGAATGGACATGATGCAGCGCTACGCCAACGATGAGCGCAAATCCTTGACGCTCGTCGCGCAGCAAGCGCATCTTTACCTGAAGCAGTGGCAAGGGATGCTGCAGAAAAGCGCGGTGGCGGATGTGCGCAACACCGCCGTCCAGCTCGATGCCGTGCATCTGCTCGAAGCCATTCAGGCCAATCCGGTGCCCAAGGCCGTTGCGGTCATGTTTGAAGAACTTGTGCACGACTCGATGGCGGGCTTCATCGGGTTCGGGATGCCGGAGTTTCAGCTCAACGGATATGGCCTCGCCAAACATCGGCGCATCTTCTTTGGCAACGATGGCGACGACATGCTTCGAAAAAAGGTCGAGCACAGCAACAAGGAGAAGCAGGCGGCACTGGCAAAGCAGCGCGCCGAAATCGACTACCAAAATGAAAAGGACCGTGTGCAAAGAGCGAAGTGGGACCGTGAAGCTGAAATGTTCAGGGGCACGATGCCGCGCTGATACTCTTGGGATTCGCTGCAATCAATTGATTGATGTCCACGCCTGTCGATAGCGACGACGACGTATTCCCGCTGACGGATACGACCCCTGCCTCGGCAGACGCAGTCCGAGGCGCCGGTGCAGCTACAGCAGCACCCGCGCCAAAACCCAAGCCAAGGCCCATCCTTACAGATGGAAAAAAGCTTGAGCGCGTCTCACCGCAACCCGACCGCCAAGTGGCTGTCGAGGTTGCTCGTGTCCCGTTGCTCGAAGCGGCCCGGCCGTTGCTGGATGCTTTCGCCAGGATGCCTCGCGAACTCGACGAGACTCAACTTGATGCCTTCTATCGCGCTCTGGTGCACGAGGTCATTTCATTTCAATCGGTGTGCCAAGACGCTCGCATTCCGTCCGACTACATCGTGGCGGCCAGCTACATGCTTTGCACGGCGCTTGACGAGGCTGCCGGCAATTCGATCTGGGGCAAGGCCAGCGAATCGGCCGCGCAAATTTGGGCAGGCCGCTTGGCGGTGAGATTCCATAGCGACAACAAAGGCGGCTTGGGCGTTTTTCGGATCGTCGGATTCCTGAGCAGCCAGCCGCAAAAGCATCTCGACCTGCTGGAACTGGTGCTCCTCGTCCTTGCCTTGGGGTTCCAGGGCATCTATCGCGACGCACGCAATGGTCGGCGCGTGTTGGACAGCATTCGCCGGCAGATCTATTCCCTGGTGTACCTTGGCCGCGGGGCAGATCCCGCACCACGCTGGGTGGCCATCGAGCGCCTTCTCAGGGGAGATGGTCTTGCCGACGTGTTGGCGGAGATCACACCAGACCTATTCTCATGAGCGCACAAGAGATCGTCGCGGAATTCGCCAATGCGCGAATCAATTGACGGTGGCTTGTGCGCACCCACTGGTTCTGTATCAACCGCGCAGCGACTCGATCAGGTCGATGTACTTCTGCTTCGCCTCATCCGCGCTCGCACCCTTCTGCGCCGTCCACGCATCCCACTTGGCGCGCGCGACGATGTCGCTGAAGCTGGGCTTCTTGGCGGTGTTGTCGCCTTCGGTAGCTTGCTTGAACAAACCGTAGATCTTCAGCAGCGTCGGGTTGTCGGGGCGCTCGGCCAGCAGCTTGGAGTTGGCCTGGGCGGCTTCGAATTGGGCGTGGAGGTCGGACATGGGCGTCGTCAAATTGAAAAGCGGAAAACGCACATCTTAAATCGCGCGGTACCCCTTGGTACCACTTGCTGTCGGGCTCAGTCGCGCAACCCCACGCGCGCCAGTTCCACGTCCAGCCGTTCGCGGGCATCGGCCGGCTTCAGCGCCGCCGCCTTCTCGAAAAGTTGCGTCGCCTCGCCCAGGCGCGATTCGCCGTGCAGCATCGCCAGCGCGCGGGCGTATTCCATCAGGCCGGCGGCCGAATCGGGGTTCAGTTGCAGGCCGCGCTCGAACAGCTCGATCGAGGTCTCGGCGCGCACGCCGTAGGTCATGCGCCCGACCAGCGCGCCCACCTTGTCGATCACCTCGGCGTGGAACGACGCCAGCGCGACGTGCGCGTCGGCATGGCGCGGCTGCAACGCGATCACTCTTTCGAGCGCGCCCTTCAGCTTGCTGCCCAGCCCTTGCGCCAGCGCGCGCGCGACGCTGATGCCCTGGCTGTAGCGGCCCAGCGCATAGGCCTGCCAGTACAGCGCCTGGCAGTTCGCGGGGTCGTCGGCCGCCTGCGCGCCGGCACGCTCGATCACCTGGCGGAACATCGCGAGCCGCACGGCCTCGCGCGGCTCCAGGTAGTTGGCGTAGATGGCGGTCGCCTGGTTGGCGAGCGCCAGGCCTTCGGGGCCGTGCAGCAGGCCGAACGCGGCGGCGCGTTCGAATTCACCGCTGTGGTACAGCGCCCAGCCTTCGGCCAGAGGGGCGCCGGCCGCGGGCGGCGGCATGTCGTCGTGGCCCGCGTGCAGGCGCGGCCAGTGCGACAGCACGCTGTGCGCGTCGTAGCGCGGCACGTCGGGGTAGGGCAGGGGCGTCCACGGTTCCGCGGTGGCGGAAACCGTGCCGGCGGACATCAGCGAGAGCGGTTTGAAATCGGGGTGGGGCATGGTTGTCTAGGCCGCCATATCGACAGGGGAATCCGCGTTGTTGCCGTTGCTCGATGCGGCATCTTCTCCGTTGTAGGCATTGCTCAGTGTCAGCAAATGCCGCCGTTGCTCGCGGCCCAGGTACGGCGCCAGCAGGTGCAGCGTGTGGTGGCCGCCGCGCAGCAGCGCGCCCTGGGCATGGGCCGGCTCCAGCGCTTCGCGCGGGTTGCGCACGTACTCGTAGCTGAGCCAGTAGGTCAGCACCACGACCATGCTCTGGGCGAGGGTGTCGACCTCGTGCGCATCGATCTCGAGGTGGCCGGCGCGGCTCAGCCCGGCGATCAGCTGGCGGATGGCGCGTGCCTTGTTCTTGAGCACCAGCTGGAACTGGGTTTCCAGGTGGCGGTTCTTGCTCAGCAGGTCGTTGAGGTCGCGGTACAGGAAGCGGTAGCGCCAGATCAGCTCGAACAGGCTGTGCATGAAGAACCACGCGTCCTCCACGTCGTGCACGCCTTCGCTGGCGTGCAGCAGCTCGTTGAGCTCGGCCTCGTAGGCTTCGTAGAGCTTGTTGATCAGCTCTTCCTTGGCCGGGTAGTGGTAGTACAGGTTGCCCGGACTGATGTTGAGCTCGCCCGCCACCAGGGTGGTCGAGACGTTCGGTTCCCCGAAGCGGTTGAACAGATCCAATGCGGCTTCGAGGATGCGTTGCGCTGTGCGGCGTGGCGCCTTCTTTGCCATGTCGGTGCCCCCGTGTGTCTCGTGGTCTCTTGGGGGCACTCTAGCGCATGTGCACCGCACCATGGACGGCGCGGGGCATGTTTCGCGGTGCTGATTTTTGTGCAGTGCCGCAATATCGGCCGGCCGCGTGGGGGCCGGCGCCGGGTCAGCCGGCCTTGCTGCGGCGCAAGGTGGTTTTCTTGGCGGCGGGCGCGGCCGCCTTGCGCGCCGTGGTCTTGCGGGGCGCGGCCGCGACCGACTGCTTCTTCAGTTGCGCCTCGAGCGCATCGACGCGCGCCTGCAGCGCGGCCATGTCGGCGGCCGTGGGGGCGCCGAGCTTTTCGAGCGCGCGCGCCACGCGGTCTTCGAAGATGTTCTCGAGCTTGCCCCACTGGCCGGCGGCCTTGGTGCCGAACTCGCTGGCGAAGCCGGCCATGCGGGTCTGGGCCTGCGCCAGGGTTTCCTCGGCGGCCTGCTGGGTTTTCTTCTGCATGCCGGCGCCGTCCTTGACCAGCGCCTCGAAGGCCTTGCTGCCTTCCTGCTGCATCTTGGCAAAGGCGCCGAGGCCGGCCAGCCAGATCTGCTGGGCGGAGTCCTTGATGCGGTCGGCGGCTTTGTTGTTGTTGTCGTCGTCGGAGGTGGCCATGCGAAATGTTCCTGGGAAGAGAGAGTCGAATCGCACGACTCTAGCCGCCCGCGGCCCTCGCCGTTAGAGCTTTCCGCCTAGTTCCGCGGGCTCAGGGCGTGGCCCCGGCGGCGCGGCTGGCGTCCAGGTGCGCCTTGGCGCGCTCGGCCAGCGCCATTTCGCCGGGCGTGCCGGGCACGAAGCTCTCGACCGGCAGCGGCCGGCCGTGCGAGTCGACCGACACGAACACGATCAGGCACTCGGTGGTCTTTTCCATCACGCCGCCCTTCATGTCGCCGCTGCGCACCTCGACCGAGATGTTCATGCTGGTGGTGCCGGTGTAGGCCAGGCGGGCCTCGACCTCGACGAGGTCGCCGATCATGATCGGCCGGTGGAAGCGGATGCTGCCGATGAAGGCGGTGACGCAGTAGCGCTTGGCCCAGCTGGTCGCGCAGGCGTAGCCGGCCTCGTCGATCCACTTCATGACCGTGCCGCCGTGGACCTTGCCGCCGAAGTTGACGGTGCTGGGTTCTGCGAGGAATCGCAGGGTGATCGAGGACATGGTTCGCCTTTGTAGGAATGGCTGTGGTGGGGAGCCGCGATTATGCGAGCGGGCGCCCGCTTCCGAAGGCCGCCTGTCGTGCCGGCGCAAACGCCCGGCGACTCGTGGCTCAGCTGCCGCTGAACAGCTGGGCCAGCGTGCGCCGCAGCCACGCGTTGCCGGGGTCGGCATGGAAGCGCTCGTGCCAGTGCTGCTTCACCGCGTAGTCGGCCAGGGAGAAGGGCGGCTCCAGCAGCTTCACCGGCTCCTGCGTGACCAGCACCTTGCCCAGGATGCGCGGCACCACCACGATCAGCTCGGTGTGCGCCACGATGCGCGCCACGCTCAGAAAGCTCGATAGCCGCACCACCACGTTGCGCTTGAGCCCCAGCCGCGCGATGGTGGTGTCGACGATGGCGTGCCCCGTGCCCGACGTCGACACCACCGCATGCGCCTCCGCCTCGAAGCGCTTGCGCGTGAGCCGCGCGCCGATGCGCGGGTGGTTGCGCGCCGCCAGGCACACGAAGTTCTGCATGAACAGCGTCTGCTGGTAGAAGCCCGCGTCCAGCTGCGGCATGAAGCCCACGGCCAGGTCGACCTCGCCGTCCTGCAGGCGGCGCCCGCTGATCGTCGAGATGATCTCGGTCTCGATGTGAACGCCCGGCGCCGCGTGCCGCAGGTGGTCGAGCAGGCCGGGCAGCAGCACCACCTCGCTGATGTCGGTCATGCAGATGCGAAAGCGCCGCTGCGCCTGCGCGGGGTCGAAGCTGCTGCGGTTGCCCTGGGCCTGCGCCAGTTGCGCCAGCGCCTCGCGCAGGTTCGGGTAGATGCGCTCGGCATGCGGCGTGGGCTGCATGCCCTGCGCGGTGCGGGTGAACAGCCGGTCGTCGAAGTGCGCGCGCAGCTTGTTGAGCGCGGTGCTCGCCGCGGCCTGCGCCATGCCCAGCCGCTCGGCCGCCTTCGACACGTTGCCGGTCTTGTAGACCTCGTCGAACACGGCGAGCCATTCGAGATCGAGCTTGGACATGGGGGGCCTTCTTCTAGCGCGAAAGGCACCATTATCGAAATTTCGAATTCCGTGTATTGGCTGACGGTCTTGAGGAAATAGTGGTGCGGCTCAACAATGCCGCCACGGAGACACAACGCCCATGAATTCCGCGCCTTCCAATGCGGCCGAACGCCGCGACTACTACGCCCGCATCGGCCCGCTGCACCTCACGCCGCTGTGGGAATCGCTGCACGCCCTCGTGCCGCGCGAACCGCAGACGCCCTGCGTGCCCGCGCTCTGGCGCTACGACGAGATCCGCCCGCTGCTGATGGAGTCGGCCGACCTCATCACCGCCGAGGAGGCCGTGCGCCGCGTGCTGGTGCTCGAGAACCCGGCGCTGCCCGGCAACTCGTCGATCACGCAGTCGATCTACGCCGGCCTGCAACTCATCATGCCGGGCGAGGTGGCGCCTTCGCACCGCCACGTGCAGTCGGCGCTGCGCTTCATCGTCGACGGCAAGGGGGCCTACACCACCGTCGGCGGCGAACGCACCACCATGTACCCCGGCGACTTCATCATCACGCCCTCGTGGGCCTGGCACGACCATGGCAACGAAGGCATCGGCGGCACGGTCGAGCCCGTGGTGTGGCTCGACGGCCTCGACATTCCGATGCTGCGCTTCTTCGACGCCGCTTTGCCGAGAACGACGACGCCAAGGTGCAGCACGTGTCGCGCCCCGAAGGCCACAGCCTGGCGCGCTTCGGCCATAACATGGTGCCGGTGCGGCACGACCACGTGTCGGCCACCTCGCCGATCTTCAACTACCCCTACCTTCGCAGCCGCGAGGCGCTGGCCCAGTTGCAGAAGCAGGAGACGCCCGACGCCTGGCTCGGCCACAAGCTGCGCTACATCAACCCGCTGACGGGCGGCTCGCCGATGCCGACCATCTCGACCCAACTGCAACTGCTGCCCAAGGGCTTCGCGGGCAAGACGCACCGCGCCACCGATGGCACGGTGTACAGCGTGGTCGAAGGCCGCGGCACGGCCGAGATTGCCGGCCAGCGCTTCGACTTCGGTCCGCGCGACACCTTCGTGGTGCCCTCGTGGGCGCCGCTGCGCCTGTCTTCGCCGAACGAAGACGCCGTGCTCTTCAGCTTCTCCGACCGCCCCGTGCAGCAGGCCATGGGCATCCTGCGCGAAGCCTTTCTCGAAGACGCCTGAGCAGCGTCTTCACGCGACTTTTTTCTTTTCGTTTTTTCCGTTCATCCGTGTGCCGCCCCGCGCGGCAGGAGCCCTCATGTCCTTCGTCTTCACGCCCCCTTCGATCGTCGGCCTGCCCATCGTGGATTCCGACAAGCTGTTCCCCGTGCGCCGCGTCTACTGCGTGGGCCGCAACTACGCGGCGCATGCGCGCGAGATGGGCTTCGATCCCGACCGCGAGCCGCCGTTCTTCTTCTGCAAGCCCAACGACGACGCCTCCGTGGTGCCCGTGGCCGAAGGCCAGACCGGCGCCGTGCCGTACCCGCCGCTCACCAGCAACTACCACTACGAGGCCGAGCTGGTCGTGGCCATCGGCAAGGGCGGCAAGGACATTCCGGTCGATCAGGCCGCCAGCCACATCCACAGCTACGCCGTGGGCCTGGACATGACCCGCCGCGACCTGCAGATGAAGATGCGCGAGCAGGGCCGCCCGTGGGAAATCGGCAAGGCCTTCGACTTTTCGGCGCCCATCGCGCCGCTGCGCACGCTGGCCGACGTGGGCGAAATCAACGGCGGCGCCATCACCCTGGAGGTCGACGGCCAGGTGCGCCAGAACAGCGACATCACGCACCTGATCTGGTCGGTGAACGAGGTCATCGCGAACCTGTCGACGCTGTTCACGCTGCAGCCCGGCGACCTGATCTTCACGGGCACGCCCGAAGGCGTGGGCGCGGTGAAGCCGGGCCAGACCATCAAGGTGAGCATCGAGCGCCTGCCTTCGCTGACCGTTCGCATCGACTGACACGGCAGGCCGGCGCTCGCCGCGGCGCGCCCGGGAACACAACGACAACGAGACACCCCATGCCAGCCGCCTCTTCTCCCATCGACGTCGCCAGCTTCATCGATCAGCGCAAGGTCTCGCCCTACCAGGTCATGATCGTGGTCCTGTGCTTCCTGATCGTGGCCATCGACGGCTTCGACACGGCCGCGATCGGCTTCATCGCGCCGGCCATCCGGGCGCAGTGGCAGCTCTCGCCGGCCCAGCTCGCGCCCGTCTTCGGCGCCGGGCTGTTCGGCCTCATGGTGGGGGCGCTGACCATCGGGCCCTTCGCCGACCGCTTCGGCCGCCGGACCGTGCTGCTGCTCAGCGTTTTCTTCTTCGGCCTCATGAGCCTGGTGTCGGCCTGGTCGACATCGCTGGACATGCTGATCGTGCTGCGCTTCCTTACCGGCCTGGGGCTCGGCGGCGCCATGCCCAACGCGATCACGCTCACGGCCGAATACTGCCCCGAGAAGCGGCGCTCGCTGCTGGTCATGACCATGTTCTGCGGCTTCACCGTCGGCTCCGCGCTGGGCGCCTGGCCTCGGCCGGCCTGGTCGAGCCTACGGCTGGCACGTGGTGCTCGTGCTGGGGGGCGTGCTGCCGCTGTTGCTGCTGCCGGTGCTGTGGGTGCTGCTGCCCGAGTCGGCCCGCTATCTCGTCACGGCCGGCAAGCGCCTGGACGAAGTCACGCGCACGCTGCGGCGCATCGCGCCCGAGGCGGCCCTGCAAGGCGCCACCTACAGGCTGCCGCCGCGCCCGCCCGCGGGCTCGCCGGTGTCGCACCTCTTCAGGCCCGAGCTGCTGCGCGGCACCCTGCTGATGTGGCTGGCCTTCTTCATGAGCATGCTGATCATCTACCTGCTGTCGAGCTGGTTGCCGACGCTGCTCAAGACCACCGGCGCCAGCCTCCAGGCCGCGGCGCTGATCACCATGATGTTCCAGGTGGGCGGCACCCTGGGCGCGATCGCCCTGGGCTGGCTCATGGACCGCGCCAATCCGCACTACGTGCTGGCCGTTGCCTACGGGCTCGCGGCGCTCTTCATTGCCGCCATCGGCAGTTTCACCGCCACGCCGTGGCTCGTGGGCACGATGGTGTTCCTGGCCGGCTTCTGCGTCTCGGGCGGCCAGGTGGGCGCCAACGCGCTGTCGGCGGCGTTCTACCCGACCGATTGCCGCGCGACCGGCGTCAGCTGGGCCAACGGCATCGGGCGCATCGGCTCGGTGATCGGATCGATGGGCGGCGGCGCGATGCTGGCCATGGGCCTGACGCTGCCGGCCTTGTTCGCGGTGGTCGGCATTCCGGCGATCGTCGCGGGGCTGACCCTGGCCATGCTGGGTGTGCACCGGGCGAGAACGCAGCGGCCGGTTGCCCAAGCCGCACGCGCCTAGGAACCGGATGAGAAACGCAAGGAGTTCTTCAAGATGACGTCGACCCGAATCAACCCCACGGTGCTGCTGGTCGGCGGCGGCATCGGCGGCATGGCCGCGGCGCTGGCGCTCGCGCGCCTGGGCGTGTCCATCGACCTGCTGGAGCAGAGCGCCGCCATCGGCGAAATCGGCGCGGGCCTGCAGCTCGGCCCCAACGCTTTTGCCGCGCTCGACGCGCTGGGCGTGGGCGAGGCGGTGCGCCGGGGCTCGGTATTCACCGACCGGCTCGTGATGATGGACGCGGTCGATTGCGGCGAGGTGGCCTCGGTGCCGGTCGGCGAAGCCTTTCGCGCACGCTTCAAAAATCCTTACGCCGTGAGCCACCGCGCCGACCTGCACGGCGCGATCCACGAGGCGGTGAAGCAGCATCCGCTGATCCGCTTCCACACCTCGGCGCAGGTTGCGTCGCTGGACACCGGCGCGCATGGCGTGACCGCCGTCACCAGTGACGGCCGCACGTTCAAGGCCGACGCCATCGTCGGCTGCGACGGCGTGAAGTCGGTGGTGCGCGGCAAGCTCATCGGCGACGCGCCGCGCGTGTCGGGCCACGTGGTGTATCGCGCGGTGGTGCCCGCCGCCGACATGCCGGCCGACCTGCGCTTGAACGCACCCGTGGTCTGGGCCGGGCCCGACTGCCACCTGGTGCACTACCCGCTGCGCCACGGCGAGCAATACAACCTGGTCGTCACCTTCCACAGCCGCGAAAAGGAAGAGTGGGGCGTGACCGACGGCAGCAAGGAAGAAGTGCTGTCCTACTTCGAGGGCGTGCACGCTCGCCCGCGCCAGCTGCTCGACCGCCCGACCTCGTGGCGCCGCTGGAGCACCGCCGACCGCGACCCGGTCGGGCGCTGGAGCGACGGCCCCGCCACGCTGCTGGGCGATGCGGCGCATCCCATGATGCAGTACCTGGCGCAGGGCGCCTGCATGGCGCTCGAAGACGCGGTGACGCTCGGCGAAGCCGTGAAAACCTGTGACTTCGACATGACCGCCGCCTTCAAGCTCTACGAGGCCGCGCGCGTGGCCCGCACGGCGCGCGTGGTGCTGTCGGTGCGCGAGATGGGGCGCCTGTACCACGCCAAGGGCGTGGAGCGCCTGGTGCGCAACAGCCTCTGGACCGGCCGCACGCCCGAACGCTTCTACGATGCGGTCGAGTGGCTCTATGCGTGGCGTCCCGAGCATTGCCTGGGCGATGCGCCCGAGGCGCTGCGACCTTCGAGCGCGCCGGCGACAAAAATCGCGGCCGCGCTTTCGCCGCACTGACCGGCACCGTTTCTTTTTCATCGTTCGTAAAACCACGAGGCGACCATCAAGGTCATGCCCAGGAGACAAAAGACATGAATTTTTCGCGCGCATTGCTCACGGGCGTTCTCGCCCTGACGGCCACCACGGGCGCGCTGGCGCAAGCGGCGACTACCCCAACAAGCCCGTGACCCTGGTCACGCCCTTCGCCGCCGGCAGCGGCCCCGACGCCGTGCTGCGCCTGGTGTCCGACAAGCTCTCGCGCCTGTGGGGCCAGCGCGTGCTGATCGACAACAAGCCCGGCGGCGGCGGCTTCATCGCCATCGACCAGGCGCGCCGCGCCGCGCCCGACGGCTACACGCTGCTGCAACTGGACAGCGAGCACATCGCCGCGCTGCCGCACCTGTACAAGTCGAAGAACTTCGTGACGCTGCAGCACTTCGACCCGGTGGCCTCGCTGTTTCGCACGCCCTTCTTCGTGGCCGTGGGCACCGACTCGAAGTGGAAGACCATGACCGACCTGATCGCCACCGCCAAGGCCGAGCCCGACGCGGTGGTCTACGGCTCGTGGGGCGTCGGCAGCCCGGGCCACCTGGGCGCGCAGCAGCTCGAGGCGCTGACCGGCATCCGCATGCGCCACGCGCCGTACCGCGAGGTGTCGCAGCTGTATTCCAACGTGGGCGCCGGCGACGTGCCGTGGGCCTTCGCGAGCATTCCCTCGAGCCAGGGCATCTACAAGGCCGGCAAGCTGCGCTACATCGCGGTGGCCGCGCCCAAGCGCATTCCTCAGATGCCCGACGTGCCCACCATGGCCGAGGCCGGCGGCCCGGCCGGGCTGGAGGTCAACTCGTTCGTGTCGCTGCTCGCACCCAAGGGCGTGTCGGCGGCCGTCAAGGCGAAGATCAATGCCGACGTGGCCAAGGTCATCGCCGACCCCGAGATCCGCGCCCGCTTCGACACCTTCGCCTTCGAGCCGCTGGCCTGGTCGCCCGAGGAGATCGAGCGCAACGCCGAGGCCAAGTCGAAGGTGTACGGCGAGCTGGTGCGCAGGGGCAACATCAGCCTCGATTAGCCGGGCCCGCGCCTTGCCCAGTGTCTTGCCCGGCAGTTAAGCTGGCCCTCTTCGTTTTTGACAACTTTTTCACACTTTTCATGCACGCCACCAAGAGAGCCCTCCTGATTGCCTGCGGCCTGGCCGCCGCCGCCGTGTTGCCCGTGACCGCCAGCGCGCAGAACGCCGCCTGGCCGACCAAGCCGATCCGGCTGCTCGTGGGCTTCCCCGGTGGCTCCACGCCCGACATCGCGGCGCGCACCATCGCCGAGCCGCTGGGCAAGGCGCTGGGCCAGCCGATCGTGGTCGACAACAAGGCCGGCGCGTCGGGCAACATCGCGGCCGACCAGGTGGCCAAGGCCACCGACGACCACACGCTGGGCATCGTCATCAACGGCAACCTCACGTCGTCGAAGATGCTGTACGCCAAGCTGCCGTACGACCCGGTCAAGGACTTCACCTACCTGTCGCTGATCGCGACCGCGCCGCTGGTGCTGGTGGCGCAGAACAACCTGCCCTCGGGCACCGCCTTCTTCGACGCGGGCCGCAAGGCCGGCGACAAGTGGAACTACGGCTCGGTGGGCATCGGCTCGGTCGGCCACCTGGGCATGGAGCTGCTCAAGACCCGCGTGCCCGGCTTCAAGCCCGAGCACGTGCCCTACCAGGGCAACCCGCAGGTCATCACCGCCATGCTGGGCGACCAGGTGCAGATGGGCCTGATCCCGCCGGGCGTGGCCATGCCGCAGATCCGGGCCGGCAAGCTCAAGGCCATCGGCCTGACGGGCGGGCGCAGCGCACTGGTGCCCGAGATCCCGCCGCTGGCCGACGCCGGCGTGAAGGACTTCAACCTCGAGGTGTGGGTGGCGCTGCTCGGCCCGGCCAACCTGTCGAAGGCCGCACAGGCGCGCATCAGCCGCGAACTCGAAGTGGTCATGAAAGACCCGGACGTGCGCCGCAAGCTCTTCGAGCAAGGCTGGCAGGCCGTGGGCACCTCGCCGGACGGCATGCGCACGCGCGTGAACGAAGAGGCCGCGATCATGAGCAAGATCATCTCCGCTCGCGGCATCAAGTTGCAATGAGCAAACCCCCAGTCTTCGCGCACTTCGTGTCGCTTCGCCAACCCCCTTGCAGGGGGCAACACCAACGGACCGGCAAAGCCGGATCCGTGGTGTTCCACGAACAGACATTCATGGAAATTTTCAAATGACGTCAACCCTGCATGAACCGGCGCGCGAGCTGCCGGTGTTCGGCGCGTACGACGTGGTGGTGGTCGGCGGCGGCCCGGCCGGCATTGCCGCGGCCGTGAGCGCCGCGCGCCACGGCGCCAGCACGCTGCTGGTCGAGCGCTACGGCTTTCTCGGCGGCATGGGCACCGCGGGCGGCGTCACCAACTTCGCGGGCCTGTACGGCAAGCGCAAGGGCGAGATGACGCAGCTGGTGCGCGGCGTGGTCGACGAGCTGATCGAGCGCATCGCCGCGCTCAACGGCATGAACGCGCCGCAGAACGGCATGGGCGGGCGCATCTGCGTGCGCTCGTACGACACCTCGGCCTACAAGCTGGCGGCCGACCAACTGCTCGGCACGGCCGGCGTGAAGCTGCTGTTCCATGCGCTGGCCGCGTCGGTCATCCATGACGGCAACCGCATCGCGGCGCTGGTGGTGGAGACCAAGTCGGGCCGCCAGGCCATTCGCGCCAACGCCTTCATCGACGCCAGCGGCGACGCCGACGTGGCCGCCTTCGCGGGCGTGCCCTTCGAGGTGGGCGACGGCCATGGCAGCGGCCTGTTCCCGACCACCATGTTCCGCATCGGCCAGGTCGACGCGCCGGCCGCGCTCGAAGCAGTGGGCGAGTTCAAGGCCATCAACGACTTCATGGCCCGCGCCGAAGCGCAGAAGCCCGGCGTCTACAAGTTCCCGCGCGAAGGCGCCATCCTGCGGCCCAACAAGGACCCGCGCGAATGGCGCGCCAACGTCACGCAGATCCGCAACGCCAACGGCCGCGCGATGAACGGCGTGGACGCGCGCGAGCTGACCGAGGGCGAGCTCGAAGGCCGCCGCCAGATCACCGAGTACTTCAAGTTCCTGAAGGCCGAGGTGCCGGGCTTCGCGCAATCGGCCATCGTGGAGATCGCGCCGCAGGTGGGCATTCGCGAGACGCGGCGCATCCAGGGGCTCTACGCGCTCGAGCGCGAGGACATCCTGGCTTCGGCCAAGTTCGAGGACAACATCGGCCTGAATGCCTGGCCGATGGAAATGCATGCCGACGGCCGCATCGAGTGGGCCTTCCCGCGCGACGAAGACAACGCCTACAACCACCTGCCGTGGCGCATGCTGGTGCCGCGGAAGGTCGACAACCTGCTGGTGGCCGGCCGCTGCGCGTCGATGACGCACGAGGGCCAGTCGGCCGCGCGCGCCAGCGGCGGCTGCTTCGTCATGGGGCAGGCCGCGGGCACGGCGGCGGCGACGCTGGGCAGCAGCGCCTTTGCCGAGGTGAACGTGCCGGCGCTGCAGAAGAAGCTGCTGGCCGACGGCGTCGACCTCGACCGCTGAAGGCCGGTCAGGCGCCCGGCTTCATCGCCGCTCGGCGGCGGCGAGCAACTGCTCGATCCACGCGGCGGGAATCGCGCCCGGCACGAAAGTGCCGTCGCTGAAGATCAGCGCGGGCGTCCCCTTGATCTCCAGTTTCCGGCCCAGCGCGGCATTGCGCTGCAGGGCGCCCGTGTCGCAGGCGCCCGTGGCTGGCGCGGGCGCCACGTCGGCCTGCATCCAGTCTTCCCAGCGCTTGGCGCTGTCCTTGCCGCACCAGAGGTCGCGCGCCTTGCGCGCCGAATCGTCGCCGAGCACCGGGTAGGGAAAGATGTAGACCGTGACGTTGCCGATGGCCTTCAGGTCGCGGTCGATGCGCTTGCAGTGGCCGCAATTCGGATCGGAGAACACCGCGATGCTTCGCTTGCCGTTGCCATGCACGATCCGGATCGCGTCCTGCAAGGGCAGCTTGTCGACGGCGAAGTCGCCGAGCTTCTCGAAGCGTCCTTCGACGGGGTCCTTGCGGCGCTCGGCCGCGCCGGCGCGCAGCACGCCGAGCGAGCAGCCGGCCAGCAGAAGGGCGCGTCGCGGACTCATGGAGGAATTCATTTCTCCGATTGTGCGGCGTGGGGCCACAGCGCCAGGCCGCCGGCGAGGCTCCAGGCCTGCGTGCGGCCCAGACGGCGCAGCGCCCTCGCGGCCTGCGCGCTGCGATTGCCGCTGCGGCAGAAGAACAGCACCGGTGTCGGGTCCGGCAGCGCCAGCCAGTCGGGCAGCGCGTTGAGCAGCCCCGACAGCGGCACGGCCTGCACGCGGGCGGCGGTTTGCGAGCCGGGCGGCTGTCCGAGCCGTTGCTCGTAGGGTTCACGCACATCGACCAGCAGCAGCCCGGGCTGCTGCTGGCGCAGGGCCGCGAAGGCTTCCTGCGTCAATTCCGGCGTCGGTTCGGCGGTGCAGCGGTCCACCCGGGCGCCGCAGGCCATGGTCTGGTATTCGGTAAGGCCGAGGTCGCGTTCCAGCGTTTCCTTCGCGCTGGCGAAGCCGGCCGCATCCAGGCTGCCGCGCAGCACACCGCCCAGCAACGGCTGGGCCGCGCTCTCGATGCCCAGCGTGGTGGCGAAGCGATCGTCGTAGTCGTGGCCGGGCAGCATCAGCGTGTCCGGCGTCAGCGCCTGCGCCAGCGCACGCAGCGAGGGCCCGAATGCCGACGGCGCACTCTGCGCGAAGTCGCTGCGGCCCAGCGCGCCCGGCATCACCGTGTCGCCGACGAAGGCCAGGCACAGGCCATCGGCGTCATGCAGCAGGTAGGCGGTGGAGTCCGCGGTGTGGCCGGGAACCGCCAGCCGGGTGAGGCGCAGCGCACCGAGCGCGATCTGCCGCGCGTCCAGCGGCCAGCCCAACGCATCCAAGGCACCCCGCTCGACCTGCCGCGCGGGCGCGGCCGCGCGGAGTTCGGGGCCCGAGGACGCATGGTCGCCGTGGCTGTGGGTGTCGAGCACCGCGGCCAGCGTGTAGCCGTGGCAGCGCAGCCATTGCGTCAGTTGCCCGGTCAGCTCGGGCAGGGGGTCGATGACGACGCAGCGCCTGCTGGCCGCATCGGCCAGCAGGTAGCAGCAGGCACCGTCCACCACGAAGCGGGTCAGCCGGTCGGGCGGCAACGCGAAGGCCTGCGGCACGGGGCTCAGGCAGCTTGCGCGCAACGACGCGCCGCAAGCCCGGATGCGGGCGCAGGCCTCGTCGATGAAGCCGCTGTCGGCGGCCGGACCGAAAGACAGGCGCACCGCCGAGGCCGCCTGCCATCCGGGCAGCCCCATGGCCTCCAGCACATGGCTGGGCAGCGCCTTGGCGGCACCGCAGGCGGAGCCGCCGCTGACGCGCATGTCCGCGGCATCGAACAGGTCCAGCAGCAGCTTCGAGCCCAGGCCCGGCACCGAGAAATTGAGGGTCGTGGGCAGCGACAGCGCCAGCGGCGCGTTGAAGACCAGGCCCGGGAAGGCGTCCAGCAGCGCCGCCGAGAGACGCGCGCGAAAGCCGCTCAGCGTGTCGTGGTCCTGGAAGGTCCGGCCCTCTTCCAGTGCGGCCAGCACGGCACCGAGGGCGGCGATGCCCGACATGTTCTCGGTGCCGGAGCGCAGGGCGTCCTCCTGGCCGCCGCCGGCCATCAACGGCGTGAAGGGCGCGCCCTGGCGCACGTAGAGCATGCCGATGCCCTTGGGTGCATAGAGCTTGTGGCCCGAGAAGGGGGCGTAGTCGATCGGCCGCTCGCTCAGCCGCAAAGGCAGCTTGCCGAGCGCCTGCACGCTGTCCACCATCCACAGCGCGGCGCTGCCGGCGAGCGCCGCGGCGATGCCGTCGAGGTCGCTCACGACGCCGGTCTCATTGTTGGCCGCCATCGTGCAGACCAGTCCGGCGCGCGGCGCGTGGGCGCGCAGCCAGTCCAGGTCGTGGCGGCGTCGCGATCCACGGGAATGGCCAGCACCTGGAAGTCCAGCCCCAGCAGCGCGTTCCAGTGCTTCAGCGCCTCGGGCACGGCCTTGTGCTCGGTGGCGCCATGGAGCAGGAGTGCCGGCGCGGCATCGCCGGCCTGGCGCCGGGTGCGCAGCGCGCTCAGGGCCGAAAGCACGGCGGTCTGGATTCCCTCGGTCGCGCCGCTGAGGAACAGCAACTGCCCCGTGGGCGCGCCCATCACGCGCCGGGCGCGCAGGCGCACGGCGTCCATCAGCGCGCGCGCCTTCAGGCCGGTGCTGTGGGTGCTGCTGGGGTTGCCGAAGTCGCCTGCCATGGCTTCCAGTGCCGCGGTGCGGGCCTGGGCAAGAACGGGGGTGGTGGCGTTGGCGTCGAGATAGATTTCCATGCGCAAATTCTGCGCAGCCGCGTGTAGAAAAGGCTTGCGTACTAGACTCGAAATCCACGCATCAGTAGAACCAGGTTCTATTTTCAATGAAGAAGATAAAAATTGATTCCATAGACCGGAAGATCCTGGCCCTGCTGCAAGCGAACTCCGAACAGCAGATCGCCGAGCTCGCCACGCAGGTCGGCCTGTCGCAAACGCCCTGCTGGCGACGCATCCAGCGCCTCAAGGAGGCCGGCGTGATCACCAGGAGCGTGACGCTGCTGGACCCGCAGAAGGTGAACGTGGGCGTGACGGTGTTTGTCTCCGTGCGCACCAGCACGCACACGCAGGCATGGTTCGAGCGGTTCAAGGCGGCGGTGGACGTGATTCCCGAGGTCGTCGAGTTCTACCGCATGAGCGGGGACATCGACTACCTGCTGCGCGTGGTCGTGCCGGACATCGCCGCCTACGACAAGGTCTACAAGCGCCTGATCGCCGACACCGACCTGTTCGACGTCAGCTCCAGCTTCGCGATGGAAGAGATCAAGTTCACCACCGCGCTGCCGCTGTCCTATGCCGAGTAGAAGACCGCCCGCCGGGCGCGGCGGCGCGCTAGAGTCCGGGGCTTGATGAACTCGAACCCCGGACGAAACGTGCACTTTTCTTCGTTGTCGACCCCCGCGCGTCGCACTTTCCTGGCGCTGTCCTGCGCCGCCATCGGCCTGTTGCAAGTCGGCTGCGCGAGCACGCCCGAGGGCGAGCCCGTCCACGGCAAGGACCGGCTGCTGAGCTTCGTGGCCGCCAAGGACGGCCGCAAGGTCGCCATCGCCGGCGAGAACTACCACTACGTGTTCGATGGCGACCCGTCGGTGGCGGCGCTGCTGCGCTGGGACGGCCGCACCAAGGTCACGCCGGCGCTGATCGGCGAGTTCAAGATCGCGCGCAACCAGAGCTTCGAAGGCCAGTACGTGCTGATGGCGTTCGACGCCGACCTCACGCCCGAAGACCGCACCTTCCTCATCCAGACCGGCTTCGCGAAGGCCGACGCAAGTACGGCGACCGCACCGGCCCGGCGCTGCGCTACTTCGGCACCGTGTACGGCAAGCGCTACGAGGCCGCGCCGCTGAAGTCGGCCGACAAGGTCGACTTCTCCAAGCGCTACTACCTGAACTACGTCGAGCAGGAAACGCTCAGCGGCGCCTTCACCAAGGCCGCGCCCACGCCGCTGATCTACGCCGACGACGGCTCGATGCTGCTGGCCGGCGTGCCCGTGCGCGTGGTGCAGGGCGGTACGGACTACAGCTGCCGTGCCCGTCTCATGGGCATGTGCTTCTACCGGTAGCAGGGGCCGCTGACCGGCCCGCGACAGCGCGCGGGCCCGGCCTTTGCTATGGTCGAGGGTTGCCTTTTCGCGTTGAACGCTTTCCCCGATGACCACCGATTCCGCCACCGCCGCCCATCTCGTCAACGAACTCGTCTCGCTCATGCAGCTGGAGCCCCTGGGCGGCGACCGCTTCCTGGCGCAGAGCGAGGACATCGGCACGCCCGCCGTCTTCGGCGGCCAGGTGCTGGGCCAGTCGCTCATGGCGGCCAGCCTCACGGTCGGCGCCGAGCGGCCCGTGCATTCGATGCATGCCTACTTCCTGCTGCCGGGCGAGCATGCGCCCATCGAATACAGCGTCGACCGCGTGCGCGACGGCCGCAGCTTCACCACCCGCCACGTGGTGGCGCGCCAGCAGGAGCGCATCATCTTTGAAATGTCGGCCTCGTTCCAGACCGTGGACGAGGGCGTCGAGCACCAGTTCGACATGCCCGCGGTGGCCGGCCCCGACGGCCTGATCAGCGAGCTCGACCAGCGCATCGCCCTGGGCGACCGGCTGCCCGAGCCCTGGCGCTCCAAGGCCATCCAGCCGCACGGCATCGAGTACCGCCGCGTCGACCCCGAAGACCTGATGGCGCCGCTGCCGCGCCCGGCGGCCTCGCAAAGCGCCATCTGGATGCGCGCCATCGCGCCGCTGCCCGACGACCCGATGGTGCACCGCGCGCTGCTGGCCTACGCCTCCGACCACGGCCTGCTGCGCGCCGCGATGCTGCCGCACGGCCTGAGCTTCATGAGCGGCCAGGTGCGCCCCGCCAGCCTCGACCACGCGATGTGGTTCCACCGCGATTTCCGCATGGACGACTGGCTGCTGTACGTGCTCGACTCGCCCAGCGCCGGCGGTGCGCGCGGCCTGTGCCGCGGCAGCCTCTATGCGCGCGATGGCCGCCTCGTGGCCTCGGCCGCCCAAGAGGGCATGCTGCGCATCCGCAAGCCGGGCGCGCCGCGCTCGCCGGCCGTGGCGTCGTAACCCCCGCTCGGGTCGGTCAGCCCGCCAGTTCGCCCAGGGGCGCGGCGGCCACCCCGTCGCGGCTGCGCTCGTCGAGCAGCCGCTGGTAGTTGTCGCGCAGCAAGATGCCGGCGTAGTACACATGCTCGCGCATCAGCTGCTCGGCGCGCGCCGCGTCGCCTGAAATCACGGCCTGCACGATGCGGTGGTGGTCGTCGTGCGAACGCAAGATCACGCCGTGGTCGTGCCACAGCATGATGCGGTCCGACGCGAACGGCACCGCCTGCGCCTGCGCGCCGAAGCGCACGATCCACTGGTTGCCCGCGCCGTGCATCAGCGCGTTGTGCAGCCGCACGTTCATCTGCTGGTAGGGCGCGAGTCTTCGACCAGCAACTGCCCCTTCGCCAGTATTTCGTCGCCTTCGCGCAGGCACGCGTGCAGCAGCGCGGCGGTCGGCTCGTCCACGCCCAGCGCCGCGAAGCGCCGGCACGCCAGGCCCTCGAGCACCGAGCGCACTTCGTAGGCCGCCAGGATGTCCTCGAGCGCGAACGAACGCACCAGGTAGCCCTTCTTGGGCTGGTGGTCGATCAGCCCTTCCATGGCCAGCGCGGCCAGCGCCGCGCGCACCGGCGTGCGCGACACCTTGAGCGTTTCGGCCACCGGCACTTCCTCCACGCGCATGCCCGGCGTGAGGCGGCCGTGAAGGATCCACGCGCGCAGCGTCTCTGTGACTTGTTGGGAGAGTGTGTCCATGTCAGGTATACATGATGCCAGTGAAAGTCAGAAATATGGCGTGATATCAGGGTAAACGAGGACTGCAAAAAGTATTCATGTATACACAATGCGGCCCTCAATCAACTTTCACGCCGCACCGAAGCGGCCCGGAGACCTTGCAGCCCATGGCGGAACATCATGCACAACCTCACGGCCGCCTGGCCCTCGTGACCGGCGGCGGCCGGGGCATCGGCGAGGCCGTGTGCCGGCGCCTGGCGGCCAGCGGCTATCGCGTCGTGGTGGCCGACATCGACGGCGACAACGCGCGCAACGTGGCGCAGTCGCTGGGCGAGGGCCATCACTTCCGCCAGTTCGACGTGAGCCAGGAGGCCGCCGTCGAGGCCGCGTTCGACGACATCGAAGCCAGCATCGGCCCGGTCGCCGCGCTGGTCTGCGTGGCCGGCATCCTGCTGATGCCGGGCGGCGAGCGCTCGCTCATCAAGGACACCTCGCTCGACGACTGGGAGCGCACCTTCGCCGTCAACGCGCGCAGCGTGTTCCTGTGCGGTCGCGCCTACCTGCGCCGCCGCGAGGCCGCACCCGTGGCGCACGGGCGCATCGTCACCTTCGGCTCGGTGGCGGCGCAGCTGGGCGGCTACCGCTCCAGCGCCACCTACATCGGCGCCAAGTCGGCGGTGCTCGGCCTGACCAAGGCCATGGCGCGCGAGTCGGCGCACATGGGCATCACCGTCAATTCGGTGGCCCCCGGCCTCATCGACACCGACATGCTGCGCGGCACCGTGCAGAGCAGCGGCGCGCTCACGGCCGCGGCCGCCAACATTCCGCTCGGGCGCATCGGCACGGTGGACGACGTGGCCGGCGCGGTCGACTACCTGGCCTCGGAGCAGGCGGCGTACATCACGGGCAACGTGATCGACGTCAACGGCGGCTACCGCATGCAGTGACCCGGCTGCGCAGGTCTTTCACCCTTTCATTCCAACGGAGACAGCTCATGAAAAAGAACTTCCTGATTTCTGCCCTGGCACTGGGCGCCGCGCTTTGCGCCACGGCCCCCGCGGCGTTCGCGCAGGCCGAGCCCGGCCTGACCGACAAGACCATCAAGATAGGCATGTTCTCGCCGATGTCGGGCGCGTCGATGAACTACGGCTTCGACGTCATCAACGCCGCGAAGATGTACTACGACAAGGTCAACAAGGAAGGCGGCGTGAACGGCCGCAAGATCGAGCTGGTGGTGGAAGACGACCGCTGCAACGCCAACGACCTGCTGGCCGCGGTGAAGAAGCTCACCGAGCAGGACCAGGTGTTCATGCTCAACGGCGGCTCGTGCTCGGCGGCCGTGGTCGGCGCGCGCGAATACGTCGAGCGCGCCAAGATCCCGCTGGTCATGCTCAACGCCTCGGGCGACGGCGCGCTGTACCCGCCGTCCAAGTACATCTACGGCGCGTTCTCCATCTCGCAGCACGCCGTGGGCGGCTCGATGGTGCAGTTCGCGAGCGAGCAGCTCAAGGCCAGGAAGATCGGCTACATCAACCACGACGACGCCTACGGCGGCTGGAACCTCGAGGCCGCCCAGGTGCAGGCCAAGACGCTGGGCGGCGTCGAGCTGCAGGTGCAGTCGGTCAACCCGAACATCACCGACGTCACGGCGCCCATGCTCAAGATCAAGGCCGCCAACCCCGACGTGCTGCTGCTCACCACCTACGCACGCCCCGTGAGCCTGATCGTCAAGCGCGCCTTCGAGCTGGGCTTCAACAAGCCCATCGTGCTGGCCGTGAACTCGACCGCCGACCTCAAGCAGCTGGTGGAGAACGTCGGCAACAAGGACGCCTTCAAGAACGTCTACATCCAGGAAGTGCTGGCCGACGTGCCCGGCGGCCCCAAGCTGAAGTGGGTGTACGACATGTACAAGGCCGCCTACCCCGAGCTGGCCGCCAAGCCCGGCTACCCGCAGGCGTACATGCCCTACGGCATTCCCTCGGCCATGGCCGTGGTCAATGCGCTGAAGGCGGCCGGCCCGAACCCCACGCGCGAGAAGGTGCTCACGGCGCTGTCGACCCTGAAGTTCGACTCCGGCGTGATGGCCGGCCCGATCGAGTTCGGCCCCGACGACCGCGCCGCGCAGGAGTCGGCCATCTACATCAAGTTCGACGGCAGCAACATGGCCCTGGTGCCCGGCAGCTACAAGAGCGTGTGGAAGTACAAGCCCTGAGGGCGGCGGGCAATTCATGAGCCTCTCCGACATCTGGCTTTTCGTTCAGCAGGGCGTGCTGTCCGGCATCGTCACGGGCAGCGTGTACGCGCTGCTCGCGGTGGCGATCGTCATGGTCTTCAAGACCACCGACGTGCCGAACTTCTCGCAAGGCGAAATCTTCATGGCCGGCGGTTATGCCGCGCTCTTTCCGCTGGTGGTGTGGGGCTGGCCCTACTGGGCCGCCGTGCTCGCGAGCATCGTGGTCACCGCCTTGCTCGCCGCCGCCTTCCAGCGCGTGGTGATGCAGCGCGTGACCGCCTCGCGCGGCGTGGGCGTGCAGCTGGTCATCGCCACGCTGGGCTTTGCGTACCTGCTCAAGGGCCTGGTGCGCAAGACCGGCCTGGGCGACACGCCGCGCTCGCTGCCCTCGCTGGTGCCGCAGGACCCCATCATGATCGGGCAGGCCTCGCTCACGCTGCTCGACCTGGCCATCTTCGGCTCGGCCGTGGTGGTGATGGTGCTGCTGTACCTGATGTTCACGCGCACCCGCACCGGCCAGGCCATGCGCGCGGTGGGCATGAACCCGCGCGGCGCGCAGATCGTGGGCGTGAAGCTGGGCAGCATCCGCATGAAGATCTGGGCGCTCACGGGCGTCATCTCGGCCATCTCGGCGCTGCTCATCACGCCCAAGATCCTCATCACGCCCGACATCGGCCACATCGCGATCCTGGCCTACGCGGCCGCCATCGTGGGCGGCTTCACCAGCCTGCCGGGCGCGGTGGTCGGCGGCTTCATCATCGGCATCGTCGAGAACCTGGTGGGGCTTTTCATTTCGTCCAATGCCATCGTGGTGGCGCCCTTCGTGGCGATCATGGTGGTGCTGCTGGTGCGTCCGCAAGGGCTGCTGGGCGGCAAGCCTCAGGTGAAGAAGGTATGAGCGCGTCGTCGTCGTCAGTTTCCTCCCCGTGGTGGGACCGTGCGGTGCTGCTCGGCATGGCCGTGGTGCTCGCGGTGCTGCCCTTCACCACCAGCGGCTACGTGCTGTACGTGGTCAACCTGCTGATGGTGTTCTCGGTGCTCGCGCTGGGCATGCACCTGGTCATCGGCGAGACGGGGCAGTTCGCGCTCTCGCACGCGGCCTTCTTCGGCATCGGCATCTATACGGCCGGCCTCATCAACAACCAGTGGCAGCCGCCGTTCTTCGTGTCCATCCTCGCGGGCGCGGTGCTGTCGGCCGCGCTGGGCTGGGTCATCGGCCTGCTGGCGCTGCGCATGCGCGACATCTACCTGGCGCTGGCCACCTTCGCCTTCGGCGAGGCGATGCAGTGGGTGTTCCTGAACTGGGAATCCGTCACCAACGGCTCCAACGGCTTGCAGATGAAGCCGGCCTCGCTCGGCGGCTACCAGCTGCTCAACGACCTGCAGGCCTACCCCTTCGTGGTGGCCATCGCGGCGCTGATGCTGTGGCTCACGCTGGCGCTGTCGCGCTCGCGGCTGGGCTCGTCGTTTCGCGCGGTGCGCGAGAGCGACGTGGCCGCGGTGGCCATGGGCGTGAACACGCGCGCGGTGAAGGTCACGGCCTTCGTGCTGTCGGCGGCCTTCGCGGGCGTGGCGGGCGGCATGTACACGCTGTTCACCTCGTTCATCCACCCCGAGAGCCTGGGCTTCCAGACCACCATCCTGATCCTCACGATGGTGGTGGTGGGCGGCCTGGGTTCGGTGCGCGGCGCGGTGGCGGGCGCCATCGTGTTCGGCCTGGCGTCGGAGCTGCTGCGCCAGGCCCCGTCGTACCAGGAAATCATCTACGGCGGCATCCTCATGCTCTTCATGATGTTCCTGCCCAAGGGCATGGCCTCGTTGTTCGCGTCGCGCCGCAAGGCACAGCGCGCAAGCCCGGTGAACGTGTCGCCGAACGCATCGGAGAAGCACGCATGAGCGCGACCGCATTCCTCGACGTGCGCGACATCAGCGTGGTGTTCGGCGGCCTCAAGGCGGTGAACGGCCTGTCGTTCCAGGTGGAGCAGGGCCGCATCCACGCGCTGATCGGGCCGAACGGCGCGGGCAAGTCGACCACCTTCAACTGCATCTCGCGTTTCTACACACCGAGCAGCGGCAGCGTCACCTTCCAGGGCCAGGAGCTCACGCGCGTGTCGCCGCACCGCATGGCTTCGCTGGGCATTGCGCGCACCTTCCAGAACCTGGAGCTGTTCGCCGAACTGTCGGTGCTGGAGAACGTGCTGCTCGGCACCCACGCGCGCGGCGCCCACACGCTGGGCCGCCTGCTGCGCCGCCCCGACCGCGAGACCGAAGACTTCGCCATGCACCTGCTGGAGCGCGTCGGCCTGGCCGACGAGCGCCACCAGCCCGCGCGCGACCTCGACTTCGGCCGCCAGAAGCTGCTGGAGCTGGCGCGCGCGCTGGCCATCAGGCCCAAGCTGCTGCTGCTCGACGAGCCCGCGGCCGGCCTGCGCAACCGCGAGATCGAAAGCCTCGACCGCCTGCTGAAAGAGCTGGTGGCGCGCGACGGCATCACCGTGCTGCTGGTGGAGCACGTGATGCAGCTGGTGATGTCGATCTCGGACCGCATCACCGTCATGGCCTTCGGCGAGAAGATCGCCGAGGGCACGCCTTCGGAAATCGGCAGCAATGCGCGCGTGATCGAGGCCTATCTGGGCAAGGGAAAAGGAGCCGCGCATGGCGGATGAAGCACTGTTGTCGCTGCGCGGCATCTCGGCCGCGTACGGCCGCATCCAGGCGCTGTCGAAGGTGTCGGTCGACGTGCCCGAGGGGCAGATCGTGGCGCTGCTCGGCAGCAACGGCGCGGGCAAGACCACCACGCTGAACTGCGTGTCGAACCTGGTGGACTGCACCGAGGGCGAGGTGCGCCTGGGCGGCGAGCGCATCGACCGGCTCGGCTCCGACGCGCTGGTGCAACGCGGCATCGTGCAGGTGCCCGAAGGCCGCCAGGTGTTTCGCGACATGAGCGTGCGCGAGAACCTCGACCTGGGCGCCTACCTGCGGCGCGACCGCGCGGGCATCCGCAACGACCTCGAGGCGGTCTACGCGATGTTCCCGCGCCTGAAGGAGCGGCAGGGCCAGATGGCGGCCACGCTGTCGGGCGGCGAGCAGCAGATGCTGGCCATCGGCCGCGCGGTGATGGCGCGTCCGCGCGTGATGCTGTTCGACGAGCCGTCGATGGGCCTGTCGCCGCTGCTGGTGGAGCAGATGTTCGAGATCATCGAACGGCTGAACCGCGAACAGAAGATCACCATCCTGCTGGTCGAGCAGAACGTGCAGCTCGCGCTGGCGGTGTCCAGCTACGGCTACATCCTGGAAAACGGCGAGATCTCGCTGCACGGCCCCGCCGCGCAGCTGGCCAACGACGAGGCCGTACGCCGCGCCTACCTCGGCGTCTGACGCGCCGCTTCATCCGAAGGAAAGTTCCATGCTTCTGAAAGACAAACTCTCGCTCGTCACCGGCGCCGCGCGCGGCCTGGGCGAGGCCATCGCCCGGCGCATGGCCGCCGAAGGCGCGCACGTGCTGGTGGTGGACCGCGACCTCGAGGTGGCCGAGCAGGTGGCCGCATCGATCCGCGCGGCGGGCGGCCGTGCCGACGCCGAAAGCGTCGACGTGAGCGACGCGGCCGCGGTCGATGCGCTGGCGGTGCGCGTTGCGGCGTCGCACGGCGACATCGACGTGCTGGTCAACAACGCGGGCATTTCCGCGCGCTCGAAGTTCGACGAGCCCGGCGCGCGCGAAGCCTGGGACCGCGTGATGTCGGTCAACCTGCAGGGCGTGTTCAACGTCACGCAGGCCTTCGTGCCGGCGCTCAAGCGCACGCAGGGGAACATCGTGAACCTGTCGTCCATCGTGGCCTTCGGCGCGGGCATTTCGTCGGCCGGCTACGTGGTGGCCAAGGGCGGCGTGCGCTCGCTCACGCAGGTGCTGGCGCGCGACCTCGCGCCCTTCAACGTGCGCGTGAACGCGGTCGCGCCCGGCCTCATGGTCACCGACATGACCGCCGGCCAGCGCGAGACCGAGCACGGCACCGACTGGTACATGAGCCGCGTGCCCATCAAGCGCCACGGCGAGGCCGACGAAATTGCCGGCCCGGTCGTCTTTCTCGCGTCCTCGATGGCCAGCTACGTCAACGGCGTGGTGCTGCCGGTCGACGGGGGCTACCTGGCGGTCTGACGGCCGCGCTTCAACGGAACAATCATGAACAACAGCAGTGAAGACAAGCCGCTCGTCCTCGTGACGGGGGGCGCCAGCGGCATGGGCCGCGCCATCGTCGAGCGCATGGCGCGCGACGGCTGGCGCGTGGTCATGGCCGACTACAACGGCGAGCTCGCCGCGCGCGAAACGCAGGTGCTGCGCGCCGCGGGCCTGGACGTCGAATGCCGCGCCATCGACCTCACCGACGAGCCCGCCGTGCGCGCGATGGTGCAGGCCCTGCCGCCGCTCACCGCGCTGGTCAACAACGCCGGCATCTTCGACGAGCGCGCGTTCCTCGACGTGAGCTCGGCCGACTTTCGCCGCATGTACGAAGTGAACCTGCTGGCCGTGGCCACGCTCACGCAGGAGGCCGCGCGCAAGATGGCCGACGGCGCGCGCATCGTCAACATCGCGTCGCGTGCGTACCTGGGCGCGAAGAACCACGCGCACTACGTGGCCTCGAAGGCCGCGCTGGTCGGCTACACGCGCGCCAGCGCCATGGAGCTGGCCGCGCGCGGCATCATGGTGAACGCCATCGCGCCGGGGCTGATCGACACGCCGCTGCTGCGCGCGCTGTCGCCCGAGCGCCTGGCCGCGCAGCTCGCGCTGCAACCCACGGGCGCCGCGGGCAAGCCCGAGGACATCGCCAACGCGGTGGCCTTCTTCGCATCGCCCGCCACCTGCTTCGTGACCGGCCAGGTGCTGTTCGTCGACGGCGGGAAGTCGCTCGGAGGCTCGGGGTCCTGATGGCGCGGCAACAACAACTGCAGCCGCAAGACAAGGCCGAATACGACGTCATCGTCATCGGCAGCGGCGCGGGCGGCCTCAGCGCGGCGCTCACCGCCAAGCTCGAAGGCCTCGACGTGCTCGTGGTCGAGAAGACCGACCGCATCGGCGGCTCGACCGCCATCTCGGGCGGCGCGGTGTGGATCCCGCTCAACGACCAGGCCGCCGCGGCTGGCCACCCCGACACGCGCGGCAAGGCCTGGACCTACCTGCAGAACACCGTGGGCGCGGCCGGCGACGAAGAGCTGCGCCATGCCTTTCTCGACGCGGGCCCGCTCGCCCTGCGCTACCTGCGCGAGCGCACCGACGTGAAGCTGGCCGCGCGCACCTACTCGCCCGACTACTACCCCGACCGCGAAGGCGCGGCCATGGGCGGCCGCTCGCTCGACCCCATCGAGTTCGACGGCCGGCGGCTGGGCACGCACTTCAAGACCCTGCGCGACCCGCTGCCCGAGTTCTGCGTGCTCGGCGGGATGATGGTCAACATGACCGACGTGAAGCACCTGCTCGGTGTGTGGCGTTCGTTCGCGTCGTGGAAGCACGGCGTGAAGATGGTGCTGCGCTACTTTGGCGACCGGCTGCGCGGCTACCACCGCGGCACGCGCCTGCTGCTGGGCAACGCGCTGGCGGCGCGGCTCTTTCACAGCGTGCTGAAGGAAGGCATTCCGTTCTGGCTCGACACGCCCGCGCTGGGGCTCGAGAAGGACGCGACCGGCGCCGTCACAGGCGTGCAACTGCGCCGCAACGGCAAGGACATGACCGTGCGCGCGCGGCGCGGCGTGGTCGTCGCCACCGGCGGCTTTCCGTGGAACGCCGGCATGCGCGGCCAGCACTACCCGGCACCGACCGGCCCGTACTCGATGTCGCCGCAAGACAATGTCGGCGAAGGCATCGCGATGGCGCAGCAGGCCGGCGGCGTGCTCGGCACCGGTCATGCGGGGCCCGCGCTGTGGGCGCCGGTGTCGCTGCTCACGCGGCCCGACGGCAGCGTGCTGCGCTATCCGCACCTGGTGTGGGACCGCGCGAAGCCCGGCCTCATCGCGGTTGATGCAAAGGGCGAGCGCTTCGTCAACGAGTCGACCTCGTACCACGAGTTCGTGCGCGGCATGTACCGCGCGAATGCCAATGCCAAGGCCGCGAGCATTCCCGCGCTGCTGGTGTGCGACAGCGTGTTCATGGAGAAGTGGGGCCTGGGCCTCGCGCTGCCCGGCGGCCGTCCGCGCGAGCACCTGGTGCGCGCCGGCTACCTGTACCGCGCCGACACGCTCGAAGGCCTCGCCAAGCAGGCGGGCGTGGACCCGGCGGGCCTGGCGCGCACCGTCGCCAAATACAACCCGCTGGCCGCGCAGGGCCAGGATCCGGTGTTCGGCAAGGGCGGCGACGCCTACAACCGCTACCTCGGCGACCCCGAGCACCAGCCCAACGCCTGCCTCGCGCCGGTGAAGCAGGCGCCGTTCTACGCGGTGAAGGTGTACCCCGGCGACATCGGCACCGCGCTGGGCATTCGCGCCGACGGCAGCGCCCGCGCGCTCGATGCGCAGGGCGTGCCCATTGCCGGCCTCTACGTGGCGGGCAACGACATGCACTCGGTCATGGGCGGCGAGTACCCCGCGCCGGGCATCACGCTCGGCCCCGCGCTAACCTTCGGCTGGGTCGCGGCCATGCACATGGCCCGCGGCGCCGCGGAACACCACTGACAGACAACCCCTCGCCATCCTCTTCATCACCCCCATGAAAATCTTCTTCTCTTCTGCTTCTCCCTTCGTGCGCAAGTGCATGGTCGTGGCGCACGAACTCGGCATTGCGGACCGCATCGAGAAGCTGCCGAGCGCGGCCGGCCCGGTGGTGCGCGACGCCACCATCATTCCGAAGAACCCGCTCGGCCAGGTGCCGACTTTCATCAGCGACGACGGCCAGGTGCTGTTCGACAGCCGCGTGATCTGCGAGTACCTGAACGCCACGCAGTCGGGCAAGCTGTTCCCGGCCGAAGGCGCAGACCGCTGGGCGCGCCTGACGGAGCTGTCGCTGGCCGACGGCATGACGGGCGCCGCCTTGCTCGCGCGCTACGAGAGCGTGCTGCGCCCCGAAGCCCTGCGCTGGGCCGACTGGACCGACGGCCAACTGGCCAAGGTGCGCACGGGCCTCGAATGGCTCGAGACGGTGGCGCCTTCTTTCGGCGAGCGCGTCGACATCGGCACCATCGCCTTCGGTTGCGCGCTGGGCTACATGGACTTCCGTTTCCCGGCGGTCGACTGGCGCGCCGGCGCGCCGAACAGCGCGAAGTGGTTCGAGGCGTTCAACCAGCGTGCGTCGATGCGCGCAACGATGCCTTCGGTCTGAGTTCGACGCGCCGGTGCGCGCTGCCGGTGGGGCGACGAGCCAAAGTCCGACGCGTCGTGGCGGGCACACCGGCAGTGGCGCACAAGCCGGATTGCTAGAACCTAGCATTCGCCGGTTCGCCTGCATTCGCACGCGGGGGCGAACACAGGAGCATTCCGGATGTCCGAAACCCACAAGGCCGTGCTGCACAAGGCCAATGCGGCCATCACCCGAGGCGACCACGAAGGATTTCTTGCGTGCTGCACCGACGACACGCAATGGACCTTCGTCGGCGAAAGAACCCTCAGCGGCAAGCAGGCCGTTCGCGAATGGATGGCGACCACCTACAAGGAGCCGCCCCGCTTCGAGGTGCACCGCCTGATCGCCGACGGCGACTTTCTCGCGGCCCTCGGCGAGATCACGCTGAAGGACGAAGCCGGCAAGGCAACCCGCAGCGCGTACTGCGATGTCTGGCGCTTTCGCGACGGCAGGATGGCCGAGCTGCAGGCCTTCGTCGTCGAGGCGCGCCTGGAGGGCGACGCACCCGCACCTGCGCCTGCACCTGCACCTGCGCCAGAAGGCTGAGCGCGGTCGCCGGCCCCCGGGGCCATTACCATCCGCAACACCCCCTTCAAGTCGCGACTGGCCCACCCACGCCCAAGGAGACCCGAATGAGAAAGCTCAAGATCATGGCGCACGTCTCGCTGGACGGCGTGATCCAGACCTCCGACGAAGACGGTTTTCCCTACGCCGACTGGACCGCGCCCTATCGCACGCCCGAGGGCCGGGATGCGGTTCTGGCCGCGCATGGTGCGCGCTTCGACCTGCTGCTCGGACGTCGCACCTACGACATGTGGTCGACCTTCTGGCCGAAGGCACCGAGCGGTCCGATGTCGGACAGCCTGAATGCGGCGACCAAGCATGTGGTGACCCACCGCCCGGAAAGCCTCGCGTGGGGTCCGTTCGAAGCGTTGGGGCCCGATGTCGTCGAGGGCGTTCGCCGCCTCAAGTCGCAGGCCGGCCCCGACCTGGTCGTCTGGGGCAGCGCCACGCTGACGTCGACGCTGCTCGAACACGCGCTGGCGGACGAAGCCATGCTGATCGTCTACCCGGTGCTGCTGGGCGCGGGCAAGCGCTTCTTTGCAGAGGGAACCCCGGCGCGTTCCTTCGAACTCGTCAGCACGAAGGCAACGCCGTCAGGCCTTGTCCTCAGCGCCTACAAGTTCGCCGGGCCTTTGAAGCAGGCCGCATGACGGGTCGCATTGCCTTGTGCTCGGAGCACCCCACGGGAGGTCGGCGTGACCACCAGGCGTGAGGGCGGGTGCCTGTGCGGGTCGGTGCGTTTTGTCGCCCTGGGCGAGCCCGTGCGCACGCTGCAATGCCACTGCAGGGCCTGCCAGCGCATGACGGGCTCGACGTCCTACGCGCAGTCGACGTACCCGATGGACGCGGTTCAATTCTCGGGCGAGCCGATGGCGCGTTACGCGCACAGGTCGGAAAGCAGCGCGAAGCAGGTGCATGTGCACTTCTGCCCCCGATGCGGCACCACGCTCGGTCTCACGTTCGAGCGCTGGCCCGAGTACCGCGCGATTTCTCGAGGGGCTTTCGACGATCCGAACTCCATGTCGATCAGCGCGCACATCTGGACCGGCTCGGCGCAGACGGGCGTGCTGCTTCCTGCCGGCACGGACTGCTTCCAGTCGGCCCGCGCGGACCTGGCGGGCGCGCCTCAGGCCCCTGAGCGCTTCGATGCGCCGCGAATGGCGCGCGCGAGCGATGCCTGAGCCCGTGGAGGTTTGCGCGCAAACCACCCCGTGTCCCGTGCACGCTCCCCGAATCCTTGGCTAAATGCGTCCTTCGCAAGCAACCAAGGAATCCTCGCATGTCTTCCGAAGCGCAGAAAAAAGTAGCCATCGTCACCGCAGGTGGCAGCGGCATGGGCGCGGCCGCGGCCCGCAAGCTGGCCGATGACGGCTTTCGCGTCGCCATCCTGTCCTCGTCGGGCAAGGGCGAGGCGCTGGCGGCCGAACTCGGCGGCATCGGCGTGACGGGCTCCAACCAGTCGAACGACGACATCCAGCGCCTCGTCGACAAGGTGGTCCATGAGTGGGGCCGGGTCGACGTGCTGGTCAACAGCGCGGGCCACGGGCCGCGCGCGCCCATCCTGGACATCACCGACGAAGACTGGCACCGCGGCATGGACGTGTACCTGTTGAGCGCGGTGCGCCCCGCGCGCCTTGTGGCGCCGCTGATGGTCAAGCAGGGCGGCGGCGCGATCATCAACATCTCGACCTTCGCGGCCTTCGAGCCCGACCCGGTGTTCCCGACCTCGGGCGTGTTCCGCGCGGGCCTGGCCGCATTCACCAAGCTCTTTGCCGACAAGTACGCCGTGCACAACGTGCGCATGAACAACGTGCTGCCGGGCTTCATCGACAGCCTGCCCGAGAAGGCCGAGTTCCGCGCGCGCATTCCGATGGGCCGCTACGGCAAGAGCAGCGAGATCGCGGCGGTCATCGGCTTTCTCGCGTCGGAGGGCGGGGGCTACATCACGGGGCAGAACCTGCGCGTGGACGGCGGCATCACCCGCTCGGTGTAGCTCGGTGTAGCTCGGTGTGGCTCGGTGAAGTGGACCCGCCGGGCTGCCTACAATCGCGGCCCATGTGTTCGAGGATGCCCCGCTTCCCCATTCGCCGCCGGCAGTCGGGCTGCTCGCGGCCGACGCCTCCTTGACGCGGGTGCGGTGACGCGCGCGGCGGCCTGGCCCGCCGCCACATCCACGGAACCCGCGAAGCCGCGCGCCGGCTTCCTTTCTTCCGTCCTGCTCCTGTTTCCGCACCGCCGCCTTGCGCGCGGCCTGCGGGCTGCCTTGCTTTTTTTTCCATGTCTTCCTCTTCCCACAGCCGCTGGCGCACCGAGTGGTGCCCCAGCATTCCCCGCGAACTGATGGCCGGCGCGGTCGCCACCTTCGCGCTCATTCCCGAAGTCATCGCTTTTTCTTTCGTGGCCGGTGTCGATCCGGCCGTGGGGTTGTTCGCTTCTTTCGTCATCGGCATCGTCATCGCCTTCACGGGCGGGCGCCCGGCCATGGTGTCGGCCGCGGCCGGCTCGGTGGCGCTGGTGGCCGCGCCGCTGGTGCATGCGCACGGCCTGCCGTATCTGCTGGCGGCGGGCGTGCTGGCCGGCGCGATGCAGATCGTGTTCGGCCTGCTGCGGCTGGGCGTGCTGATGCGCTTCGTGTCGTCGTCGGTGCGTACGGGTTTCGTCAACGCGCTCGCGATATTGATCTTCGCGGCGCAGATGCCGCACTTCATCGGCGCCAACATGGCGACCTGGGCCATGGTCGGGCTCGGGCTGGCGGTCATCTACCTGTTGCCGCGCATCACCACGGCGGTGCCGTCGCCGCTGGTGTGCATCGTGGTGGTCACGCTGGCGGGCCACTGGCTCGGGCTGCCGCTCAAGACGGTGGCCGACCTCGGGCAACTGCCGGGCGCGCTGCCGGCCTTTGCGCTGCCCGACGTGCCGCTCACGCTGGAGACGCTGCGCATCATCGCGCTGCCCGCGTTCGCCATCGCAATGGTGGGCCTGCTCGAATCGATGATGACGGCCAGCGTGGTCGACGAGCTCACCGACACGCCGAGCTCCAAGAACCGCGAGTGCGGCGGCCTGGGCGTGGCCAACGTGGCGGCCAGTTTCTTCGGCGGCATCGCGGGCTGCGGAATGATCGGCCAGACCGTGAGCAACGTGCGCTACGGCGGGCGCGGTCGGCTGTCGACGCTGTTCGCGGGCGCGTTTTTGCTGATCCTCATGGTGCTGCTCAAGCCCTGGGTGTCGCAGGTGCCGGTGGCGGCGCTGGTGGCGATCATGGTGATGGTGTCGGCCTCGACCTTCGACTGGGGCTCGCTGCGCGCGATGGTGCGGCACCCGCGCATGTCCAGCGCGGTGATGCTCGCGACGGTGGCCGTCACGGTCGCCACCGACAACCTGGCCGCCGGCGTGGCCACGGGCGTGATGTTGAGCGGCGTGTTCTTCACCTTCAAGGTGGCGCGCCTGCTGCATGTGCATGCGGTGCAGGAGGAGGGCACCCGCGTCTACCGCGTCACCGGCCAGGTGTTCTTCGC
Organism: Variovorax sp. E3; assembly: GCF_016082275.1. Lineage (GTDB taxonomy): Bacteria > Pseudomonadota > Gammaproteobacteria > Burkholderiales > Burkholderiaceae_C > Variovorax. The sequence continues at coordinate 44,524 of NZ_MOWM01000007.1, forward strand.
TTCTTCCGACATGCTGGTGGACGCCTTCGACGTGCGCGAGATCGACGGCGTGCCGGTGCGCATCGACGTGTCACAGGCGCATTTCTGGGACGTGACCGCCGTGGCGGCGCTCCGGAAGGTGGTCGAGCGGCTGCGCAAGCACGGCAGCACGGTGGAGGTCTCGGGCATGAACCAGGCCAGCCGCGACCTGGTGCTGCAGCTCGACGCGGCGCCGGATTGAGAGGGCGCCGTTGCCGTGGGGCGACGGTTTGAAACAAACCACGCCCTCATTGCCAATACAGCGCAGCAACACACTCACACTTTCGTTTACGTTAAGTTACCATATGTAGCAACCTGAACAAGGCTGCACTCGCGCGTCGTTTGTTCAGCCATCGGTACTTCCATGGGCGAAGAAATGAGTCGAAGCTTGAAGAGACATTGGGCCCGGTGCGGCGTGGCCGCGGCCTTGGCAATCGCGGGCTGGGCCGCCCACGCGCAGGGCGAGCGCTTCGACATCGCGCGCTTCCAGGTCGAGGGCGACACGCTGCTCGGCAGCACGGAAGTCGACCGGCTGGTCGCGCCCATGGCCGGCCCTGGGCGCGCCTACGGCGACATCCAGCGCGCGGTCGATGCGCTGCAGCAGGCCTACACGCAGGCCGGCTACACCACGGTGCGGGTCTCGGTGCCCGAGCAGGAACTGACCGGCGGCACCGTGAAGCTGCGCGTGAGCGCAAGCGTCGTTTCGTCGGTCACGGTCAGCGGCAACACGCACTTCGATTCGGACAACATCCGCGCCAGCCTCGCGCGCCTGCAGACCGGCCGCGTGCCCGACCTGCGCGCCATTTCCGAATCGATACAGCTGGCCAACGACAGTCCCGCCAAGCAGGTCGGGGTGACCTTGGCCGAAGGCGCCACGCCCGGCACCATCGACGCCAAGGTGGCGGTGGTCGACCACGACCCGCTGCGCGTCATCACCACGCTCGACAACACCGGCACGCCTTCGAGCGGCCGCTGGCGCACCGGCGTGGCGCTGCAGCACGCCAATCTGTTCAACCGCGACCAGGTCGGCACGCTGGCCTACACCACCTCGCCCGACAGCCCCTCGGGCATGCGGCTGCGGCTGTACTCGCTGGGCTATCGCATTCCGCTGTACGGCTTGGGCGACAGCCTGGACTTCATCTACGGCCGCTCGAGCGTGAACTCGCCGGCCAGCTCGCCCACGCTGGGCGGCGTGCTCGGCTTCACCGGCAAGGGCGATGTGTACGGCCTGCGCTGGAACCACTTTCTCGGCCGCAGCGGCGAGCGCACGTCGAAGCTGGTGGTCGGGCTGGACCGCCGCCGCATCGACTCGCGCTGCGACGTGGGCGGCGAGCAGGTGAGCATCGCGCCGCCGACGCCGCCCATCGCCTCGTGCGTGCCCTACGTCACCATGCCGCTGAGCCTGACCTACATCGGCCAGCGCGACAGCATCGACGAAGCGCTGGCCTACAGCGCGGGCGTGTCGCGCAACATTGCGAGCGGCACGCGCTACACCAACCTCGACGGCCGCATCGACCGCTACTCGTACCTCACGCCCGGCAACCGCCGCACGCAAGACGGCTTCGTGGTGCTGCGCGGCAGCGCCTCGTATGCGAAGAGCTTCACGGGCGGCTGGCAGGCGCGCGTGGCGGGCAATGCGCAGTACGCCAACACGGCGCTGGTCGCGAGCGAGCAGTTCGGCCTCACGGGCCAGTCGCTGGTGCGCGGCTTCGAGGAGCGCGCGGTCACGGCCGACAGCGGCGTGGTCGTCAACGCCGAGCTCTACACGCCCGAGCTCGGCGCCATGGCCGGTGTGCCGGGCCAGCTGCGCGCGCTGGTCTTCTTCGACGCGGGGCAGGGCAGCAACAACCGCACGGCCGGCACCACGCTGCCGCGCCGGGTCCATGTGTCGAGCATGGGCGTGGGCGCGCGCTACGGCTGGGGCCGCGACTTCAGCCTGCGGCTGGACGTGGCACGCGTCAACGACGCCGGCCCTTCGTTCACCGAGAAGCGCGGCGACTGGCGCGCCCACCTGAGCGCGATGCTGGCGTTCTGAAAAACCCACACAAGGCAAACACACCATGCGCCCGAATTTCAGACGCCGTCTTCTCTCGCTGGCCGCGGCCGCCTTGTGCCTGGCCGGCGGCGGTGCCTCGTCGTGGGCCCAGCCGCTGCCGGGCGCGCTGCCCACGGGCTGGAGCGTGACCTCCGGCAACGTGTCGTTCCAGCAGAACGGCAGCACGCTCAACATCCTGCAGGGCACGCCGCAGGCGCTGGTCAACTTCGCGACTTTCAACGTGGGCGCGAACGCGCTGGTCGACATTCGCCAGCCGGGCAGCACGTCGGCCCTGCTGGCGCGCACCACCGGCGGCGACCCGTCGCTGATCTACGGGCAGATCAAGGCCAACGGCGGGCTGTGGCTCATCAATCCGGCCGGCATCATGGTCGGGCCGGGCGCGCGCATCGACGTGGGCAGCTTCATCGCGAGCACGCTGAACGTGAGCGACAGCGACTTCCTCGCGGGCCGGCTCACCTTCCGCGGCGCGGCCACGGCGGGCGAAGTGCACAATGCCGGCACCATCAATGCCGCCAGCGGCGGCAGCATCTACCTGGTGGGCCCGAGCGTGGTCAACAGCGGCACGCTCAATGCGCCCCACGGCGAAGTGCTGCTGGCCGCCGGGCAGACGGTTCAGCTGGTCGACACCGGCACGCCGGGCGTGTCGGTGGCCGTCACGAGCACGCCGGGCGAGGTGAAGAACCTCGGGCGCATCGCGGCCGAGGCCGGGCGCATCGGCATCGCGGCGGGCCTGGTCACCAACAGCGGCAGCATCAACGCCGACAGCGTGGTGCGCGAAGGCGGCCGCGTGTTCCTGCGCGCGTCAAGCGACCTGAAGACCACGGCCACGTCGGACATCAGCGCCAACGGCACGAGCGGCGGCAACGTGGTGCTGTATGCCGACAACGCCGCCGTCATCGACGGCCGCGTGTCGGCCACCGGCAGCGCGGGGCGCGGCGGCTATGTCGACACCTCGGGCCGCCGTTCGCTCGACGTGGTCAAGGCGCCGGTGGTGGGACGCGACGGCGAGTGGCACATCGACCCGGGCAACATCGAGATCGTGGCCGGCGACGGCAGCACCGGCACCGAAGGCAGCGTGGGCGTGATCGTGTCCACCTCGGCGGGCGCGAAGATCGGCGCGAACGTCATCAAGACGCAGCTGGACAACGGCACCGACGTGACCATCACGACCGGCCCCGACGGCAACGAGCCCGGCGACATCACCGTGTCGTCGGCCATCGCCAAGACAGGCGCCATCGACTCGGCGCTCACGCTGAACGCCAGCAACCGCATCGTCATCAACGCGGCGATCACCAGCGCCAACAGCAAGCTCGATCTCAACCTGAACAGCAACCGGCAGAACGACGACTCGGGCGCCAGCCACGCGGCCACGCTCAACGCCGACCTGAACCTGCGCGGCGGCGTGCTGACCGTGACCGAGAGCCAGACGCCCGGCATGGGCACACTCGACATCACGGGCGGCACCACCTCGCTGACCGACGCCAGCTCGGCCATCGTCGCGCGCACCGTCAACCTGGGCGCGGGCGGCACGCTGTCGGTCAACCGCGACGGCGCGCCGATCTCGGGCACGCTCAACAGCGCGGGCACGGTGAACGTCGACGGCGGCGCGCTCACGCTGACGGGCGCCCGGCTCGGCGGGCAGGTGCGGGTGGCGGGCGGCGCACGGCTCACGCTGAACGGCGCGAACCTGGACGGCGGCGTCGACTTCTCCGGTGCCGGCGCCATGACCTGGCAAAGCGGCATCAACCTGCTCGGAGCGGTGGACCTCAAGGCGACGGCCCCGGCGCTGTCGATGGGCGGCTCGACCCTGTTGCTGGCGTCGGGGCCGGGCAGCATGCTCACCACGCGCAACGTCGTGAACGTGGCCAGCACCGAACTGCAGCTCGGGGGCGGCACGACGTGGAACAACCTCGGCACGCTCAACCTGGGCAACAACGCCACGTTCGTGCCCGGCGACGGCCGCCTCGTGAACGGCGGGCTCGTGGTGAAGACCGGCACCGGCTTCGTCGCCGTGCCGCTGACCAACAGCGCGGGCGGCACGGTGCGCATCGAGCAGGGCACGCTCGATGCGCGCATGGACATCGACAACCCCAACAGCGGCGCCATCGTGCTGCAGGCCGGCGCCACGCTGGGCAGCGGCGGCGCCGACATCCACAACAACGGCAGCATCAGCGGCAGCGGCACGGTCGCGCTGGGCGGCGGGCTGCTGGTGAACAACGGCATCGTGTCGCCCGGCACCGCCAGCACGGCGGGCACGCTCACGCTGGGCGGCAACTACATGCAGACCGCCGGCGGCACCCTGAACATCAAGGTCGGCGGCGGCGGCTTCGACCTGCTCGACATCGACGGTTCGGCGCAACTGGCCGGCACGCTCAACCTGGGCGGGCTCGGCGGCGTGCTGCCCGCGAAGGGCGCGACGGCCGACTTCATCGTGGCGCGGGGCCCGAACAGCACCGGCACCTTCGACCGCGTCAACGCGCCGGTGCAGAGCTCGCCCGACACCACGGCCACGCTGACCGTGAGCTACGCGGCCGGCGGCATCTCGGTGGCGCGCAGCACGGCGGCCCTTGCGCCTTCGCTGGGCGCCTGCACCACCAACCCCGCGCTGCCCGGTTGCGAGGCGGTGCTGCGACGCTGGCGCAATGCGTGGCGAACGGCGCGCTCGCCGGATGCGCGGCCGTGCTGCCGACCGCCGCCGTGTGCGCCGTGAGCCCCACGCTGCTGGGCTGCCCCGCGCCGGTGCAGACCGCGACGCCCGCGCCCACGCCCACACCCGCCTTGCCGCCTTCGGCCGACATCTGCACCATCGCGCCCAACTCGGCGCTGTGCCAGGTGCTGAGCCCGCCCACGGCGTCGGAGCCGACCAGGCCGGTGCAGACGGCGACCAATGAAATCATCAAGACCGTGACCAGCGTGGTGCCCCCGAGCGGCGGCCCGTCCTCCCCGACGGAGCCCAACGTGAACTCGACGGCGCCAGCCTCGCCCCCCTCGACCAACGACAAGACCGCGGACAAGAAAGACGACAAGAAGGACGACGCGACCAAGGTCGCGTCGGCCTCCGACCCCGGCAAGAGCCAGCAGCCCTCCAAGAAGATGTACTGCAACTGAGGACCACGCCCATGACATCGACGACACGACGCATCGCGGGCCTGCTGGGCCTCATCGGCTGGCTGGCGCTGGCACCCATGGCCCACGCGCAGGTGGTGGGCACCGTGACCAATCTCTCGGGCATCCTGGCCGCGCGCAGCGCGCAAGGCGTGACCCGGCTGCTGGCGGTGGATTCGCCGGTGCACCAGGGCGACACGCTCACCACCGAGAGCCGTGCCTACGCGCAGCTGAAGTTCAGCGACGGCGCGGAGCTGATCCTGCAGCCGCAGTCGCTGCTGGTGGTCACGCGCTACAGCTACGACGCCGCGCAGCCGCAGCGCGACGGCATCGAGCTGGGCCTGGCGCAGGGGGGCTTTCGCAGCACGGCCGGCGTCGTCGGCCAGCGCAGCAAGGACGCCACCGTGATCAACACCCCGGCGGGCATGCTCAAGGGCAACGCCAGCATGACCGTGTCCCTGACGCTGCCCGAGGCGGGCACGCAGCCATGAACACGCACGCAAGCAGAAAGAACCCGATGAACAAGATCTTCCTCGCCACTGCCTGTGCCCTGCTGGCGGCGCTGTCGTGCGTGCCTGCGCTCGCGCAGAACCCGCCGTCGCCGCCGCGTCCTGCCACCATCCCGCCGGGCCTGTACGTGTCGGTGACGGACGGCCAGATCGTGGTGAGCAACAAGGGCGGCGCCACCAACTTCACGGCGGGGCAGTTCGGCTACACCGCCTCGCTGACCCAGCCGCCGATCGTCGTGCCCAAGAACCCGGCCATCCTGTTCACGCCGCCGCCGACTTTCAGCCCGTCGAGCGCGATCCAGGGCGCCACCGCGGCCAGCAAGGCGGGCACGGTCGACTGCGAGGTTCGCTGAAGGCGCCCGAGTCTCTAGAGTCCGAACGCGCCTTCACCGCGGCTGGCCGTGCGAAAGCGCCCGGGGCTCTCGCCGGTCTCGCGCTTGAACGCGGCGCTGAATGCCGTCTCCGACTGGTAGCCGATGCGCTCGGCGATGCGCGCAATCGCCTCGTCGCCGCGCCGCAGCGCATTGCGCGCCACCGTCATGCGCCAGCCGCCCAGGTACTCGAGCGGCGTGGCCCCCGTCAATGACTTGAAGCGCACCGCGAAGGCCGTGCGCGACATGCCCGCCGACTGCGCGAGGCGCGCCACGGTCCACGGCTGCGCGATGTCGCCGTGCATGCGCGACAGCGCCTGGCCGATGCGCGCGTCCGCCATCGCGCCGAGCCAGCCTTCGGGTTGCGGCGCGTTCGCCAGGTGCACGCGCAGCGCCTGCACCAGCACCAGCGCCGCGAGGTTGGTGCGCGCGATCGACGCGCCCGGCCGCAGCTCGGCCGTCTCCCAGCCCAGCAGGTCGAGCAGGCCCACCAGCGGCCGCGCGCCGGGGTCGCTCGCGCGCAGGTGGATCAGCGGCGGCAGGTGGCGCAGCAGCAGTTCGCCGGCCTCGCCGTCGAGCGCGAAGCGGCCGCTGGCCAGCACCACCCGCGAGGCGTCGCTCGCGTCCTGGCCGTCGTAGCGCAGCACGCCGTCGGGCCCGCGATGGTCGCGCGCCAGGTGCGTGCCGTCCTGCACCGGCCCCGGCGGATCGCTCGCGGCCGAGAAGGGCAGGCCGTTGGTCAGCAGGAAGAAGTCGCCCGCCTCCAGCACCACGGGTGCCGCACCGTCGACGTGCAACTGGAAGCGCCCCGACAGCACGCAGCCCAGCTTGATGTGCGAGGCGTACTGCGAATAGCGGAAGGCCCAGCGCCCGCGCGCCTCGAAGCGCGACGAGAGCGTGCTGCTCACCGTGAGCATCGACAGCACATCGGACAAGGGGTCCATGGTTTTGTACGGATGAAGAAGAAAAGCGGCCTGTTGATTATTCAATCATTCAGCGCAACGCGCGACCATCGACGTATGTCCTCCCCGAACGCTCAAGTTTCCCGCTACGCCATCGTGCTGGGCCTGCTCACCACGATCGGCCCCTTCGCCATCGACATGTACCTGCCCGCGCTGCCCGCCATCGGCCATGCGCTGGGCGCCGACCCGCATGCGATGCAGGCCAGCCTGATGGCTTTCTTCATCGCGGTCGGCGCGGGCCAGCTGGTGGCCGGCCCGCTGTCGGACATGCTCGGGCGCCGGCGGCCGATGGTCGCGGGCCTCGTGCTGTTCATGCTCGCAAGCATCGGCTGCGCGCTGGCGCCGAGCGTCGGCGTGCTGATCGCGTTGCGCTTCCTGCAGGGCCTGGGCGCGTGCGCCTGCATGGTCACGCCGCGCGCCGTGGTGCGCGACCTGTACACCGGGCCCGAGGCGGCACGCATGATGTCGCTGCTGCTCATGGTCTACAGCGTGTCGCCGATCCTTGCGCCGCTGGTGGGCAGCTTCGTGGCCGGGTCGGTGGGCTGGCGCGCGGTGTTCGGCGTGGTCGCGGCGCTGGGGCTCGCGGGCCTGGCCATGCTGCTGGCCTTGCTGCCCGAAACGCGGCCCGCGGCGGCGCGCCTGTCGAGCAACTTGCGCAGCGCCATGGCCGGCTACGGCGTGCTGCTGCGCGACCGCCACTTCATGGCGCTGGCGTTCATGGCGTCTTTCACGGTGTCGGCCTTCTTCGTCTACGTGGCCAATTCGCCGTTCGTGATGAGCACGCACTATGGCGTGTCGCCCCGGCAGTACGCGCTGCTGTTCGCGCTCAACGCGGTGTCGCTGCTCGCGCTGTCGCAGGCCAACGGCTGGCTGGTGGCGCGCTTCGGCCTGCGGCGCGTGCTGCGCACGGCGGTCATGGTGCAGGTCGGCAGCATCGGCCTGCTGCTGGCGCTGACGCTGGCGGGCGTCGACCGGCTCTCGGTGCTGGTGGCGCTGCTGATGGTCGGCTACGGCGTCAACGGCCTGATCGTGCCCGCGACCTTCGTGCTGGCGATGGAAGGGCACGCGTCGCTCGCGGGCACCGCGTCGGCGCTGATCGGCACGATGAACTTCGCGGGCGGCGCGGTGATGGTGGCGCTGGTCGCGCCCTTCGCCAACGGCAAGCCGCTGCCGATGGTGGCGGGCATCGCGGCCTGCGCGGCGGTGGTGTTCGTGCTGGCGATGCGCGCGCCGGGCGTGCGGCGCCCGGCGGTGGCGGCGGCCTGAGCCCGGGCTAGACGCCCAGGTAGCGCGTCCACAGCGACCGGTCGGCGTCCAGCGCGGCCGAGTCGCCCTGCCACACCACGCGCCCGCGTTCGAGGATCACGTGGCGGTTGGCCAGCGGCAGCAAGCGCTGCACGTACTTGTCGACCACCAGGATCGCTTCGCCCTCGGCCTTGAGCGTGGCGATGCAGTTCCAGATCTCCTCGCGGATCACCGGTGCGAGCCCTTCGGTGGCCTCGTCCAGGATCAACAGGCGCGGGTGCGTCGACAGCGCGCGCGCAATCGCCAGCATCTGCTGCTCGCCGCCCGAGAGCTGGTTGCCCGCATTGGCCTTGCGCTCCGACAGGCGGGGGAACAGGCCGTACAGCGCCTCGACCGTCCAGCGCGGCGCGCTGCCCGGACGCGGCCGCGCGAAGGCGCGCAGGTGCTCGTCCACGCTGAGGTTCGGGAACACGTGCCGGCCCTCGGGCACGATGGCCACGCCGCGCCGCGCAATGGCGTCGGGCTTGTGGCCGCCGATGGCGTCGCCGCCAAAGTGCACGCTGCCGCGCATCGGCGAGAGCGTGCCCGTCAGCACCTTCAGCAGCGTGCTCTTGCCCATGCCGTTGCGCCCGAGCAGCGCAAGCACTTCGCCGGGGCGGATGTCGATGTCGATGCCGAACAGCACCTGGCTCGCGCCGTAGCCGGCCTCGATGGATTTCGCTTCGAGCAATGTGGAGGTCGCGCCGCTCATGAATGGCCTTCTGCTTCGGTGCCGAGGTACACGGCCTGCACATCGGGGTGGCCCCGCACTTCGTCGGCGGTGCCGCTCATCAGCACCTTGCCCTGCACCAGCACGGTGAGCCGGTCGGCCAGGCGGAACACGGCGTCCATGTCGTGCTCGATCAGCAGGATGGCCATCGACGCGCGCAGCGATTCGATCAGCTCCACCATGCGCGCCGATTCGTCCGGGCCCATGCCGGCCATCGGCTCGTCGAGCAGCAGCAGCTTGGGTTCGGCCGCCAGCGCCAGCGCCACGTCGAGCGCGCGCTGCGCGCCGTGCGGCAGCGTGCCGGCGATGCGCTCGCGCTCGCCGCCCAGGCCCACGCGGTCGGCCAGCGCCACCGCGCGGTCGACGAGGTCGCGTTCTTTCGAGCGCGGCGCCATGAAGCGCAGGCTGCTGCCCGCATGGGCCTGCGCCGCGAGCATGAGGTTGTCGTGCACGGTTTCCTTGGGGAACACGCGCGTCACCTGGAAGCAGCGCGACATGCCGGCGGCCACGCGCTGGTGGTCCTTGAGCGAGGTGATGTCCTTCTCGTCGAGCAGCAGCCGGCCGGCGTCGGCCTTCAGCAGCCCGGTGATGAGGTTCACCAGCGTGGTCTTGCCCGCGCCGTTCGGCCCGATGAGCGCATGCACTTCGCCGCGCTCCACGGTGAGGTTCACATGGTCGGTCGCCAGCAGGCCGCCGAAGCGCTTGACCAACCCTTCGATTCTGAAAAGACTCATGATTTGCTCCCTCGCCCCTCGGGGGAGAGGGCTGGGGTGAGGGACCGGCGGCGCTTGTACAGGGCAGCGAGTCCCTTCGGCGCCCACAACGCCACGGCAATCAGCAGCAACCCGAGCGGCATGTGCCAATGCTCGGTGTGTTGCTTCAACGCTTCCTCGAGCACCAGCCACACGGCGGCGCCCACCGGCCCGCCCCAGCTGCGCCCGAGCCCGCCGATGACCACCATCACCAGCAACGTGGCCGACTGCGTCCAGTGCATCGTCGCCGGGCTCACGAAGCCGTTGCCGCCCGCGAGCAGTGCGCCCGCCAGCCCGGCGATAGCGCCCGCGATGGCAAAGGCCACCAGCTGCAGCCGGAACACCGGGTAGCCCAGCGCGCGCATGCGCGTCTCGTTGTCGTGGATGCCCATCAGCGCGTGGCCGAAGCGCGATTGCGTGGCGCGCTGCAGCCACCACAGCGCCAGCGCCACGATGGCCAGCACCACCCAGTAGAAGTTGGCCTCGTTGCCCAGGTCCAGCCCCGGCAGCAGCACGGGGCGCGACATCAGCGTGTAGCCGTCGTCGCCGCCATAGCGGCGCAGCGACACCACCACGAAGTACAGCATCTGCGCGAAGGCCAGGGTGGTCATGATGAAGTACACGCCGCGCGTGCGCAGCGCCACCGTGCCGATCAGCGCGGCCACCAGGCCCGCGACCAGCGCCGCGGCCGGCCACATGAGCCAGCCCGACACCACGCCCGCGTCGCTGAGCGCCACCACCGTGTACGCGCCCACGCCGATGAAGCCCGCATGCCCCAGCGCCACCATGCCGCCGAAGCCGAGGATGAAGTTGAGGCTGGCCGCGGCCAGCGCCACGATGAGCACGCGCCGCACGAAGCCGATGTAGAACTCGAGCCCGAACAGCGGCGCCACCAGCGGGAACGCCGCCAGCAGCACGAAGAGCAGGCCGACGCCGAGGTGGCGTGAAGAGAGAGTGCTTTGCTTCATGCGCGTGCCGAGAACAGCCCCGAGGGCCGGAAGATCAAGACCACCACCATCAGCGCGTACATCGCGACTTCGGCGAACAGCGGCCCCAGGTCGGCCGCGGTGGCCGGCGGCAGGGTGGCGCGCAGCAGCATCGGCACGAAAGCGCGCCCCACGGTGTCGACCACGCCCACGAGCAGTGCGGCCACGAAGGCCCCGCGCACCGAACCGATGCCCCCGATCACCAGCACCACCAGCGCCGGAATCAATATGGCCTCGCCCATGCCGACCTGCACCGCGACGATCGGCCCCATCAGCGCGCCCGCCAGCGCGGCCAGCGCCGCGCCCAGCAGGAACACCCCGTTGAAGATGCGGCCCACGCGCACGCCCATCAGCTCGGCCATCGGCCGGTCGGACGCGCCCGCGCGCACCCGCATGCCGATGCGCGTGTGGTTCACCAGCAAATACAGCGCCAGCGCCACCAGCAGCCCGCCGACCAGGATCACGAGGCGATAGGCGGGGTAGGGCAGGCCGTCCATCAGTTGCACCGGCCCCGAGAGCGCGGCCGGCGTCGGCGCCATCACCGGCGACGGGCCCCAGGCCATGGTCACGATGTCGTCGGCCACCAGGATCACGCCGAAGGTGGCCAGCACCTGCGCGAGGTGGTCGCGCGTGTAGAGCCGGCGCATCAGCAGCACTTCGAGCAGCAGCGCCACCACCACCGTGACCGCCACCGCGATGACGATGGCCGCCGTGAACGAGCCCGTGCGCGTGTGCGCCTCGGCCGCCACGTAGGCCCCCGCCATGAACAGCGAGCCGTGCGCCAGGTTCAGCACGTCCATGATGCCGAACACCAGCGTGAGCCCGGCCGCCAGCAGGAACAGCATCAGCCCGTAGCCGAGGCCGTTGAGCAGCTGCTCGAGAACAAGAATTCCACTCATAGATCCAACAGGGTTGCCCGCGTTTCATTCGAGAAACACCGAGGAACCGGCTTCGCCGGGCCTCAGGTGTTGCCCCCGGTAGGGGGAAGGAGAAGCGGACACGAAGTGCCGCGAAGCCTGGGGGCGAGCTACTTGAGTTGGCACTTGTCGGCGTAGGAGTCGCCGTAGTTCGTCAGCACCGTGTTGATCAGCTTGTTCGTGACCTTGCCCTGCGCGTCCTTGCCGATCACGCGCAGGTAGAAGTTCTCGATGGGGTAGTGGTTGTTCGCGTACTTGAAGTTGCCGCGCGTCGATGCGTAGTTGGCCTTCTTCAGCGCGGCCACCACGGCTTCGCGGTTCTGCGCGTTGCCGCCGGCCTGCTTCACGGCCGCGTCCATCGCCAGGATCGCGTCGTAGGCCTGCGCGGCGTACACCGACGGGTAGCGGCCGTTGTATTCCTTGCGGAACGCGGCCACGAACTGCTTGTTGGCCGCGTTGTCCAGGTCGTGCGCCCAGTGCGAGGTGTTGAACAGGCCGAGCATGGGCTCGCCCACGGCGCCGATCACGTCCTCGTCGGCCGAGAAGCCGCTCGTGACCAGCGTGATGTCCTTCGACAGGCCCGCGCCCACGAACTGCTTGATGAAGTTGATGCCCATCGCGCCGGGCAGGAAGAAGTAGATCGAGTCGGGCTTGGCCGCGCGCAGTTGCGCGAGCTCGGCGGCGTAGTCGATCTGGCCGAGCTTGGTGTACAGCTCGTCGGCCACCTGGCCCTTGAACTGGCGCTTGAAGCCGCCCAGCGCGTCCTTGCCGGCGGGGTAGTTGGGGGCGATCAGCACGATCTTCTTGAACGCGCGGTCTTGCGCGAACTTGCCGGCGGCCTCGTGGAACTGGTCGTTCTGGTAGCGGTGCCGAAGAAGTAGGCATTGCACTGCGCGCCCGCGAACTGGCTGGGGCCCGCGTTGGCCGACAGGTACGGTACCTTGGCGTTGAACAGCGTCGGGCCCACGGCCAGCGCCACGTTGGAGCCGATGGGGCCGCTGAAGATGTCGATCTTGTCGCGCTGGATCATGCGGTCGACCAGCTGCTTGGCCTGGTCGGGGCTGCCGGCCATGTCGGCCTGCACGAACTCCACGTCTTGCCCGCCGAGCTTGCCATTGAGCTGCTTGATGCCGAGCGCGAAGCCGTCGCGCGCCTCGGCGCCCAGCGCCGCGAATGGCCCCGAGATGTCAAGGGCCAGGCCCACCTTCACGGGCGCGGCCATGGCCGACGCCGCGGAACCAAGGGCTGCGCCGCACAGCAGCAGCGACAGCAGGGTGCGCGGCAGCGCGGGCGACTTCGGGGACGACAGATGGCTCATGGGTTCTCCGGCAAGGAAGGAAGAAACGACGCACCGGCACCGCGTCATGCGGCACCGGCGACATCGAACCGTTGATAGCTAAATACTTTAACCATAAACAATTCGGTGTCAACGGTGCTAGCACGAATGGTGCCAGTGCGCCGTGTCAGTTCCGTTCAGCCGAAGGGGTTGGCGGTGGCAAACCACAGGCCGATGCCGGTGGCGATGATGAAGGCGCCGTCGGTCACGCCCGCCACCAGGAAGAACTTGGTCTGCAGCGTGTCGACCAGTTCGGGCTGGCGCGCCGTGCTCTCCAGAAACTTCTGGCCGACCAGCCCGATGCCCAGGCACGAGCCGAGGGCGGCGACGCCGATCAGCAGGGCGACTGCGAGGGGAAGGATGTTGAAGCCGGTCATGGTGTTTTCTCCTGGTGGTTGATGAATCGATGGAGGTACTTTCCCAAAACCGGTGCGCGCGGTCCATGACCTGGGAGGTCATGGGCCCGGTGTGAGAATCGCGGGCTTGTCGTTCACGCCGGAGACCGCGCCATTCCATCGATCGATTCCGCTCGCCTCGCACGCTGGCTGATGTTGCTGCTCTGCTTCTGGGCCTTGCCTTCGGTTGCCGTGCATGCCGCGAGCGTGGACGGCGACGACGGCATCGCGCGGCCGTTCAGCCTCGCGCCCGCGCTCGAGGTGCTGCGCGGCCCGGGCGGCACGCTGCGCGCGGAAGACGTGCTCTCGGGCCGCCGCGATGCCGACTTCGTGCGCGCCGACACGGCCGCCGGTGCGCTGAAGTGCGCGCAGGGCTCGGCGTGCTGGGTGCGCTTCTCGCTGGCCCGCGACGCCCAGGCGAGCGACGACTGGCTGCTGCGCGTGCGCGCGGTGCGGCCGGGCTCCGTGGTGCTGTACGAGCCGAAGGAAGCCGGCGCTTACGAACAAAGCCTCACCGGCCGCCAGTTCCCGCTGAACTGGCGCTTCGCGACCACCGAGCTGTTCTTTCCGGTGCAGCTGCACGCATCGCCGGCCACCTACTACCTGCGGCTGGACGACACGCCCAGTGCCGACGGTTTCTCGCTGCTCCAGCCCAACGGCTTCGAGCGCCAGCAGCGTCAGTTCGGCACCTACCTGAACATCAGCATGGGCGTGGCCTTCGCGCTGCTGATGGTCAACCTGGTGTTCTGGCGCTGGCTGCGCGACACGCTGTTCCTGCACTTCGCGTTCGTCATGTGCGCGGCCGTGCTGCTGCACGCATGGCAGACGATTCCCGCGACCTGGGAGCCGCAGCGCCTGGGCGACCTGGCACTGCGCGGCGCGCTGCAGGCGCTGATGCAGGCGGCCATCGTGCTGTTCGTCGCGCGGCTGTTCGAGCTGAAGCGGCACCTGCCGGGCGCTGGCGCACCGCGCAGGTCTTTGCCGCGCTCAACCTGCTGATCGGCGCGGCTGCCGGCGCTGGCTACCACGAAGCGCTCGAGCCCTGGGTCGCGACGATCGATCTCGTGGGCCTGGGCGGCTCGGTGCTGGTGGCCGGCTGGCTGCTGTTCGTGCAGCGGCAATGGCAGTTCGCGTGGCCGGCGGTGCTGACGCTGTTTCTCGCGTTCTCGAGCGGCCTCGGCCGGCTGCAGTGGCTGGGGTGGACCGAGGTCGGCCCCGACGAAGGGCTGGGCGTGACCTGGGCCGCCGTGCGGCTGGCCTACATGCTGCTGCTGGCCATCGTGGTGGCCGACCGCACGCGCCAGGCCGAACTGCAGCTGCGCGCCACGCGCACCCGCGCGCTCGACGATGCACTGCGCGCCGAACGCCAGCTGGAAGACAAAGTGCGCGAGCGCACGCGCGAGCTGGGCCACAGCAACGCGCAGCTCGCGGCCGAGATCGAAGGCCGCCGCCTCGCCGAGGCCAGCCTGCAGCGCGCGCTGGCGTCGGAGCGCGAGGCCATGCAGCAGCAGCGCCAGTTCGTGTCGCTGGTGTCGCACGAATTCCGCACGCCGCTGGCGGTGATCGACGCCACCGCGCAGTCGATCGCACTGCCGGGCGTGGAGATCCAGCCGCGCCTGGCCAAGATACGGCGCGCGGTGCAGCGGCTCACGCTGCTGGTGGTCAACTGCCTGGCCGACGACCGCTTCCACGCCGAGGGCGCGTCGCTGAAGGTGGCGCGCGTCGACCTGCGCGCGCTGGTCGAGCGGCTCGTGCTGGCCTTCGGGCCGACCGACCGCGCGCGCATCCATTTCTCGCTGCCCGCATGCGAGACCTGGACCGACGGCGACGCCGCGCTGCTGGAGATCGCGCTGCACAACCTTGTGCAAAATGCCGTGCACTATTCGCCCGCCGAGTGCGACGTGCGCGTGAGCCTCGCGCTGGCCGACGGCGGCATGGCCCGCGTGGACGTCGAGGACTTCGGCGACGGCATTCCCCCCGACGAGCAAGCCAGGATTTTCGAGAGATTTTTTCGTGGAACCAGTTCGAGAAAAGCGAGCGGCACCGGCCTGGGGCTGTTCCTGTGCAGCGAGATCGCGCGCGCCCACGGCGGCCGCGCCGTGCTGTTGCGCTCGGGGCCGCAAGGCAGCGTCTTTCGCGTCGAGGTGCCCATGAGCGGCGCGCGCACCGCATGAAGTCGCTGCGCGTCTACCTCGTCGAGGACGACGAAGACCTGCGCGAAGAGATGGTGCTGCTGCTCAGCCGCGCCGGCCTCGAAGTGCAGGGCGTGCCCGACGCGCCCGCCTTCTACAAGGCCCACGCGCTCGCGCCCTGCGAGGTGGCGGTGCTCGACATTGCGCTGAACGGCGAGGACGGCTTGTCGATCGCGTCGAACCTGCGCGCCACCGGGCCGATCGGCATCGTGATGGCGTCCGCGCGCGGCGCGGTGCACGACCGGGTCGAGGCGCTGCAGGAGGGGGCCGACGCCTACATGGTCAAGCCCATCCACATCGACGAACTGATTGCCACCGTTCGCACGCTGGGACGCCGGGTGCGCGCGATGATGCCGAAGGCCGCCGTGGCGCCGCTCGTGCCCGCGCCGCCGGCATCGTCGCCGTCGTCCCCGCGCTGGCGACTGGCCGAGGGCGACTGGGTGCTGTGCGACCCGGCCGGCCGCACGCTGAAGCTCACGACCACCGAGCGCGCCTTCCTCGCCTGCCTGCTGCGCGAGGACGGCAAGGTCGTGAGCCGCGAGGCGCTGTTCATCGGCATGGCCGTTGCCCCGCACGACAACGATCCGAAGCGCCTGGACGTCATCGTCAGCCGGCTGCGCCGCAAGGCCATGCAGGCCGGCCTGCGCCTGCCGCTGCATGCGGTGCGCGGCGCGGGCTTCCAGTTCGTTCGCTGATGCACGCCTGAAAAGCAAGGCCGCCGCACCGGAGAGCCCGGTGCGGCGGCCTTTTCTTTTCTCAGCGGCCGAACGCCGTTACGGCATCTGCGTCCAGTTCTGGTTGTTCCCTCCGTTGCAGGTCCAGGTGATCAGCGCCGTGTCCTGCGCCGTCGCGCTGTTCGGAATGTCCAGGCACGAGCCCGAGGCGCGGTTGCGCAGCGTCGAGCCGATCACGCTCCACTGCGTCGTGTTGCCGGCCGAGCAGGCCAGTTGCACCACGGGCGCGTTGGTCGTGGCCGTGCCGCTCTGCGCCAGGCACAGGCCGCTGTGCTCGGCCACGAACTGCACGTAGCCGCCCGTGATGCTGGTGACAGTGAACTTCTCGTTGCCGGCGTTGCCGCACGGCCATTGCACCGCGGTCGTGCCGCTGGTGTTCAGCGCGCCCTTGATGTTCACGCACATCGTCGGGTTCAGGTCGGAGCGCAGCCGCGTGACGACGGCCGGGGCCGTGTCCAGCGAGCGCACGTACTCGCGCAGCGCCACCACGTCCGTCGGCGGCAGGCTCGACGCATTGCCGTGCCCGCTGTTCAGCACGTCCTGCAGCGTGGCGGCCTGGCCGTTGTGGAAGAACGCGGTGGTGTTCCACGTGCCCGACAAGGTCGGCGTGTCGAAGCCCACGCCCGCCAGCGGCTGGTTGCTGCCCTTGCCCGACGAGGCCTGGATGGTGCCCACGTCGTGCCGCAGTCCGTCGCGGAAGGTGCCGCCGGTGTGGCAGGTCGCGCACTGGGCCGTGGTGTTGAACAGGGTCTGTCCGCGCACCGCATCCGCGCTCAGGCTGCCGTCGGCGTTGCGCGCCGGGCTGCGCATGAACTTGCTCAGCGAGTTCAGGTAGGCCGCCATGTCGTCCAGCTGCGCGTTCTTGCCGGCCTTGGGCGCGCCCAGCGGGTCGGACGTGGCCGCGAAGTCGGCGTTGCTCAGGAAGCCGGTGCCGCCGAACTCGTTGCGGATGTCGTTCTCGAAGTCCTGCACCTCGTCGAAGTTGGCCGTCCAGTGCAGCTTGCCGTGGCCCGTGCCGCGCCGCCCCTGCAGGCTGATGGTGCGGCGCAGACCCTCGCCGCGCTGGGTGAAGTCCCACACCATGCCGTCGTCGCCGCCGTCGGCGTGGCAGCTCGCGCATGACAGGTAGTTGTCCTTGCTCATGCGGCGGTCCGACGCGTTGTAGAACACCTGCTTGCCGCGCAGCGCCGCGGCCGCCATCGGCTCCACCGCCACCGTCTGCACGTTCTGCAGGAAGGTCGGGGCGTTGGTCTCCGAGCTCAGCACCGAGGCCACGTCGTGCACCGACACCGAGCGCGCCAGGAAGTTGTTGACGAACAGCCGCTTGCGCGCCGCGTCCAGGTACAGGCCGTGCGGCGCGCTGCTGGCGTTGATCTCGCCGCGCGTCGACCGGCTGTAGGTGTCGACGATCGCCACGCGGTTGCCCTCCATCTGCGCCACGAAGATGTAGTCGCCGGCCGGCGAGAACAGCGCGGCGCGCGCCGGGGCCCGGTCGTCGAAGTCGATCTGCTCGTCGAACTTCTCCGCCGCCGCCTGCAGGTCGACCTGCGACAGGATGGAGCGCACCGTCTGGTCGTGCACGAGGTTCGTGTTGTCGCGGAATTTGCCGCGCACGATGTTGTCCTTCTTCGAGGGCAGCACGGCGCGCGTGCCGTCGGGCGAGATCACCACCTGCGCCGTGTAGTTGGCCACGCCGCGCGCGCGGCTCTCGGTGTCGACGGTGGTGGTGTCCACCGGCAGCGCGATGGTGCCCATGGCGCTCATGCTCTGCAGGTTGACCTTGTGCAGTTGGCCGCCGGTCATCTTCGACTTGAAGCGCGTGACATACGCCACCTGCGAGTCGGCCGCCACGGCAATGCCGCGCACGTCGCCTTGCAGCGCCACCGCGCCGGTGGTGTTGCCGTTGGCCGGATCGAAGCTCATCAGCACCGACCTGCTTTCCAGCGTGAGCAGGCCCCGGCCGCCGTCGGGCGTGAAGACCACGCCGTAGGGGCCGCTGCCGTAGGCCAGCGCCACGGTGGCGGAGACGGTGCCGTCGGCGGGGTTGAGCGCCACCAGCTTGTCCTCGCCCTGCACCGGCACCCAGATGCGCCCGTCGGGGCCCACCGCCAGCGTCTTGGGCTCGTCGCCCACGCGCGTCTCCCAGCGCTTGACCAGGGTCTGCGCGTCGATGGCGGCCACCGTGCCGCTGTCGGGGTTGACCGAGTACACCGAGTTGGCGTCGCCCGCGATGTTGGTGGTGTGCGTCGGAGCCCGCGCGGTGACCGGTGCGATCACCGTGAGGTTGTAGGTGTAGTAGGTCTCGCGGCCCTGCGCGTCGCGCACCGTCAGCGTCACCGTGTAGTGGCCGGGCGTCGAGTAGGTGTAGGTGTAGTTCGGCTGGTTCGAGTAGGCCGTCTGCGTGCCGTTGCCGAAGTTCCAGCGGTACTGCGCGCCGCTGGCGCCCAGCGTGGCCGGGTTGAACACCAGCTGGCCGTTGACCAGCTTGGGCCCGCCGCCGATGCCGGGGTCGCCGATGATGGCCTGGCTGCGCAGCGTGGCCACGTCGGTGTCGCTGAGCACGCGGCCGTACACGCGCACCTCCGCCAGCGTGCCCTTGAAGAGCGCGGCGTTGCCCTGGATCTGCCCCAGCAGCTGGAACTTGTTGGCCAGGCCCTTGGTGCCCGTGAGCCCGGCGGAGGTGGTCTTCACGCCGTCGACGTACACCGCCTGCGCGCCCGAGGCCGCGTCGCGCGTCATCACCACGTGGTGCCAGTTGCCGTCGTTCACCACCGCCGAAGAAGTGGTGCCCGCGTCGTTGCCGACCGACAGCTTGATGCGCCCGCCGTTGTCGAGCCAGCCCCAGAACACGTCGTCCGCGCCGCCCGACTGGTCGCGCCCGAAGATGCCGGGCGCGGTCCACGAGTTGGCGCCGCCGGCCTGCGTGGTCTTCATGTAGAAGCTCAGCGACGCGCTGCCGCCGAGCACGGTGGCCACGGTGTCGTTCTTCAGCGGCACGCCGGCCGTGCGGTTCGCGAAGTTCAGGCCGATGCTCTCGAACGTGTCGCCGGTGGCGGGCGTGCCGTTGTTGGCGCCGATCTGGTCCGACAGGCTGCCCGCCAGCGTCCAGTAGTGCATGAGGCTGATGTCGGTCGCGTTGCCGGTGTGGAACACCGACTTGTAGTCGGCCGCGATGGCGTTGCCCGCATAGTCCTTCACGCCGTTGGCGGGCAGGAACACCTCATAGCTGGTGCCCGGTTGCAGCGGCTGGTCGGGCGAGAAGTTGATGATGCCCAGCTGCACGCTGTAGATGCCCGCCAGCGTGTTGCCGCCCACCGGCCGCACGATGAAGGTGTTGGAATTGACGCTCTCGGGCCGGATGTTGTCGGTCATGCCCAGGCCGATGCGCGAGGTCAGCGCCTGCTGCTTCGCGCCGCTGGCGGGCGAGACCTGCTTGACCTCGGGCTTGGTGGTGTCGGGGTCGACCTGGTGCACCACGAAGCCGCTGCCCGAGCCGTGGTCGTTGCCCACGAAGACCAGGTTGCCGAACATCGCGACCTGGCCGTTGTCCGAATGCGAGAAGTTCGGATCGTCCTCGCGCAGGATGCTGCCGCGGCCCACCTCCACGTGGTTCAGCGGGTTGCTCACGTCGACCTTGTGGATGCGGGTCTGCGCGCCTTGAATGACGTAGTTGTCCTGCGTGGCGCAGTACAGCTGCTCGTCGATGACCAGCCGGTTGTCCTCGGCCACGAAGCGCGAGCGGTCGCTCAGGTCGTAGCTGTACATCTTGGCGCCGCTGTTGCGCGCCGAGGCATGCAGGTTCTTGCCGTCGAAGCAGGTCGCGTAATAGAACGGCGTGGTGCCGACGATGGAGTCGAGCACCTTGGGGTTGAGCGGGTCGGAAATGTCCAGGCTCGCGAAGCCGCCGTTGCTTTCCATCGCGGTCAGCACCATGTGGTTGCCCATGGTGAAGATCGGGCCGATGCGAAAGCCGCCGAGCTCGCCCGTGGGCACCGGGTTGGGCTTGCCCGCGCCGCGGTTCGCGACCACGGCGTTGGCCGGGTCGCGCGCGTCGACGATGAAGATGCCCCGGCCCGCCGACGCCACGTACACGTAGGGCGCCTGCCACCAGAGCTGCCACGCCACGTTCTCGTAGTCGCCGCCGTTGACGCCGGGCAGCGCCAACTTCTTGACCTGCTTGATGTCGTTGACGTCGGTGAAGTCCCAGAACTCGATGCCGTTGATGCTGGGCAGCACCACGTAGGTCTTGCCGCCGATCGTGCTGGTGCCGAAGGAGTGCGTCTCGCGGAACTCCTTGGTGCGCGCCTCGGGCTCGTAGATCTTCTTCACGAGCTGGATCTGGCGCGGGTTCGACACGTCGTACAGCAGGAAGCCGCCCGGGCCCAGGCCGCTGTCCGGCGCGAAGGAGGTCAGGAAGTAGCCGTTGACCATGATGCCGGCGTTCATGCCGTAGTCCTTGCGGCCCGGGTAGGTGGCGGGCACCTCGCGCGACTCGTAGGCGCTGCTGTGCGCCGGGTCGAGCGGGTGCGCGGGGCTGGTGATCATCGACACCGGCTTGAACAGCTCGGCCGATGTGTAGGTGAGGTTGCCCAGGCCCGGTCCCTGCAGCGGGAGCGGGTCGGCCACGGCCGCGGAAACCGCCGACGCCATGTTGTTCAGGGTCGTCATCGGACTGACCCCGGTGAGTGCCGCGTGCGTCATCAGCGTGACGAATGGCAGCAGGAACGCCATCAAGTAATACCGGATTCTCATCGTCGCCTCCAGGTTGTTGTGTCGGTCACTTGCAAAAGCACGCGCGCAGGGCGCACCCCGGCCGGCGACTCGCGCCGCCGGCCGTACAGCCTCTCCCTCCTCGTTTTTCTAGGCGGCGCGAGCGCGCCGCTTCGGTTCAGCTCAATGCCTGTTCGTCGCGCCGCCCGATTCGTAGATGTCCCACGCCTCCTTGGCGCTGGCGCCGCGGTGGATCATGGCCATCAGCGCGTCCACCACCGCCGACGGGTTGGCGTGCTGGTACACGTTGCGCCCGTACACCATGCCGACCGCGCCCTGGTCCATCAGCACGCGCGAGCGCGCGAACACCTGCCGCAGGTCTTCGCGCCCGCCGCCGCGCACGAGCACGGGGCAGCGCGCGGCCTGCACCACGCGGTGGAAGTCGGCGGGGTCGCTGGTGGGGTCGGCCTTGACGATGTCGGCGCCCATCTCGCGCGCCAGGCGCACGAGCGTGACGATCTTCTCGGCGTCGCCGTCGACCATGTAGCCACCTTGCTCGCTGTGCGGGCGCATCACCAGCGGCTCGATCATCAGCGGCATGCCGTAGCGGTCGCAGTCGGCGCGCACGCGCGCGATGTTCTGCACGCACTGGCGGAACAGGTCGGGCTCGTTCGGCAGCATGAACAGGTTGACCACCACGCACGCCGCGTCGCGCTGCACGGCGGGCAGCACCGGGTCGTGCTCGTTCTGCAGCACGGCCCACATCACGCGGTGCGCGGTGGCGTTGTAGGGGTTGCCCATGTCGATGCGCTGCACCAGCGCGGGCTTGTCGCGGCCCGGGCGGTCCTGCAGCAGGTCGGCCTGGCCGTAGTTCAGCTGGATGGCGTCGGGGCCGGCCGCCACGAGGCGGTCGATCACCTGGGGCATGTCTTCCAGCCCGCTGAGGAACGAGGCTCGTTGCACACGCCGTGGTCGAGCGCGATGTCCAGGCAGCGCCCGTTGTTCAGCAGCCGGTTCAGGCGTGCGGTCTTGTCCTTCGACATACGAAAGAAATCCTTGTGTGTGTGTTGAGAGTGAAGGGGGGGTCAGGCCAGCGCGTGCAGGTGCCTGCCCGCGGCGGCGTCGATGCGTTGCAGCGCGTCGTCACGCAGCTGCACCGAGCCGGCAGCCGCGTTCTCCACGGCCTGTTTGCTCACGCGCGCGCCGCACAGTGCCACCGACACGCTGCCGCGCGCCAGCGTCCACGCGATCATCAGTTGGCCGAAGGAGCATTCCAGGTGCTGGCGCAGCGGCTCCAGTTCGTCGAAGAAGGCCTTGAGCTTGGCGCGGTTGTCGGCGCTGAAGCGCGGGTTGCTCGCGCGCTGGTCGTCGCCGGTGAACTGGCGCGCGGGGTCGATCGGGCCAGCCAGCAGGCCGAGCGCGAGCGACGAATAGCCCAGCACCGCCACGTTGTGCTCGGTGCACAGCGGCACCAGCGTCTGCTCGATCTCGCGGTCGATCAGGCTGTAGCGCTCCTGCGCCGCATCGACCGGGCCGTAGCGCAGGTATTCGGCGAGCGTTTCGGGGCTCACGTTGCTCACGCCGATGGCGCGGATCTTTCCCTGCTTCTTGAGCTCGAGCAGCGTGCCCATCGTCTCTTCGACCGGGGTGGTGCTGTCCTGCCAGTGCGTGATGTACAGGTCGATGTAGTCGGTCTGCAGGCGCTTCAGGCTCTCTTCGGCCTCGTGGATGATCGACTCGCGCCCGAGGTAGCGGTACACCGGGTGGCCGTCTTCTTCAAAGAAGTGCGTTCCCTTTTGCGTGTGCCACACCAGGCCGCACTTGGTGGCGATCACGGCCTCGTGGCGGCGGCCTTTCAGCGCGGTGCCGACGATGCTCTCGGAGCGGCCCAGGCCATAGGCCGGCGCGGTGTCGATCAGGGTCACGCCCGCGTCGAGCGAGGCCTGGATGGCCAGCACGGCGGCGGCGTTGTCCCCGCCGCCCCACATCCAGCCGCCCATGGCCCAGGTGCCCAGGCCGATGGCCGAGCATTCGATGCCCGAGGGGCCGAGCGTGGTCTTCTTCATCGATGTCTTGTTGCTGCTGTTGCTCATCGCTTGGTCTTTCGGGTGTTCATGATGTGGTCGATGGTCACGGCCGCGAGCAGGATCAGGCCCTTGATCACGTCCTGCCAGTAGGGCGACACGTCGAGCAGGATCAGCGAGCTGGTCACCACCGACAGCAGCGCCAGGCCGAGCACTGCGCCCAGCACCGTGCCCGAGCCGCCCTTGAGGCTGGCCCCGCCGATCACGGCCGCGGCAATCACGTTGAGCTCCATGCCCATGCCGAAGGTCGGCGTGGCCGCGCCGAAGCGCGCCGTGTAGATCACCCCGGCCAGGCCCGCCGAGGCCGAGCACAGCACCGTGACCCAGAACTTCACGTTGCCCACGCGAATGCCCGAGTACAGCGCGGCTTTCTCGTTGCTGCCCGTGTAGAACACGCGGCGCAGCAGGGTCGAGCGGCGCAGCACGAAGTCGCTCACCACCACGATCGCCAGGAAGATCAGGATGACCGCCGGAACGCCGAACAGCGTGCCCTGGCCGATGAACTTGAACTCCGCCGGCAGCGAGAACAGCGACTGCGGCGTGCCCTGCGTGAGCGCCAGGCACAGGCCGCGCACGATGACCATGAACGCCAGCGAGGCGATGAAGTGGTTCAGCCCGATGCGCGTGACGCAGCCGCCGATCATGGCGCCGATGAGCGCGCTCGCGCCGATGGCCACCAGCCCCGCCGTCCACGGGTCGAACCCCATGAGAAAGAGCTTGCCCGTGACCACCATCGCGAAGCACACGACCGAGCCCACCGACAGGTCGATGCCGCCGACGATCAGCAATATCGTCATGCCCACCACCACGATGCCCTCGATGGAGAACGACAGCAGCATCGCGCGCACGTTGTCCCAGGTCAGGAAGTAGGGCGACGCGAAGCTCATGCCCACGCACAGCACCGCGATGATGAGCAGCAAGCCCATCTCGCGCATGCTGGTGAGTTTGTTGGCGGGCTTGCTGGCGGGGGTCATGGGGCCGCCGTCCTGCTGTCGCGGCGGCAGGCCCGCGTCGAGTTGTGCCGGGTAGTTCATGGGGTCGTTTCCTCTTCGCATAGTCCGGAGGCCAGCCGCAGCAGCGCCTCTTCCGTCATGTCTTCGTCTTGCACTTCGCCGGCCAGCCGGCCGTCGCGGATCACCAGCGCGCGGTCGCACAGCCCGATGATCTCGGGCAGTTCCGAGGAGATCACCACCACGCCCACGCCCTGGCTCGCCAGCTCGCGCAGGATGTGGTGGATCTCCGACTTGGCGCCCACGTCCACGCCGCGCGTGGGCTCGTCCATCAGCAGCACCGACGGGTTGGTGGCCAGCAGCTTGGCGATGGCCACCTTCTGCTGGTTGCCGCCCGACAGGCTGGCCACGTCGATGTCCACGCCGTCGGACTTGAGCTTGAGCTTGGCGCCCAGCTCCACCGCCAGCTTGTGCTCGGCCGCGCGCTGCAGCAGCCCGAAGCGCGAGCTCACGCGCTTGAGCGCCATCGACGCGATGTTCTGCGCAATGGGCAGGTCCAGGTACACGCCCGCCGCCTTGCGGTCTTCGCTGAGGTAGGCAATGCCTTCGCGCAGCGCGTCGCTGTACTTGCGGATGGCGAGCGTCTTGCCGCGCAGGCGCACGCTGCCTTGCCGCGCGGGGCGCAGGCCGCACACGGTTTCGGCGAGCTCGCTGCGGCCGGCGCCCATGAGGCCCGCGATGCCGAGGATCTCGCCGCGCCGCAGCGTGAACGACACGCCGTGCACGCGCTCGCCGTCGGCGAGGTCGCGCACTTCGAGCACGGGCTCGCCGTGCGTTGCATCGTCCTGCTTCGGCGGGTAGTAGTTGCCCAGGTCGCGCCCGACCATGCGGCGCACCAGGCCGTCGGCGTCGAGTTCGGCCAGCGGGCCGCAGTGCACGTTGCGCCCGTCGCGCAGCACCGTCACGCGTGAGCAGTGCGCAAAGATCTCGGCCATGCGGTGGCTGATGTAGATGATGCCGATGCCCTGCGCCTTCAGGTCGTGCAGCACCTTGAAGAGCGCGGCCGATTCGTTGTCGGTGAGCGCGGCGGTGGGCTCGTCGAGGATCAGCACCTTGCAGTCGAGCGTGAGCGCCTTGGCGATCTCGATGAGCTGCTGCGTGGAAATGCTCAGGTCCTTGACCAGCGCGGCGGGGTCGACGTCCTGCCCCAGCCGCTGCAGCACCTGGGCGGCGCGCGCGTTCAGGCTCGCGTAGTTCATCCACGCGTGCTTGCCGGCGTTGATCTCCGGCATGAAGATGTTCTCGGCCACGGTGGCGTCGCCGCACAGGGCGATTTCCTGGTGCACCAGGCCGATGCCCAGGCGCATGGCATGCGCCGGGCCGTCGATGACCACCTTCTGTCCGTCGAGCGAGATCTCACCCTCGTCCGGCTGGTGGATGCCATCGATGATGTTCATCAGCGTGGACTTGCCCGCGCCGTTCTCGCCGCACAGCGCGTGGATCTCGCCGCGCGCCAGCGAGAAGTCCACGCCCGTGAGCGCGCGCGAAGCGCCGAAGCGCTTGCTGATGCCACGCAACTGGAGCAGGGCGCTCATCGCGTCTTGCTCACTCACTCGCCGATTCCCTTGGTGCCACGGCGCGCGAGGTACTTGTCCCAGTAGAAGTCGTCGGCGTTGGCCTTGCTCACCACCGCCAGGCCGTTGTCCAGGAAGGGCACGGCCATCGGGTTGGTGCCGTTGCGCTTGGCGTCGTTCATCGGGTCGATGAGCGTGGGGTTCTTGGCCAGGAACAGCATCATCATGCCCATGTAGCCCTGCATGCCCTGGTTGGGGTTGATGGAGCCGAACACGTCGCCCGACTTGATCATGTCCAGGATCTTGGCGTTCACGTCGCAGCACATCACCTTGATGTTCTTCTTGGTCTCGACCTTGGCCTGCGCCGCGCCGAGCGCCGAGTTGGCCTCGGGCATGAACAGCGCGCCCAGGTTCGGGTTGGCCTGCGCCAGGCTCAGCACCGCCTGGTAGGCCTTGTTCGGGTCCTGGTTGCTGGCGGCGCGGCCGACCAGCTTCATGCCCGGGTGCTTGGCCTTCATGCGGTTCACGAAGGCGGCGATGCGGCGGTCGTGGTTGTCCTGGCCGGGGTTCTCGAGCACGGCGTATTCGCCCTTGCCACCCATCGACGCGGCAATGGCGTCGGCCGCCTGCGTGCCTTCGCGGTCGTTGTCCGACGTGATGAACGAGGTGCGCTTGGAGTTCGGCGAGTCGGCCGCGAAGGTGACGACCGGAATGCCCATGGCCGCCGCGCGATTGATCGGCTCGATGAACGGGTCGGGGTTCATCGGGTGCAGCAGAATGCCCGCGGGCTTGCGCGCCAGCTCCTGTTCGAACGACGCGAGCTGCTTGTTCACGTCGTACTCCGGCGTGCCGGTGTAGCGGGTGCGAACGCCCAGCGTGCGGCCGAGCTGCTTCATCATTTCGTAGACCGGAAACCAGTACTCCACGCCCGACACCATCACGTTCATCACGTAGACGTCGCTGGCGTTGCCGCGCAGGCCGCCGCCCGCCGCCGGGGCGGCTGGCTGCTGTTGCGCGAGTGCGCTCGCGCCCGCCAGGCCGATACCGGCGGCCGCGGCGGACTTCAGGAAATTACGCCTCATTTTTTGTCTCCTCACGTTGAGTGGCACAGCTTGCTGATGCTGCTTTTCAAGGCAGCTCTCTGATCCTCGTTGTCACGACAGTTGTTATGACAGGCTAGAATGTACGCGCTGCCTGTTTGGCGGGATAACTAGGGGAAACGCTACTGGCGACGTGCTTTTATTCCGCCGAAGCTGTTATGACATGAAGCCCAAAATACTGATCGGCATCGACATGGGGTCGAGCAGCCTGAAAGCCCTGGCCCTCGAAGCCGGGAGCGGCCGGCCCGTCGCCCTGTCCCGCATGCCACTGCCGCACGACCGGCTGCCCGCAGGGGGATGCGAGGTGAAGGCGGACGCCATCCGCTGCGCCCTGACCCACGTGCTGCGCGACGTCGCCCACCAACTCGGCGCCCGCGCGGCCGAGGTCCGCGCCATCGGCTGCACGGGCCACGGCGCGGGGCTCTACGCGCTCGACGCACGCCACGAACTCGCGGGCGGCAGGGCCATCGCCTCGACCGACCAGCGGGCCGACGCGCGGGCGCGCTCGCTGTCGCTGGGCCATGGCAGCGCGCTGTTCGCCGACGTCGGCTGCAGGCCGTGGCCCGGGCAGCCCACCGTGATCGCGGCCGAGCTGCTGGGCACCGACGCCGTGCAGCGCGGCGCGGTGCACCGGCTGCTGTTCGCGAAGGACTACCTCGCTTCCTGCTGACCGGCGAGATCGCGACCGACGCGAGCGACGCCAGTACCGCGGGGCTGGTGTCGATTGCCACCGGCACGTGGTCGCAGGCGGCCTTCGACGCATCGGGCATTGCCGACCTCGGGCCGCGCGCCTTCGGGCCGCTGGTGCCCAGCGGCGAGGTGATCGGCAGGCTGCGGCCTTCGGAAGCCGCGCTGTGCGGCCTGCCCGCGGGCATTCCCGTGGCGATGGGTGCCATCGA
Organism: Variovorax sp. E3; assembly: GCF_016082275.1. Taxonomy (GTDB): domain Bacteria; phylum Pseudomonadota; class Gammaproteobacteria; order Burkholderiales; family Burkholderiaceae_C; genus Variovorax. The sequence continues at coordinate 72,188 of NZ_MOWM01000007.1, forward strand.
CCTGCTCGCGTCGATGACCGCGATCTGCGCCGAAGGGCGCGGTCGCGCGGTGTCGGTGTTCGGCACGTGGTGCGTCAACGCGGTCATCGGCCCGGTCATCGAGCCCAAGCCCGACGTGGCGGCGGTCGTGAATTTCGGGCGCGCCGACAAGCGGCTCTACATGGAGAACAGCCCCTCGTCGATGGCCAACATCGCATGGCTGGCCGGCGTGCTGGGCCTGCCCGATTCGCGCGCCGTGGTCGACCTGGCGATGTCGGTGCCGCTGGGCGCGGGCGGCCTGCGCTTCCTGCCGTTCGTGAACGGCGGCGGCGGCTTGACGGCGGGCTTCGTCGGCCTCCAGAGCCACCACACGCGCGGCGACATGGCGCGCGCCGTGGTCGACGCGGTGGCCGCATTGCATGCGCGCCACATCGCGCGGCTCGCGGCCTGCGGGCTGCCGGTGTCGGCCGTGACCGTGCTCGGCGGCGGCGCGAGCGACACGCGCCTCGTGCGGCTGCTGGCGGGCTTTCTGGGCCATGCGGTGGAGCGCTGCGCCGACGACGAGACCGGTGCGCGCGGCGCCGCGCTCTACGCCGCCATGTCGCAAGGCATCGACCACGCGCAGCAGGGCAGCGCCTTGCTCGCGCCCTGCGACACGGTCGAACCCGACGGCGCGCAGGCGCGCGCCCATGCCGACTTCAACGCCGGTTTCAACGAACTGATCGACACCATGTCTCCTGTGTTTTCCCACCTGGCCGGGGGCGTGCAATGAGCGCCTGGCAACTGCCTTTCGTGCGCCCGGCTTCGCTGGCCGACCGCCATTTCTCGACGGTGATCGTCGGCGCCGGCATCAACGGCGTGGGCGTGTTCCGCGACCTGAGCCTGCAGCGCGTCGATTGCCTCATCGTCGACAAGGGCGACTTCAGCGCGGGCGCCAGCAGCGCGCCCTCGCGCATGATCCACGGCGGCCTGCGCTACCTGGAGAACGGCAGCTTCTCGCTCGTGGCAGAGGCCACGCGCGAGCGCAACCTGCTGCTGCGCAACGCCCCGCACCTGGTGCAGCCGCTGAAGACGGTGGTGCCGCTGTCGAGCTTCTTCGGCGGGCTGATGAGCAGCGCGCTCAAGTTCTTCGGCCGCACGCCGCCGCAGCGCACGCGCGGGCTGCTGGCCGTGGCCGCGGGCCTGCGCCTGTACGACCTGCTGGGCCGCCGCCAGCGCGTGATGCCCAACCACCGCATCAGCCGCGTGCCGCCGAACGACCGCAGCCTGTTTCGCGCGGCCGTGCGCTGGACCGCGACCTTCTTCGATGCATGGATCAGCCACCCCGAATGGCTCATCCTCGAGCTGATCGGCGACGCCTGCCGCGACCAGCCGCGCTCGGCCGCATCGAACTACTGCCGCGTGATGGGCTGCGCGGGCAACATCCTCACCTTGCGCGACGAGATCACCGGCGCGGTGGTGCGCGTGACGGCCGACACCGTGGTGAACGCGAGCGGCGCGTGGCTGGACCGCAGCACGGCCGTGCTCGGCGGCGCGGGCTCGCGCGTGATGGGCACCAAGGGCTCGCACCTCGTGCTCGACCACCCCGCGCTGCGCGACGCGCTGCAGGGGCGCATGGCGTACTTCGAGGCGGTGGACGGGCGCGTGTGCATCGTCTATCCGTTCCTCGACCGCGTGCTGGTGGGTTCGACCGACATCCCGGTGGAAGACCCCGACCAGATCGCCACAGAGCCGGCCGAGGTCGACTACCTGCTCGACGTGCTGGCCGAGGTGTTCCCGAACCTGTCGTTCGACCGTGGCGACGTGGTCTACACGTATGTCGGCGTGCGGCCGCTCGCGCGCTCCGACGCCGACAAGCCGGGGCAGATCTCACGCGACCACTCGGTGGTGGTCGACTTGCCGAACGCGACGCGCGACATTCCCATCGTCGGGCTCGTCGGCGGCAAGTGGACCACCTTCCGCGCGCTGGCCGAAGAGGCGACGAACGAAGTGCTGCAGCAACTGGGCCGCCCGCGCACCGCATCGACCGAGCTGATTCCGATCGGCGGCGGCGCGGAGTTGCCGGCCGATGCGCCGGCAACCGAACGCTTCATCGACCGCATGGTGGCGTCGTCCGGCGTGGGCCGCGCGCGTGCGCAGGCGCTGCTGCGCCGCTACGGCTCGAAGGCCTTGCCGCTCGTGCAGCGGCTCGGCGCCTCGGGGGACGTGCCGCTGCAGCACGCGCCCGACTATTCCGTGGCCGAAATTTCCTATCTCTGCCTCGAAACCGGCGTGGTGCATCTCGACGACCTCGTGATCCGCCGCACGCTGCTCGCGATTCGCGGCCTCGTCACCGATGCCGCGCTCGCCGAAATGGCGGGCATTGCCGCCGAGGCGCTGGGCTGGGACGCGGCGCACGAGCGCGGGGAGCTGCAGGCTTGCGCGACCGCGCTTCGGGAACGCCACGGCGTGGCCCTTTCACCGGCGATGGCGGCGCAAGAAGCGCCCATGCCTTTCGATGCATCATTGACGACCAGCTCGGCCATCGGCCAGTCTTAACGTGAACTCTCCGAACGAAATGTCGACCGTGCTCGACCGCGGCTCCGAATCCCCCCTGTGGGCCCAGTTCCGCGACGCACTGCGCCTGCAGATATTGCAGGGCGTGCTGCCCATCGGCGCCAAGCTGCCGTCCGAAGCCGAGCTCGGCGAGCAGTTCGGCATCTCGCGCATCGTGGTGCGCGAGGCGCTGGCCGACCTGGTGCGCAACAACCTCATCTACAAGATCAAGGGGCGCGGCGCCTTCGTGTCGGCGCGCGAACGCGACGAAGACTTCGTCTCGACCGTGCTCGGCTTCTCCGACGAAATGGAGCGCAAGGGCCGCTCGGTGCGCACGCAGATCCTCACGCAGGAGCTGCGCATGCCGACCGAACAGGAGGCCGCGTCACTGGGGCTGACCGACGACACGCAGGTGGTCGCGCTCAAGCGGCTGCGCAGCGTCGACGGCGAGCTGCGCCTGCTGGTGGAAACCGTGGTGCCCGCTGACTTGGCGCCGGGCCTGCACCGCACGCGCCTGGACGACCGCTCGCTGTACGACGTGCTGCGCCGCCAGTACGGCCTGCGGCTGGTGCGCGCCGAACGCTGGATCGACGCGGTGCTGCCCGATGCAGACACCTGCCAGCTGCTGAACCTGCCCACGCCGGAGCCGTTGCTGCGCATCGAGTCGATAGCGTACGGAGCGAACGGCAGGCCGCTGGAGCACTACCGCGCGCTGCACCGCTGCAAGACCAGCCGCCTGCACGTGCAGACGACGACCTGAGGGTGGCTCTTCAGGCTTTCGCGGCGGCGCGCGAAGGCCAGAGCACCGAGGCGATGGCGACCACCATCAGCGCCACCGCCACGCCGTCCTGCCAGTGCACGACTTCGCCGAGCCACACCGCGCCGCTGAACACGCCGAGCACCGGGATGAACATCACGCTCAGGGTCGAGGCCACGGGCGGCAGGCCGCGCGCCAGGTAGAACCACGCGGCGTGCGCGAAGCCGAAGATCAGCACCGCGTTGTAGCCGATCGAACCCCACGTCACGGCGCCCGGCCAGTAGAGCCGGTCGCGCTCGAACAGCAGCGACAGCACGGTCATCACCACGGCGGTCAGCGCCGTCATCCAGAACGACAGCGTGAGCGTCGGCAGCCCGATGCGCGTGTGGCGCAGCAGTTGCGTGCCGAGCGCCCATGTCGCCGCCGCCACCAGCGCGAGCGCGACATAGCCCGGCCGGCCGGCGAAGTCCGTGAGCTCGTGCCACAGCAGCAGCCCCACGCCCACCGCGCAGGCGCCCACGCCCAGCCATGCGCGCCGTGCCAGCACAGCGGAGAACAGCAGCGCGCCGAGGACGGCCGAGAACACCGGCATCGTGTACCCCAGGATCGCCGCGCGCCCGCCCGACAGCGCCTTCACCGCGAGGATGATGCAGGCGTGCCAGACGAACATGTTCGTGGCGCCCAGCCACAGCAGCTCGGGCCACGCCTTGCGCGGCACATGGAACGGCACCTTGAGCCACACCAGCGCGAGCGCCAGCACGGGCAGGCCGAGCCAGATCGAGATGGCGCGGAAACCCAGCGGCGGGTAGTCGGCCACGCCGAGCTTCATCACGGGCCAGTTGAAGCCCCAGGCGAGCGTGAGGAGGACGAGGATGACGAACTGGCGGGGGGTGAAGGAGGGCATGGCTACAGCAGCCGCTTCAAGTACCGCCCCGTGTGGCTCGCCTCGTTCGCCGCGATGTCCTCCGGCGTGCCTTCGCCCACCACCGTGCCGCCGCCCGCGCCGCCTTCCGGGCCCATGTCGATCAGCCAGTCGGCGGTCTTGATGACGTCCAGGTTGTGCTCGATCACGACGATGGTGTTGCCCGCGTCGCGCAGCTGGTGCAGCACCTTCAGCAGCAGCTCGATGTCCGCGAAGTGCAGGCCGGTGGTCGGCTCGTCGAGGATGTACAGGGTGCGGCCGGTGTCGCGCTTGCTGAGCTCCAGCGCAAGCTTCACGCGCTGCGCCTCGCCGCCCGACAACGTGGTGGCCGACTGGCCGAGCTTGATGTAGCTCAGGCCCACGTCGAGCAGGGTGCGCAGCTTGCGCTCGATGGTCGGCACGGCCTTGAGGAACTCGTGCGCGGTCTCGACCGTCATCTCGAGGATCTGCGCGATGTTCTTGCCCTTGTAGAGCACCTCGAGCGTCTCGCGGTTGTAGCGCTGGCCGTGGCACACCTCGCAGGGCACGTACACGTCGGGCAGGAAGTGCATCTCGACCTTCACCACGCCGTCGCCCTGGCAGGCCTCGCAGCGCCCGCCCGCCACGTTGAAGCTGAAGCGGCCCGGGCCGTAGCCGCGCTCGCGCGCGGTGTTGGTTTCGGCCATCAGTTCGCGAATGGGCGTGAACAGCCCGGTGTAGGTGGCCGGGTTGCTGCGCGGCGTGCGGCCGATGGGGCTCTGGTCGACGTTGATGACCTTGTCGAAGTACTCGATGCCTTCCACCGATTCATGCGCGGCCGGCTCCTCGTGCGCGCGGTACAGCGTGCGCGCCACGGCGGTGTAGAGCGTGTCGTTCACCAGCGTCGACTTGCCCGAGCCCGACACGCCGGTCACGCAGGTCAGCAGGCCGACCGGGAAGGCGACGCTCACGTTCTTCAGGTTGTTGCCGGTGGCGCCGACGACGCGAATTTCCTGCAGGTCGGTCTGCGAGGCCAGGTGCGCGGCTTCGCGCGCGGCGCGGCGTTCGGCGGCGGGGCTCTGCGGAAAGCGCGATGCTTTCTTGCCTTCGTTGAAGGCCGGCTTCTTCACGGCCGGCAGCCACGCGGTGCGGTGCTTCGGCACCTCGATCTTGCGCGTGCCCGACAGGTACTGGCCGGTGAGCGAGTCGGGGTTGGCCGACACCTCGGCGTAGGTGCCTTGCGCCATCACGCGCCCGCCGTGCACGCCGGCGCCGGGGCCCATGTCGATCACGTGGTCGGCGGCGTGGATCATGTCCTCGTCGTGCTCGACCACGATCACGCTGTTGCCGATGTCGCGCAGGTGCTTCAGCGTGCCGATCAGGCGGTCGTTGTCGCGCTGGTGCAGGCCGATGCTGGGCTCGTCGAGCACGTACATCACGCCGGTGAGGCCCGAGCCGATCTGCGACGCCAGGCGAATGCGCTGCGCCTCGCCGCCCGAGAGCGTCTCGGCGCTGCGGTCCAGGCTCAGGTAGTTCAGGCCCACGTCGTTGAGGAATTTCAGGCGCAGGCCGATTTCGCGCACCACCTTGTCGGCGATGTCGGCCTTGGAGCCGCGCAGCCGCAGGTTCTGGAACCACGCGAGCGAGTCGCGCAGCGTGAGGTGGCTCAGCTCGAAGATGGCCATGCGCGGCGGCTCGCCGCCGTCGGCCGGCCGGCTCGACTCGTCGACCAGGAACACGTTGCGCGCTTCACGGCGCAGGCGCGAGCCGCCGCAGTCGGGGCAGGGCTGCAGGTTGCGAAAGCGGGCCAGGTCTTCGCGCACCATGACCGAGTCGGTCTCGCGGTAGCGCCGCGCCATGTTCGGGATGATCCCCTCGAAGGGGTGCTTCTTCGTGAGCTTCTTGCCCGCGAAGTTGCCCGACTCCATGGTGTAGTTGAACTTGATCTCTTCGGCCGCCGAGCCTTGCAGCAGCACCTGCTGCACCGAGGCGGGCAGCGACTCGAAGGGCGCGTCGACGTCGAACTTGTAGTGCTTCGCGACGCTCTCGATCATGCTGAAGTAGTAGCCGTTGCGGCGGTCCCAGCCCTTGATGGCGCCGCTGGCCAGCGACAGCGACGGGAAGGCCACCACGCGCGCCGGGTCGAACACCTCGCGGTGGCCCAGGCCGTCGCAGCTGGGGCAGGCGCCCACGGGCGAGTTGAACGAGAACAGGCGCGGCTCGAGTTCCGACAGCGAGTAGTGGCAGATCGGGCAGGAGAACTTGGCGTTGAACAGGTGCTCCTTGTCGGGCGCGCCCTCGGTGCCGAGTTCGAGCGCAATGGCGCGGCCTTCGGCCAGGCGCAGCGCGGCCTCGAAGCTTTCGGCCAGGCGCTGCTGCATGTCGGCGCGCGCGCGCAGGCGGTCGATGACGACGTCGATGTCGTGCTTCTCGGTCTTCTTGAGCTTGGGCAGGTCGTTGTATTCGTAGGTCTGCCCGTCGACGCGAAAGCGCACGTAGCCGGCGGCCTGCATCTCGGCGAACAGTTCCAGGAACTCGCCTTTCTTCTCGCGCGCCACGGGCGCCAGGATCATCAGGCGCGGCTCGCCGGGCAGGGCCAGCGTGGCGTCGACCATCTGCGACACCGTCTGCGCCTGCAGCGGCAGGTGGTGGTCGGGGCAGTAGGGCGTGCCGGCGCGCGCGAACAGCAGGCGCAGGTAGTCGTGGATCTCGGTCACCGTGCCCACGGTGGAGCGCGGGTTGTGGCTGGTGGCCTTCTGCTCGATGCTGATCGCGGGCGACAGGCCCTCGATGACGTCGACGTCGGGCTTGTCCATGAGCTGCAGGAACTGCCGCGCATAGGCCGACAGGCTCTCGACGTAGCGGCGCTGCCCTTCGGCGTACAGCGTGTCGAACGCCAGGCTCGACTTGCCCGAGCCCGACAGGCCGGTGATGACCACCAGCTTGTTGCGCGGAATGTCGAGATCGACGTTCTTCAGGTTGTGGGTGCGCGCGCCTCGGATGCTGATGCGCTGCTGCGCCAGCACCGCGCCGAGGTAAGTGTCGCGTTCGCGTTGCGCGTCGCGCTCCGCGGTGTCTTCAGTGGATGTTGAATTCAAGGGGGCGATCGTCCGAGGGCAACCGGACATGATAGACCGCCGGGGAATTCATGGCGAGCGGGCTGGTTCTGGCGGCTCTGGCGTGGGGGCTTCCGGTGGCGGCGATGCGGCGTGCACCGGCTCGGTGCTGCCGATGGCCCGGCCGACCATGTGCTCGGCCAGCGTGTCGTACAGCGGGCGGCTGATCATGCGCGAGACCAGGCTGGCCAGCATGGCGGCGGCCATCAGGCTCAGCACCATCGAGTGGCCGTCGACCATTTCCATCACGATGATGAAGGCCGTGAGCGGCGCCTGCGTCACCGCGGCCAGGAAGCCGGCCATGCCCATGGCGATGAGCGCCGGCCCGAGGTCGCTGCTGGCCAACTGGCCCACCGCCTCGCCGATGCCCGCGCCGATGGACAGCGACGGCGCGAAGATGCCGCCCGGCACGCCGCACCACGCCGTGAGCCAGGTCGCGATGAACTTGAGCAGCGTGTACAGCGGCGTCAGCTCGTCGTGGCCCTGCAGCATCTGCTTGACCGCCTCGGAGCCCGCGCCGAAGGTGACACCGCCCGTGACCAGCCCGATGACGGCCACCGCCAGCCCGCCCACGGCCGCGAAGCGCAGCGGAAAGCGCGCCCGCCAGCGGTTGAAGCGTCCCGGCGTGCCGGTGAGCGACGCAATCAGCAGCCGCGCGAACAGCCCGCCCGCCGCGCCGCTGAGCAGCGTGACCAGCAGGCCCGGGCCGAGCGCGTCCCAGCCCAGCCGGGGCACGCGGATCACGCCGAAATAGCTGGTGTTGCCGAAGGCCGAGACCGCCACCAGGCCCGCCAGCACGATGGCCGTGATGATCAGCCCGCTGGAGCGCGCCTCCAGCCGGCCCGACAGCTCCTCGATGGCAAAGACGACACCTGCCAGCGGCGCATTGAAGGCCGCCGCGATGCCGGCCGCCCCGCCGGCCACCAGCAGCGCGCGGCTGTCGATGGTGGTGTTGGGCGACAGCCAGCGGCGCGCATGCTGCATCACGCCGGCCGCCACCTGCACCGAAGGCCCCTCGCGGCCGATCGACAGGCCGGCCGCGAAGCCCGCCACCCCGAGCCCGATCTTGGCGACCGTGAGCCGCAGCGAGGCGAAGAAGAAGCGCCGCTCCTCCGGCAGGGCCGGGTGCAGCGCCGCCTTGATCTGCGGAATGCCCGAGCCGGCCGCGCCGGGGAAGAAGCGCAACGTGAACCACACGATGCCGACCGCGATGAGCGGCGTCGTCAGCAGCACGGCCCAGGGCCAGGCGCGGTAGAAACGGTGGAATTCGCCGAAGGCCCAGTCGCTGGCGAGCGTGAAGCCCACCACGAAGATCCCGGCCGCGATGGCGTAGCCCAGCACGATGGCCCGGTCGAGCCAGACGCGTCCGCTGGACAGCTCGTTGCGCAGGTGCTCGAAAAAGTCGGGTTCGCGGTTCATGGGAAGGGCCATTCTGGCACCGATGGGAAATCGGGCCAGTCGCCTTCGGGCACAATGGAGGGTTCCTCTCAACCTTCTCCTTCATCTACTTATCAGGGGCAGTGCATATGGCATCGGTCAATAAAGTCATCGTCGTCGGCAACCTGGGGCGCGACCCCGAAATGCGGACCTTCCCGAGCGGCGATCAGGTCGCGAACGTCACAGTGGCCACCACCGATCGCTGGAAAGACAAGCAAAGCGGCGAAATGCGCGAAGCCACCGAGTGGCACCGCATCGTCTTCAACGGCCGCCTGGCCGAAATCGCCGGCCAGTACCTGCGCAAGGGCTCGCAGGTGTATGTCGAAGGAAGCCTGCGCACGCGCAAGTGGACCGACAAGGACGGCATCGAAAAGTACACCACCGAAATCCGCGCCGACCAGATGCAGATGCTCGCGCCCGCCAGGGCCAGGGCGGACCGTCGGGTCCGAGCGACGACGACGGCGGCTACTCGCAAGGCGGCGGTGGCGGCGGCGGTTATTCGCAGGGCGGCAATGGCGGCGGCGGTGGTGGTGGCGGTTACGCCCCGCGCGCGCCCGCGGCGGCTCCGCGTGCGCCGGCCCCCGCGCCTCGCCAGGCACCGGCCAAGTCGTCGTCGGGCTTCGACGACATGGATGACGACATTCCGTTCTAAATCAGAAAAGCCGGCTTTTCGGTTTCTCAATCAAGGCTCGCTCTTCCAAGGGCGGGCCTTTTTTGCATTTTTCAGTCCGGGTTTTGTCGCGAGTACCCGCCTGATCGATGCCATCGAGTATCTGGCGTAGTTCTCACCCATGGCGCGGTAGCTTCCGCGAAAGCGCCGCCGGGAGCCTTCCTGGCCCGCATGCGCGCCGAACGCATCGAGCGGATAGATCGAAGGACTCGGATGCCCCCGCCTGAGGCCGGTGATATTCAGCGGGGCGCGCTCACCAACTGCACCAGCGCGTCGGCCAGCGGCGCGCGGGCCGATCCGCGCAGCCACAGCATCCCGACCGTGCGCACCGGGCATGGCGCCGGCAAGGGCCAGCGCTTCAGGTCGGCCTGCGGCGCGCCCACCGTGGCCCAGTCAGGAAGCACCGACACGCCCAGGCCCTCGGCCACCAGCTTCGCGATGTGTTCGATGCCGTCGAGCTCGAACTGCACGCGCGGACGCACGCCATGCCGGCGCAGGTACTCGTCGGCCAGCTTGCCGGCCACCACGCCGCGGTCGTAGCGGATGAAGGGTTCGCGCGCCGCGGTGGCCAGCGGATCGCGCACGCGCAGCTGAGCCGGCGCCAGCAGGATCAGCGGCTCGCGGCGCAGCGGCACCCAGTGGCAGGTCTTCGGCAGCGCGAACGTGGGGTGCACCAGCAGCGCCGCGTCGAGTTCGCCGGCCAGCACCTTGGCCATCAGCGCGGTGGAGGTACCTGGCTCGATGTAGACCTCGATGTCTTCATGCATCTGCCGCCAGCGCACCAGGGCCGGAGGCAGCATGCCCATCAGCGCGGTCGGCGTGGCGCCCAGGCGCAGCGGGCCGGCGGGCAGCGCGTTGTCGGAGGCTTCGGAGCGCAGGTCGCGCACATCGCGCAGCAGCGTGCGGGCGCGCGCCAGGATGCGGTTGCCGGCCACGGTCGGCTGCACCGTGCGGCCGGCGCGGCGCAGGAGCTGGCTGCCGATGTCGGTCTCCAGCGCACGGATCTGCTGCGCGACCGTGGTCGCGCCAGGTCGAGCCGGCGTCCTGCTTCGGCGAGCGAGCCGGCTTCGGCGACCGCGATGAAGGTCTCGAGAAAGCTGGTGTCCATGACCACGTATTTTGCGTGGTTTGAACACCTGATTGCATGCTGTTTTTCATGCTTCATCGGACGCAGACTGGCGCCGTCCTCACAACCCTGCCTCGGAGATTCCCGTGCCCGTCATCCAGTCCATCGACGTCTGCGTCGCCCGCGTTCCGCTCGACCAAGTCACCTCTTTTTCCAACCGCACTGTCCACGAGCGCCATTACGGCCTGGTGAAGGTGCGCTCGTCCGATGGTGTCGAGGGCATCGGCTTCTGCTATGTGGGCAGCACGGCGGGCGAACTCTTTCGCGTCGCGGTGGAGCAACTGCTGGCGCCGGTGCTGCTCGGGCAGGACTCGTTGGCCATCGAAGGCCTGTGGCAGCGCATGTACCAGGAGGCGCTGCTGCAGGGCCGAATGGGCACGGTGATGCGCGCGCTGAGCGCGCTCGACATCGCGCTGTGGGACCTGAACGCACGCACGGCCGGCCTGCCGCTGCACAAATACCTGGGTGCGGTCGAGCTCGACACCGTGCCGGCCTACGCCAGCGGCGGCTACTACCTCGACGGCAAGACCGCCGGGATGGTCGGCGAAGAGATGGCCAGCTACGCCGCGCTGGGCTTCGGCGCGGTGAAGATGAAAACCGGCCGCTGGGACCCGAAGGGCGAAGAAGCGCGGGTGCGCGCCGCGCGCGAGGCCATCGGCCCCGACGTGGCGCTGATGCTCGACTGCAACAACGGCTGGGTAGACACCGTGCAGGCGATGGAGTACCTGCGCCGCATCGAGCCCTACAACCCGTACTTCATCGAGGAGCCCTTCGGCCCCGACGACATCGAGAGCCACGCCCGGCTCGCGAAGCTGACGCGCATCCCCGTGGCCACCGCCGAGATCGGCTACGGCCGCTGGTACCACAAGCAGTTGCTCGACATGGGCGGCGCCGCGATCCTGCAGACCGATGCGGCGGTGTGCGGCGGCATCACGGAGTGGAAACGCATCGCCGCCATGGCCGCCGGTTACGGTGTGCAGATGTGCCCGCATTGGTTCCATGACCTGCATGCACCGCTGGTGGCCGCCACGCCGAATGCGCGCTATGTCGAGTTCTTCTGGGACGACCAGGTGCTGAACTTCCGCCGCCTCGTCGATCGGCAGCTGTCGCATCAAGGCGGTCGCGTCGTGCTGCACCAGACGCCGGGGCTGGGCTTCGGTTTCGACGAAAAGGAAGTCGCGAAGTACGGCCGCTGGAGCCACTGCGGCTGAATCCTGCCGCCAACAACAAACACGAACGACCGGAGACAAAAATCATGAGACTGAGACGTCGTCAACTCATCGGCTGGCTGGGCGCGGCGGCGGCGCTGCCTGCGCTGCACGCCACCAGCCATGGGGCCGAGGCCACGCTGCCACGTGGCCCGATACGTATCCTTGTCGGCTTTCCGCCCGGTGGCGGCACCGACATCCTGGCGCGCATCCTCTCGGTGAAGCTGACCACGCTGTGGAGCGTGCCGGTGGTGGTGGAGAACAAGGCCGGCGCCGCCGGCATGATCGCCACCGCCGAGGCTGCCAAAGCCGCGCCCGACGGCAGAAGCTTGCTGATGGGGCATATCAACGCGCTGGGCATCGCGCCGGGTCTCTACCCGCAGATGCCCTATTCGGCCGAGCGCGACTTCGCGCCCATCGTGCTGGTGGGCAAGACGCCGCAGGTGCTGATCGCATCGCGCGACTCGCCCATGCCGACACTGGCGGGCCTGCTCGCGGCGTGCCGTGCGCATCCTGGTCTGGTGAGCTTCGGTTCGGCCGGAGCGGGGTCGGCGCAACACCTGGCGCTCGCGCTGTTCGAGCAGCGCGCCGGCGTGCAGGTGCTGCACGTCCCGTACAAGGGATCGGCCCCGATGGTCAACGATCTGCTGGGCGGCCACGTGAAGTTCGCCTTCGAGGGCATGACCACCGCGATGGGCCTGCTCAAGGACGGCAAGGCCGTGGCGCTGGCGCAGACGGGCGCGCGGCGTGCGAGCGCCTTGTCGCAGGTGCCGACGCTGGCCGAGTCGGGCTTTCCCGGTTTCGAGGCCAGTATCTGGTTCGGCGTGGTCGGCCCGGCCGCGATGCCGCCCGAGCTGGTGCGCCGCATGAACATCGACCTGAACAAGGTGCTGGCGCAGCCCGAGGTGGCGACGCGCCTGGCCGAGTTCGGTGCCGAGGAGGGCGGCGGAACACCCGAAGCCTTCGGCGAGTACATCCGCGGCGAACAGCGCAAGTGGGCGCAGCTCATCCGTGATCGCAAGATCTCGGCCGATTCGTGAAGGAGGCCGACCGATGGATCTGCAACTGCAGGGCCGCACGGCCCTGGTGATGGGAGGCGGCGGCGGCCTGGGCGGCGCGATCGCGCTGGCGTTGGCAGCGGAAGGCGCACAGGTCGCGTGGCAGACAAGGATGCACAGGCAGCGGCAAGTACCGCCGCGGCCATCACCGAGGCAGGCGGGCGCGCCCTCGATATGGCGTGGGACCTGGCCGACCTGGACTGCATCGACGACCGCATGGTGCGCATCGAACGCGGGCTCGGTCCGATCGACATCCTCGTCAACAACACCGGTGGCCCGCCGCCGACCACCGCGCACGGCCAGGCGTTGGACCTGTGGCGCCGTCACTTCGAAGCGATGGTGCTGTCGGTGATCGCCGTCACCGACCGTGCGTTGCCCGGCATGCGCGCACGGGGCTTCGGCCGCGTGATCACCAGCGCGTCGTCGGGCGTGGTGGCGCCGATCGCGAACCTCGGGCTGTCCAATGCGCTGCGCCTGTCCCTGGTGGGGTGGTCGAAGACGCTGGCGCGCGAAGTGGGCCGTGACGGTGTCACCTGCAACGTCGTGCTGCCGGGCCGCATCGCCACGCAACGCATCCGCTTTCTCGATGCGCAGAAGGCCGAGCGCGAAGGCCGCACCGTTGAAGCCGTAGCAGCAGAGAGCACCGGCGCGATCCCGCTGGGGCGCTACGGCGAGCCGCGCGAGTACGCCGATGCGGTCGCCTTTCTTGCCAGCCCGCGCGCGGGCTACATCACCGGCTCGACCCTGCGCGTCGATGGCGGGTTGATTGCCAGCATCTGAATGCTTTCCTGGAACGCTCTCATGACGAACATCGAAACTCTTGCGCTCGACCCCGCCGTGGTCGATGCGTTGGCCGCGGTTTCCACCGCGACTCTCACCACCGTGCTGCTCAAGCACGGGCTGCGCAATGTCTGGATGCGCGGCACCCGCCCGCTCGCGCAGGGGCAGCCGCGCCGCGTCGGCAGGGCCTTTACGCTGCGCTTCGTGCCGGCGCGCGAAGACTTGGCCACGCCCGCGGCGTGGGCCTCGCCGATCTCGACTCGCGCGGCCATCGAGGCGATGCCGGTGGGTTGCATCGCAGTGGTCGGTGCCATGGGGGTTGCCGACGCCGGAATCTACGGAGACATCCTGTGTGCCCGCATGCAAAAGCGCGACGTGGCGGGATTGGTGACCGATGGCGTGATGCGCGACTTGGCGGGCGTACGGGCCACCGGCCTGCCCATCTGGTGCCGGGGCGCAGCCGCACCGCCTTCGGTGGCGGGACTGACTTTCGTGGGCTGGCAGGAACCCATCGACTGCGGCGGCGTTGCCGTCTTTCCCAACGACGTGGTGGTGGCCGATGACGACGGTGCGGTGCTGATCCCGGCAGGGATGCTGGAGGAGGTGGTGCAGGCAGCACTGACACAGGAGCGCCTGGAAACCTGGATCATGGGCGAGGTGGAGGCCGGTTCCGCGCTGCCGGGGCTGTACCCGCCCAACGAGCAGAATCAGGCACGCTTTGCGTCGTGGGCCGCGAGTCGCGCCTAGGGCGCAAGCCGCGGGCCCCAAGAGGCGGCAGGTTGCTGCCTCGAAACCCGCGAGCAAAGTCGCGCGCTAGTCGCCGGTCGCCGCATGCACTGCAGCGCCAGGCAAGCCTCGTGCATGCGCCTTGAGGCAGGCAATGAAGTCCATGAGGGTGGCCGAGACGTGCTCGCGGTTCCACACCACGGTGATGGGGCCGAAGCGGATGTTCGAATCGATGGCGACCTTGCGGAACAGTCCCAGCGAGGCCATGTAGTCCGCCATGGATTCCGCGCACACGCCGACATAGTCGCCCTTTTGCAGCAGTGCCTGCATCATGGCCAGCGAGGAGGTTTCTGCCTTGGGCACGAGCCACGATGCCTGTTGCTCTATGAGGTAGGCATCCATCTGGATGCGGGTGAGCGTGCCAAGGGGCGGCATCACCCATTTCTCGCGCAGCACGTCGGCAAAGCCCAGCGGCCGGTTGCTGTCCCAGTGCTTGCTGCCCTGACCGATGACGATGCTCACCTGATCGTCGAAGAGCACGCGGTGTGCCAACTGCGGCTGGTGCGCCCGCGCATCCAGAACACCGATCACGGCGTCCATGGCACGCGTGTCCAGGCCTTTGAGCAGGTCGTCGAACAGCCCGTCGTGGATGGACACGGCCACGTCGGCATGACGCTGCTGGAACGCGGTCACGGCTTCGGGCAGGCCGCCGGCGATGCCCGCCCAGACGCTGCCCACGTTCAGACGCGGCACGCGGCCCGCGGCCACCGCATGCATCTCCCGGCCGGTGCGGGCGACGTCGCCCAGCACGGTGATGGCCAGCCGCTTGAGCAGATGCCCCGCCGGCGTGAGCTGCACCTTTCGCCCGCGCACCACCAGCGGCGTGCCCGCCACGCGTTCGAGCTCCGCCAACCAGTGCGACATGGCGGATTGCGTCATATGCAGCCGCGCCGCCGCCTCGGTCAGCGTGCCTGCCTCGTCCAGCACCAGGAAGGATTCCAGATGCCGGACCTTGATGCCACGCGCCCAGGACAGGCCTTCTAAGCGTTCAAGCATGAGTGAATCTTCATGGTTCCATTTTGCATTTTCACTAGGCGGATCGCGGGGTTGGTCATGAAAATTACTTCATCTTTCACGACAGCCCTCTGAGGAATTCCTGTGTCCAAAGCAATCACGAACGTCTACAAGATCCTGATGGGCGCCGCGTTCGCGGCCGCCACGGCCACCACCGTGTACGCGCAAGCCGCCTACCCCAGCCGTCCCGTGCGCCTGGTCGTGTCGCAGGCCCCGGGCGGCAGCAGCGACACGATCGCACGCCTGTGGGCCGAACACGCGGGCAAGGCCATTGGCGCCACCATCGTGGTGGAAAACAAGCCGGGCGCGGGCGGACTCATTGCCGCGCAGAGCGCGCTGAATGCACCCGCCGATGGCTACACCCTGCTGTTGGGCAGCGTGTCACTGATGGTGCTCAACCAGTTCACCTACAAGCCGCTGCCCTACAACCCGGAGAAGGATTTCGTTGGCGTGACCATGCTGACCACGGTGCCGTTCGTGCTGTCGGCCAATCCGGCCACGGGCATCAAGACGCTCAAGGACCTGACGGAAAAAGCCAAGGCGGCACCCGGCAAGCTGAACTTCGCATCCGCCGGCCTGGGCAATTCCACCCATCTGGCGGTCGAGCTGGTGAGCAATGCCCTGGGCATTTCGATGACCCACATCCCCTACAAGGGAGAGGCCGACGGCATCCTGGCCACCATCGGCGGACAGACCGAAGTGATGGCGCCGGTGTATGGCACCGCCTTGCCCCACATTAAGAACCACAAGCTCAATCCACTGGCCGTGTTGTCGCCGCAACGCACCCCGGAGCTGCCCGATGTGCCCACCCTGGGCGAGTTGGGCGTCAAGGGCTTCGACAACATGGGCTGGAGTGCCGTGGTGGCACGCGCCGGCACGCCGGTCGACATCGTGGAAAAGCTCAACAAGGCGACGGAAGCCTTCCACAAGAGCCCCGACGTGCAGGCCAAGCTCAAGAGCATGGGCGTGATCCCCATGTCCGGGCCTTCGGCGCTGGTCATGGAAACGGCGGCGCGTGACACCAAGGCCTGGGGCCCCACGCTCGGGGCACTGAACCTGAGCGCCAAGTAAGCCGGCGACCCGCGCAAGCGCGACGCTTTTTTTCTTCCATCTTCACCCCTTGCCGTATCGCCGATACAGCCGGGGGCTGCTCAGTACAAGTCATGAAAAAAGAAGCCATGGTGGTCTGCCCGCAGCCGGAGGCCGCCGAGTCCGGCATTGAAATCCTGCGCGCGGGCGGAAACGCGGTGGACGCCGCGGTGGCCACCGCGCTGGCCCAGACGGTGGTCGATCCGCTGATGTGCGGCATCGCAGGTTTCGGCACCGCTGCCGTGTACCTGCCCGCGGCCCGGGTGCACGAGTATTTCGACTTCCACTCGCCCGCGCCGCTGGCGGCCAGGGAAGACATGTGGGAGCACCTGCTGGAGGGCGAGACCAAGGACGGGTTCGGCTTCATCCTCCAGGGCCGGGTCAACGACATCGGCCCTCAGTCCATCGGTACGCCGGCCACGCTCAAGGGCCTGGAGGCCATGCACCAGGCGCACGGACGCCTGCCGTGGCGGCAGGTGGTGGAGCCCGCCATCCGTTGGGCCGCGGACGGCTACTTCGTGCGCCCCGGCATGCACGCCTTCTGGATCGACGAGCCCAGCATGGGCCGCGTCGGCAACCTGGAACGCCTGCAGTACTGCCAGGACAGTCGCGAGTTGTACTGCCGCCCCGACGGCCGCCCCAAGCCCATCGGCGCGCCGCTGCGCAACGAAGGCATGGCCGCCGTGCTGCGCCAGGTCGCCGAAGAAGGCGCGCGCCCGTTCTACCAGGGCGACCTGGCGCAGAAGATGGTGACGCACCTGCAGTCGCTGGGCGCGCTGATCACGCTCGACGACCTGGCCCGCTACGAGGTGCAGCGCAACCCGCCGCTGGTGGGCCGCTATCGCGACCGCACCATCACCACCAACCAGCCGCCGGGCGGCGGCGCCATGCTGCTGGAGATGCTCAACATCCTCGAGCACTTCGACCTGGCGAGCCTGGAGCACAACAGCCCCGCCTACCTGCAGGCGGTGTGCGAGGCCATGAAGAAGGCGACCATCGACAAGGACCGCTGCATCGGCGACCCGAAGTTCTTCGACGTTCCGCTGGACCAGTTGCTGTCCAAGGACATGGCCCGCGAGGTGGCGCAGCAGATCCGCGCGGGCCACCGCTTCAACGTGGAGCGCGTGAACCCCGGGGCGCCCGTGCCGCGCGACACCACCCACCTGAGCGTGGTGGATGCCGACGGCAACGCCGTCTCCCTGACCCACTCCCTGGCCATGCCTCGGGCATCATCACCCCGGGCATGGGCTTCCTGTACAACGGTTGCATGGGCGTGTTCGATCCGCGTCCGGGCCGCGCCGGCAGCATCCGGCCGGGCAAGAGCCGCTTCACCTCGTCATGCCCCACCATGACCTTCAAGGATGGCGAGCTCGACGTGGTGCTCGGCGCCCCCGGCGGCACGCAGATCGCGATGGGGGTGCTGCAGGTGCTGCTCAACGTGATCGACCACGGCATGGAGATGCAGGCCGCGGTGTCGGCGCCGCGTTTCTCGTCCACCAGCAACGCCATCGACGTGTGCAACCGCATTCCGCGTTCCACCACGCGCATGTTGGAAACACAGGGCTATGCCGTCGGCCGCAACCCGTACAACTACACCATCGGCTGGGTGCACGGCGTGCAGGTGCAGGCCGATGGCCTGCATGGCGGTGCCGACCCCGGCCGTGACGGCGTGGCGTATCGCCTGCGCCTTGATTCGCTGAACTGACTTCCGATCCCGCGGTCAAGCGGGCGCACCCCATCGAACTCGCGCGGTGCGGCCGTGCATCGATCGGGGCCCGCGTGTGGCTGCGACCATTCGCCGGCCCGGGTTCTCTGCGCAGCAGAAGGCCCGGGCCGTCCGGGGCGAGCTTCTCTTCGCGCCTGGGTTCCGCAGCCCGGCCTCGCGCACGCCCGCATGCATGCATTGAGGGCCAGCCACTTCACAGGCCGCCATCGCCTGGAAGTCGGGCGTCTCTGTTCTCTCAGCGCAAGCGCCCCGTACGTGCGTACGTTTCCCAAGAAACCCTGATTCGTTTCGCGGCACCGCGCCATCCAGGCCGTGCCGGTTCGTGGGCCTGCTCTCCTTCCTGACGTGCCGCGGGCGACGAGGCTTTCCTCCAACGAGTGCTTGCGTTGGCAGATGGAACTCTCCATAATTCTTAAAAAAATGAATGCTCATTCACTTAGGAGAGAGACAAATGACTGGCAGTTTTTCGGGCTTCAGATCGCGATCTGAGGCGCATTGCTTGCGGCTGGCCGTTGCGCTTGCCTGCGGCGGCGTTCCCCTTCTTTCATACGCGCAAACAGATGGTTCCGCCGAGCGTGAACGCTCGGTCAATGCAGATGGCGCAAAGGCCCCTGCAAGCAGCGCAATCGAATCCGTGAACGTCACGGCGCAACGTCGCCGGGAGCCGGCTCGAGAGGTGCCGCTGACGGCCGATGTGGTCAAGGGCGAAGCCATGGAGCGCGGCGGCTATCAGTCGCTGAGCGACCTCGCGGCGCTGCTGCCTGGCGTCAACCACAGCCAGTCAGGCGGAGGGACGGGCGGCAGCCAGCTCACGATGCGCGGCATTTCCACGGGTGCCCAAGTCGGCGCAACTGTCGGTATGTATGTCGACGACGTGCCTTTCGGGTCGAGCTCCGCCTATGCCGGAGGGGGCTCCAGTTCGCTCGATCTTGGCCTCTTCGATCTTGCCAGCGTCGAGTCGCTGCGCGGCCCGCAGGGAACGCTCTACGGCGCCGGCGCAATGGGCGGGCTGGTCAAGTACGTGGCCGTCGAACCGGATCCCGGCTACTTCAGCGCGCAGGCCTCGGCGGAAACTTCGAGCGTTCGTGGTGGAGGCTCGGGCCATGTCCTGCGCGGCGTGCTGAACGCCCCGCTCAGCGAAGGCGTGGCGGGGCTGCGCGCGACCGTGTACCAGCGCTCCGAAAGCGGCTTCGTGCGCGACACGAACCACGGCAATCGCCTGGTCGACGGATCGAAGACGGACGGTGCGCGGGTCGCGCTCCTGGTCACTCCGTCGAAGGATGTCTCGCTGCGCATCACCGCGCTGACCCAAAGACAGCGCAGGGACGGCTCCTCGTCTGAAGACGTCGACCTTGCAACCGGGCGGCCGGTGGATGGACCTCTCACCAAGAGACTGCTTCTCGATGAGCCCATGGAGGTGCGCAACGATCTACTGTCGGCGGCGCTCAAGGTCGACCTCAAGTGGGCCACACTCGATGCGATCACCGGTTGGCAACGCTCGTCGAGCGCGGGCCGCGTCGATGCGTCGGCGCTCTATGCACCGCTTCTGGCGCCCGCGGGCATCGTCAACCCCGTGTACGGCCTGGACTATTCGTTCTACAACCGCAAGGTCACGCAAGAGGTCCGACTGACTTCACCGCGCAGCCGGCAATTCGAATGGCTGGCCGGCATGTTCTACACGAACGAGTCCGGGTCCAAGACGCAGTTCCTGCAGCCGTTCGACGCCAGTCTGCAGCCCGCAAACCCGGTGCTCGCGGATGCGAAGTTTCCGTCGACATTCCGGGAGACCGCCTTGTTCGGCACGGGCACCTACTATCTGACGCCCGAGACGGACATCACATTCGGGGTGCGACGCAGCCGAAACAGCCAGCAGCTCGAGCAGCAGTTCACAGGCCTGTTTGCGCCGTCGCCGCAGCAAGCCTCGAGATCCTCCGAAGGCGTCACCACGTGGCTGATCACGGGCAGGTGGCGCCCAGCCGAGAAGCAGGCCGTCTACGTGCGCGCCGCCAGCGGCTACCGGCCCGGCGGCCCGCTCCCCCTCATCATGAATCCGTTGACGGGGGCTGCGCTCGGCAACTCCTCCTTCAAATCCGACAGCCTCTGGAGCTACGAAGTGGGCTGGAAGGGCGAGGTGGTGCCAGGTCGCCTGTCGACCGAAGTCGCGCTCTACCAGATCGACTGGAAGGACATGCAAGTCTTCACGGCCAGCGCAGGTTTTTCCGGGATCGGCAACGCGGGGCGCGCGCGCTCCCGGGGGCTTGAATGGACGATGCGCGCCGCCGCGACCGATTCGCTGCGCGTGGCCACAGCGCTCAGCGTGATCGATGCGAAGCTGGTGGACGCCAGCCCCGACCTGGGCGGCCTGGCTGGCGACCGCCTGCCCAACACATCGCGCCTCTCGGCCGCGCTGCAGGCGGACTATGACTTCAGGATCGCCGGGTACCCCGCCTACGTCGGTGCCACGGCACGCTACACCGGTGACCGTTGGAGCAGCTTCAGGGAGGCCCCCGGCGTACCGCAGTACCGGCTGCCCGCGTACGCCGCCGTCGACTTGCGCGGCGGCGTGCAGATGGGGCGCGTCAATCTCGGCCTCTACGTGCGCAACCTCACCAACCGCCGCGGACAGATTTCCGCGGAGACGACCCTGAGCACCGCCGGCGGACCCGCACGCGTGAATCTGATCGCGCCCCGCACGATCGGGCTGCAGTTGAGCATGGACTTCTCTTGAGAAGGCGCTGGAACTGCCATGCAAATTTCAGCCTCCATTGAAGAAATCCGCTTCAAGCAGCCGCTGGCCATTGCGGGCCGCACGCTCGCGGGCCAGTCGGTGCTTTGCGTCGAAGCCAGGCACGGCAACCATGTCGCGCATGCGGAAGCCGCCGGCGTGTTCTATCGCGGCGAAACGGGTGCGCGCATGCTGGCCGAGGTGCAGGGCGTGCGAGACCAGTTGCCAAGCGACCTGCCGGGCGCCTGGCGCCGGATACAGCAGATGCCCGCGGGCGGTGCGCGCAATGCGCTGGACTGGGTGATGTGGCAACTCGCTGCAGCCGAGCGCGGGGAGCCGGCCTATCGCCTGGCGTTCCTGCAGCGTGTGCGACCCCGACTGACGATGGTGACGCTGGGCGTCGACGATGCGCCATCGATGGCCCGGGCCGCCCTTTCGTATCCTGCCGCCAAGCGCTCAAGCTGAAGCTTGACGGCAGCGAGCAGGACGCCGAGCGCGTGGCGGCGGTGCGGCGCGAGCGGCCCGACGCAAGACTGTCCGTCGATGCGAACGAAGGCTGGACCCTGCGCCACTTCGATCGGATGCTGGGCGTGCTCGTCGCCAATCGCGTCGAGCTTGTCGAGCAACCTCTGCCCGCGGCGTGCGACGCCGAACTCGAGGGATGCGGATCTCCGATCCCGATCGCCGCGGACGAATCGCTGCAGACCATCGAAGACCTCGAACACGTGGCGCAGCGCTACCAGGTGGCGAACATCAAGCTCGACAAGTGCGGCGGGCTCACCGCGGCACTGATGCTGCTCAACGAGGCGCGCCACCGTGGCCTGCGGGTGATGGTCGGCTGCATGGGAGGCAGGTCACGCGCCATTCTTCCCGCGTTCATCGCCGCGCAGGGCGCGGACCTCGTGGACCTCGATGCGCCGCTGCTCATGGCATGCGATACGGAAATCGCCGCCACGTACTCGGACGGCTTCGTCGACTTTCCGGCGGCCGCCTTTGTTCCGCCGCCGCGCGAAGAAGCGTCGCCGGTCAACGCTTCGGCTTCAGAGGTGCGCCATGCAGCATCCTGATCATCAGCCGGGCCGACTTCATCTTGGCCTCGGTGTTCGTCGGCACGCCGATCAGCATCTGCGCTTGCGCGGAAATGAGCAGCGAAAGCAGCGACTCCCCGATGGCGAGTACCTCGGGTTTTTCAAGATGGCCAGCCTCGCTCGCGATGCGCGCGACAGCGTCGAGGACCGCGCGGCGCAGGTTCTTGAAATTCTTCGACACCACGGCCTGGACCTCCGGATTGCGACGCGTGATCGCGGCGACTTCCAGTGCCGTGCGGGCCGCCTGGTTCGCCGCATCCGGACGCTCCTGGAGTTTCAGCAACCGCTCCACCAGGGCAAGCATGTCGGCGGCGCTTTGGCATTCGTCGAACGGCGTGGCGTTGACGTTCGCCGTCTCGATGAGCTGCAGAAGGACGTCTTCCTTGGAGCGGAAGTGCACGTAGATGGAGCCCACCGATAGGCCGGCCTGCGTGCTGACGTCGTTCATCGACGCATCCGCCACCCCCTTGTGCTCGAAGACGGCGCGGGCCGCATCGAGGATCTGCTGGCGCACCGCGGCCATGTGGTTCTCGTCTCTTTTGGGCATGCTGTCTTTTAGATAAATGATTACTCGTTCATTTTAGGATCGAAACGCGACATGACTTTGACCGACACCCAAAAACTGGAAGCCTTGCTTTCGGGTCTCCATCGCAACGACGCACCGGGGCTCATTGCCAGCGTACAACGCCAGGGCAGGATATTGCTGCGCCAAGGCTACGGCATGGCCAGCCTGGATTCGGGCCAGATCAATACCCCGTCCACCAGGATGCGCATCGGCTCGACGACGAAGCACTTTGCCTGCGCACTCGCTTTGCTGCTGCGCAACGAAGGGATGCTGTCGATCGACGAGCCGGTGGCCCGTTGGCTTCCGGAGCTTCCGGCGAGCCAGGGCAACCGCACCCTGCGCCACTTCATGAACCATACGGGAGGCACGCGCGACTACCTGGACCTTTCGCTCATCTCGAACGGCATGGCCATCGTTCCCGCCGACGGCGCACTGGGCTATCAGTGCCGGCAGCAGGAAGAAAACTTCGCGCCCGGCGAGCAGTTCATGTACAACAACGGCGGCTATCGCATGCTGTCCGCTGTGCTGGAGCGGGTCCTCGGTGTGCCGCTGGCCCAGGGGTTGCGCGAGCGGCTGTTCGAGCCGCTTGCCATGCACGACACCTTCCTCTGGGTGACCGACATGGACCCGCTGCTGGGCAGCGCCACTTCGCACGTGGCCAAGCCGGAGGGCGGTTTTTCGAAAGGCATCTTTCCTTCGGTGATCCTGGGAGAGGGCGGCATCGCCTCCACGCTGGACGACATGCAGCGCTGGATCACGCATCTCCTGTCGCCCAGGATCTGGCCGCAGGCCCTGTCCGAGGAGATGTTGGCGCCGACCCGGTTGAACAACGGCTTCCTGCATCCGTACGGGTTCGGCCTGATCGGGGAGACGTGGCGAGGCGTGCGCATCATCCATCATGCGGGCGGCGTGGTCGGCGGAACCTGCCAGATGCTTGCCGCACCGGAGCACGGCATCCAGATCATCGTCATGAGCAACCGCAGCGACGTCACTGCGACAGAGGTCGCGCAGAAAATGCTCACGACGCTGCTCGAAGAGGTGCTCGCGCCGACGGACACGCCGGCGAACCCGGAACTGGTCGAAGCCCTGGGCGGAGACTACTACTGCGCGGCGAACGGACGGCACTTCTCCATCGTCCGGCGCGACGACGCGCTGTTCCTGCAACACTTCGGCTTGCCCTTGCCCTTGATGCAGTCGTCGCCGGGGGCATTGCGCGTGAACCTGCTGTCGATCATTGCGCTCGAGGTCGAACTCGTCGAGAACGGCGCGGGCGAGGTGGTCGCGATCGACGTGACGGAGCAGGGCAATTGCTTCCGGTGCGAGCGCATCGACGCGCACGGCGGCCATGACGAGCGCGGCGACATCGGACGTTTCGCTGGTCGCTGGCGCAGCGAGGACCTGGGCGCGGACGTGGTCATCGGAGAAGGCCGGCCCGAGCGGATGGAGGTCGCAGGGCTGTATGGCCGCAACATCTTCAGGCTCGAGCCGTTGCGCCTGGGCACGCTCCTGATGAAGAGCGAAGACCCGACCCTGCCGCTGTACGGGACGCTGCGCCTGGTTGCCGCACAGAAGGGCCGCGGCGAACTGTTGCTGGACACCGCGCGCACCCGAGGCCTTCGGCTCGCGCCGGTTGCACCCCATGACTGACGCTCGCCAACCGTCCACCGGTGTGTGCGCGGCCTTCGGCACGGGGTCGCTGGGTTCGACCCTGAGCTCCGGTGTCGTGCCCTTGCTGTTTCTCTTCTATCTGACGGAAACAGCGCAGATACCGCCTTCGATTGCCGGTGTGCTTCTGGCCATTCCGAAGCTGGCGGACCTGCTGCTGGATCCGTGGATCGGCCGCCGCAGCGACGGCATCGCGCAGGCCATCGGAAGCAGGAGCCGGATCATCGGGTTCAGCGCCTTCTCGCTGCCGAGCATTCTGGTGCTGCTGTTCCTGCCCGTGACGTCGCTGCCGCCGATGGCGCGAGTGGCGCTGTTGGGCATGCTGCTGGTTGCACAGTCGCTGCTCCTGACCGTGTTTTCTGTCGCCCACACCGCCATTGCGAGCGACATGAGCGACACGATGCAGGGGCGCAGCACCTTGATGTCTTCCCGCGCGCTGGGGCAGACGATCGCCGGGTTGCTGGTCACGCTGCTGGCCCCACAGATCGTCGCGCGATTCAGCACGTTCCACGGCGGCTACCTCGGCATGGCCGCGGTGCTGGCCGTCGGTGCCTTCGCCGCGCTGGGCATTTGCTGGCTGGTCACGCGCCGCG
This sequence comes from Variovorax sp. E3, assembly GCF_016082275.1. Classification (GTDB taxonomy): domain Bacteria; phylum Pseudomonadota; class Gammaproteobacteria; order Burkholderiales; family Burkholderiaceae_C; genus Variovorax. Next base: position 96,985 of record NZ_MOWM01000007.1, read on the forward strand.
TTCCCTTGCGTTCGGGCATCGAAGGCCGGAGCACGCCGACGCTGCCGACGGCGCTGCCGACGGCGCTGCGCGCGACGCTGCGCAACAAGGCGTTCTACGGCATCGCACTGATCCTGGTCTTGCTCGGAACCAGCTCGACGGCCCTTTTCAGCGCTTTGCCCTATGCCAACAAGCATCTGCTGAAAGCGGGTCCCGAAAACCTCTCGGTTCTGCTGACGCCGATCTTCGTCGCCCTGTTGCTCGGCGTGGCCACCGCGCCGTGGCTGGTGCGTCGCGTGAAGCCCGAACGCGTCCTGGCGGGCGCACTGGCACTGTCGCTCGTCGGCGTCGTGTGGCTCGCCGCGGGCCCTCGCAGCCTTGCGTCGATGGTGGCGGGCGGCGCCTTGTTCGGCGCTGCCAGCGGCGCCCTCACGGTGCTGATCACGACGATGGCGATGGAAACCGCCACCAAGTCCTCTGCGCGGGGCGAGAGCCTGGGCCTTTACCTCGGCATCCTGTTCTCGGCCGAGAAACTCGGCCAGTCGCTGGGCGGCATCGTGATCGGGTTCGGCCTGGACTGGGTCGGGAGGCTGCCGCCGGAAGGAGATCCGGCGTCGCTCGACAGGTTGGCAGGCCTGTGGGTGGTTGCGCCCGCATCCATCCTCGTGCTGGCCCTGGTTCTGGCTTTCCCGCTTTCCTCGCGCCTGCGCGCGCTTTGACACGAGTGTTCATCACATGAAGATTTTCACGTCGGCGCTGGTCACCGAGACCAACACCTTTTCCGCATTTCCCACCACGCTCGCGCCTTCGAAGAGCTCGGAATCATCCGTGGGCCCGTGCCATCGAAGGCACTGGCCGATGTCGGTCCCGTCGTGGCGCAATGGCGCCAGTGCGCGCACCGCTACGGCGACGAAGTGCGCGAGGGGCTGTATGCCATCGCGCAGCCGGCAGGGCGGGTGCCGGCCGAGACGTACCGCCGCTTGCGCGTAGAGATTCTCGACGCGCTGAAGGCGGCCATGCCGGTCGACATCGTGCTGCTCTTTCTGCACGGTGCCATGGTCTCGGAGGACGTCGACGATTGCGAGGGCGACCTGATCCAGGCTGTGCGCGAGGTCGTCGGCTCGGACTGCGTGATCGGCGTGGAGCTGGATCCGCACTGCCACATGAGCGAAGCGATGATCGAGCACGCGGATGCCATCGTCCTGATGCGCGAATATCCCCATACCGACTACGAGGCGCGCGCCGTCGAGTTGTTCGAGCTGTGCCGCGCCGCGGCGAGCGGCGCGACCCGGCCCGTGATGGCCGTTGCCGACTGCCACATGGTGGGCTTCTATCCGACGACATCGCAGCCCATGCGCGGTCTCGTCGACCGCCTGCACGAGGTCGAGCAGCGCCCCGGCGTGCTGTCCGCCAGCCTCGTCCACGGCTTTCCGTGGGGCGACGTGGCCGATGCCGGAACCAAGGTGCTTGTGGTCGCGAACGACGACAGCGCACTGGCCGGGCGCGTGGCGACCGAGCTTGCCCAGGCGTTCTACCGTGCGCGGCATGCGTTGCTTCCGCGCCTGGAAACGATCGACGAAGCCCTCGACGGCATGGCAGTGCCGGGGCCGGAGGCCCTCATGCCGCGCGTGCTGGCGGATGCGGGCGACAACCCCGGCGGCGGGGCGCCCGGGGACCACACCGTCTTGCTGGCGGCGCTCGTGCGACGCACCGGGCTGCGCAGCGCGATCGGAATCGTCTGTGACGCCGAGGCGGTCGACGCCTGCCTTGCCGCCGGAATCGGTGCGCAACTGACGCTGTGCATCGGCGGCAAGGCAGGGGCAAGCTCGGGGCAGCCGTTGACGCTGGAGGTGACGGTGCGCGGACTGTCCCGCAGCCATCGGCAATGGGTGGGGGACATCGACGATCCGCTGGGCCGCGCGGCCTGGGTCAGGTCAGGGCCGACGGACATCGTGCTCGCCAGCAGGCGACAACAGATCCTGTCTCCCGACGCACTCACGGGACTGGGCGTGCCGCTTCACGAGGCGCGCGTCATCGCGGTGAAGTCGAGCCATCACTACTACGGAGAGTTCTCCAAGCTTTCCACGGACTGCCATGTCGTCGAAACCGGCGCGGCGCTGTCGATGGATTTCGCACGCTTGCCGTACCAGCGGCGCGACTTGAACTTCTTCCCGGCTGTCGGCAACCCCGCGCCGCATCTCGCATGAACGCCCCCCACCAAACCACCCATGGCCGCGTGGAATCACCAACCGGCGCGCTGGCAACGGTCGACGGCCGCGTGCTCCTGAGCTTCGGCGGCTCGGGCTATCTGGGCCTCGGGAGCGAGCCCGGACTGATCGACGCGGGCTGCGATGCGTTGCGCACCTACGGCGCGCACTCCCAGCTCGCGCGCCACTACGGGTTCAACCTGGGCGCGAACCTCGAGGCGGAGGACCAGGCGCGCCGGTTCTTCGACGTAGAGGGGGTGATGTACTTCGGCGCCGGCTATCTGTTCGGCCTGATTGCCCTGACCGGCCTTGCGCCGCGCTGCGATGCCATCTTCATCGACGAAGCGGCGCACTACTGCCTGCAGGACGGCGCGAGCATCACGGGCCGGCCGGTCCACACGTTCGCGCACCGCGACCCCGAGGATCTTGCGCGCACCATCAGCCGCGCGCTGCGCCCCGACGAGCGGCCGCTGGTGGCAACGGACGGCATGTTCGCGACCTTCGGTTCGATCGCGCCGCTGGAAGACTATGACCGCGTCATCGCGCCGTACGACGGTTGGCTGGTGGTCGACGAATCGCATGCTTTCGGCACGCTGGGCACGCACGGCCGCGGCGCCGTGGAAGCCGCGGGGCTGCGACGCGATCGCGTGGTGGCCGGTGGATCGATGGCCAAGGCTTTCGCGGCCCACGGCGGCCTGGCCCTGGGAGCCGCCGACGTGATTGCGCAACTGTGGAAGACCCCCGCCGCGCGCGGTGCCGCGCTGGGATGCTCGGCCGGCGCGGCCATGACCGCGGCAAGCCTGCGGCACGTGCGCGGGCATCCCCAGGCATTGACGCGGCTGCGCGCCAATGCGCGCGTCCTCAAGGTGGGCTTGCGTGCGTTGGGTCTGGCCGTCGAGGAGAACGAAGGCCCGATTGCCACGTTCGTGCATGGCGACGCGCGGAACATGCAGCGCATCCAGGCCGCATTGATGGCGCAAGGGATCTTCATCGCCTATTCGACCTATGTCGGCGCAGGGGTCGGCGGTGCCTTGCGTATCGCCGCGTTCGCCGATCACCAACCAGAGCACATCGAGCGATTGCTGAAAACGCTGCGCGATCTGCTCTGACCCAGGGGGCGGCGCACCTGCCGCCGCCGCCGATTTTTCAATCGAACTTCAACATCTTCGTACTGCGACGAATTTTCCATGTCTCTTGTCGATAGCCCCCTGCCTTTTTCCAAGCTGCGCACCGCCAACGGCCTGCTTTTTCTTTCCGGCGAACTGCCGATTCCCGAGCGCGGCGCCGTGCCCGAAGGCATCGCGGCCCAGACCGACTTGACGCTCTCCCGCATCGGCGCCTCCCTGGGCAGCGTGGGGCTTGGCCTGGCGGACGTGGTGCAGGTCACGGTTCATCTCGCCCGGCAGGAAGACTTTGCCGAATTCAACAGCGTCTACCGCCGGCATTTCAGCGCCCCCTATCCGACCCGCACCACGGTTGTCGCGCAGTTGCTCTTGCCGCTGGCCGCCGTCGAGATCACCGTGATCGCCGCGTTGCGTTCGCCGCACTGAGAACGGGAGCCCACATGGCCCAAGAAATCCTGGTGCTGGGCGCCGGCATGGTCGGCGCTTGCACTGCCCTGGAACTGACGCTGCGCGGCCACGCCGTGACGCTCGTGGACCGGCAGCCGGCCGGCCGCGAGACGTCCTACGGCAATGCCGGGGTCATTCAGCGCGAGGCCGTCGAGCCGTACGCTTTTCCGCGCGACTTGCGCGCCATCCTGTGCGCGGCGTTCGGCCGGACGCTGGACGTTCGCTACCAGATGACCGGCCTGATGGCCGCGCTTCCGCAATTGGTCCGCTACTGGAGAAATTCGGCGCCGCGGCGGCATCGCCGCATCAGCCAGGAGTATGCGGGCCTGATCGCGCATTCGACCAGCGAGCATGCGGGCTACATCGCGCTGGCCGAAGCCGGCGACCTGGTGCGGCGCGAGGGGCTGCGCTTGATGTATCGCAGCGAGCAGGCGCTGCAGGCTGCCTTGACGCAGGCACAGCGACTTCGCACCGAATACGGCATTGCGTTCGACATGCTCGATACGCGCGCGCTGGCGTCGGCCGAGCCTGCGTTCCTGGTGCCGCTGGCCGGCGCGATTCACTGGCTCGAGTCCTGGAGCGTGAGCGATCCCGGCGCGCTGGTGGAGCGCTATGCGTCCGCGTTCCTGCAAAGAGGTGGCCGCATGGCGATGGGCGACGCAGGCAGCTTGCGCGAATGCGCGGGTGGCTGGGAAGTCGCGACCGCAGGGGGCGCGGTCAAGGCCCGCCATGCGGTGGTGGCATTGGGGCCCTGGGCCGGCGCGCTGACGCGGCGCATGGGCTACCGCGTGCCGCTCTTCGTCAAGCGCGGCTACCACAGGCACTATGTCGGCGGCGGCAGCGTTGCGGTTCCAACGCTGGATGCCGAACGCGGGTACGTGATGTCGCCGCAACGGCGCGGCTTGCGCATCACCACCGGCGCGGAGATCGCGCGAATCGACGCCAAGCCGACGTCGCGCCAACTGGCGGGGGCGGAGGCCGAGGCGCGCACCTTGCTGAAGCTGGGCGAGCCGGTTGAAGCGCAACCCTGGCTCGGTTGCCGCCCATGCTGCGCCGACATGAAGCCGGTGATCGGCCCGGCGCAGCGCCACAAGCGGCTGTGGTTCAACTTCGGCCACGGGCATCACGGTTTCACGCTCGGGCCCGCCAGCGCGCGCCTGTTGGCGGACCTGATCGAAGGCCGCAAGCCGTACACCGCGGCGCAAGCGTTCTCGCCGGAGAGGTTCCCGTGCTGAACGCCATGGCCCCACGTTTTCCGCATCGCCGCGTGGCGCGCAAAGTCCTTGGCGCGGCACGTGCACACGGCTCGCCGACACGGGCGACGCCTGGAGGGTATTGAATGGATTTCACCGAACATCAGCGCCGGCCTACGAAGCACCTCACGGGCTTCGGCATCGTGGTGCTTCTTCACTTGCTCCTGGGTTGGGCCTTGGTCAGCGGGCTTGCTCGTCGCGTCGTCGAAGTGATCAAGGCACCGGTGGAGGTCAGCATCCTCCCCGAGGCAAAGCCCACGCCTCCACCGCCCCCGCCCCCCGAACCGCCGCCCAAGCGAACGCCGCCACCACGCAAGGCCGCGCCGCCACCGCCCAGCTACGTGCCTCCGCCGGAGGTCAGCGTGGCACCGTCGCCGGAGCCGGCGCCCACCATCACGACCACGCAGGTCGTGCCGCCGCCGGCGCCTGCGGTGAGCGCGCCGGCACCGGCGGCCCCCGCACCGCGCCCCACCGGCACGGCGGCGCGCATCGACGTGTCCTCCTGCGAGAAACCGGAGTACCCGCGTGCAGCGTTGCGCGCGGAGGCCATCGGCACGACGCGCATCCGATTCACCATCGATGCGACCGGCAGAGTCTCGAAAGCAGAGATCGAGAGGCCCTCCGGACCCACCCGCGAACACCGCTCGCTCGATGCAGCGGCCGTCGAAGTGCTGAGCAAGTGTCCGTTTCGTCCCGGCACCGATGCCGAAGGACGACCGGTGGGCGGCGCTGTCACGACCGTCGACTACGTGTGGAAGCTGGAGTAGGCGCCGCGCCGCCGTCCATGCGTCCATACGTCCACTGATTCACCCTCGCGCCGGAAATGTCCGGCCCATGTTCCCTACGGAGAAAACCTTCATGTCGTTGAAAAAATTCATGCGCGCTGCCGTGCTGGCCGTTGCCGCTGCTGCATCGCTTGCCCCTTCTGTCAGCGCGCTTGCGCAGACGGCCGCTGCTTCCGGCCCTGCGCCCGCGCAAGCACCCGCGCTCGCGGAATCGTCCGCCCCCACGCCAGCGGCCACGGAAGCCCCGGCCCTCGCGCCGGCTGCGGCCAGCGAGGCGGTCGACAACCCCTATGGTCTCGGCGCGCTCTGGGCACAGGGCGACCTGGTCGCCAAGGGCACGCTGATCATCATGGTGATCATGAGCATCGGCAGCTGGTACATCATCTTCATCAAGCTGTTCGAACAGCAAAAGCTGCTCAACGCCGCCAACGCCGCCGGCAAGTCATTCTGGACGGCCGGCAGCGTGCGTGCCGGCGCCGACACGTTGCGCACGGGCAGCGCATTTCGCTACATCGCCGAACAGGGCGTGACGGCGAGTGAGCATCACGAGGGAACGCTGGTGGAGCAGATCGACCTTCACACCTGGGTCACGATGAGCATCCAGCGCGCCGTGGACAAGGTGAACAGCCGCCTGCAGGACGGGTTGGCCTTTCTTGCCACCGTCGGATCGACCGCGCCATTCGTGGGACTGTTCGGCACGGTCTGGGGCATCTATCACGCCCTGACCGCGATCGGCATCTCGGGCCAGGCATCGATCGACAAGGTCGCGGGGCCCGTGGGCGAAGCGCTGATCATGACGGCCATCGGCCTGGCCGTGGCCGTGCCCGCCGTGATGGGCTACAACTGGCTGATTCGCCGCAACAAGAATGCCATGGAGCGGGTGCGAAGCTTCAGCGGCGATCTGCACAACGTGCTGATCGCCGGCAAGCGATGAGCTCTCGCCTGGTCCCTCCATCGAGTCAAGGATGACACCATGGCGATGAGCATTTCATCGGGCGACAGCGAGGAAGAGGCGCTGAACTCCAGCATCAATACGACGCCGCTCGTGGACGTGATGCTGGTGCTTCTGATCATCTTCCTGATCACCATCCCGGTCGTCACGCAGTCGATCAAGCTGGAGCTGCCCAAAGAGAAGAACGTGCCGACGCAGACCAAGCCCGAGAACATCGTGCTGGCGGTCAGCCGTGCCGGCGAGATCTATTGGGGTGTGGAGCGGCTCCCCGACGCGGAAGTCCTCGTAAACCGGTTGAAGGCCGCGGCCGTCAGGCAGCCCCAGCCCGAGGTCCACATTCGCGGCGACGCGCAGGTGCGCTACGAAGCTGTCGGCCGCCTGGTCGCGGCCTGCCAGCGCGCGGGCATCCACAAGGTCGGCTTCATCACCGAGCCGCCCGCCGGCATCAACACCCCCTAGGAGAAAACGACATGGCAATCAGTGCAAGCAGCGGGACCGGCGGCGACGACATGATGATCGACATCAACACCACGCCGCTGATCGACGTGATGCTGGTGCTCCTGATCATGTTCATCATCACGATCCCCATCCAGACCCACGCGGTGAAGATGAACCTGCCCGTGCCGAGCAATGCCGCGCAGGCGCCCAAGCCGCCCGAGGAAGTGCGTATCAGCGTCGCGGCCGATGGCACCATTGAATGGAATGACGAGATCGTGCAAAGCCGCGCGGATCTTGAAAAACGACTCTGGCTCGTTGCAAGGCAACCCGAGCAGCCGGAGGTGCATCTGCGTCCCAGCAAGCTGGTTCCGTACAAGCACGTGGCAGGCGTCATGGCTGCCGCACAACGGCTGGGAGTGGTGAAGATCGGCCTGGTAGGCAGCGAGCAGTTCGCAAGCGAGTAAGAGGCGGGCGATCAAGAGTCGCCCGCCATTCGGCCGGGCAGGGGTTCGGCCCCGTCGGCGCTGACGGGCCGGTGCTGGCTGGCGACGTCTTTCCGGGCCCGCTGCCGTGGGCGAGCTCCGCGTCCAGGGTGCCAGCATGGCCCCTGCCATCTGCGTTCTCTGCAAGGTGCGCCAAGGCATCGGAACCCAGCGCGACGGCGGGGCTAATTGACACTGTTCACGAGTGTGTCGCGGGTTAACATTCCGCCCCCGATGCCCAAGAAGAAGCCACGCAAGCGCAGCAAATCATCGACCAGCGCCATCGCCATCACCCTGCGCCGCACCGCGGTCTGGCTCATCACCGCCGGCACCATCTCGATCCAGGCGACAAGCTGCGGATTCCTGCCCACCCCATCGTCGACGCCGGCGCCTTCCGCGGAGCATTCGGGCCCGACCACCGCCACCCGGTTTTCAGGCTGCCGCCAATTTTTCGCTGGCGGCGTCGCACCGTCGGTTCCGCAGGCGCCCATGCAGCGCGAGTTGTGCTACGAGGCGTTTGCGATCTTGCACAGCGGCGCCAGCAGGACGCCGGTTTTCGTGGCCGAGCGGCTGACGCGCGCGGGCATCGAAGAGGCCAACGAGAAGCGCACGAACAGGTTCTTCGCTGACGCGCGGCTGCCGCGCGGCGAGCGCGCCGAACTGAGCGACTACAAGGGCTCCGGGTATGCGCGCGGGCACATGGCCCCGGCCGGCGACATGTCGAACCCGACGGCGATGGCGCAGAGCTTCTCGCTGGCGAACATGGTCCCGCAGAACCCCGCGCAGAACTCGGGTGCCTGGTCGAAGATCGAGCAGGACACGCGCCGGTATGTGTTGCGTGCCAAGGGCAACGTGTTCGTGATCACGGGGCCGGTATTCGGCCCCGACAGCCAGACGGTCGGCGCCAATCGCGTGCGCGTGCCGACACACCTGTTCAAGCTGGTCTACGACGAGAGCACGGGCAAGGCCTGGGCGCATTGGCAACCGAATTCAGAGGACGCCCGCGCCGGACGACCGATCAGCTACGCGGAGCTGACGCAGCGGGTGGGCATGCAATTGCTGCCACACGTTCAACTGCGGTGATGCGCGCGCGTTGACCCGCGCATGCGGAACTTCCGGGAACCTCCGGATGGCTGGGGTCTCTTACCCAGTTTTTCTCTTACCCAGATGAATGAAATCCGCAATGCCGCCGCCGAGCTTTCCCGTTTTCGCCGCCGTGTGGTGGTGGTCGGCTGTGTGGTGTTGTTCGGTTTCGGACTGATCGGCGCGCGCCTGGCTTTCCTGCAGGTGGTGCGGCATGAGGAACTGGCCGACCGGGCGGAAAGCAACCGCACCGCCGTCGTGCCGGTGGTGCCCAACCGGGGGCAGATCCTCGATCGCAACGGCGTCGTGCTGGCCTCGAACTATGCGGCCTACACGCTGGAGATCACGCCCTCGAAAGTGGGCGACCTCGATGCGGCCCTGGACGAGCTGGACGCCATCGTCGGGATCACGCCGAACGACCGGCGCCGCTTCAAGCGCCTGCGCGAAGACTCGCGCAGCTTCGACTCCATTCCGGTGCGCACCCGCCTGAGCGACGAAGAGGTCGCGCGCTTCGCGGCCCAGCGCTACCGCTTTCCGGGCATCGAGATCAAGGCGCGCCTGTTTCGCACTTATCCCCATGGCGACGTGGCATCGCACGTCATCGGCTACATCGGCCGCATCAACCAGCGCGAGAAGACCGCGATGGAAGACTGGGACGAGGAAGAACAGGCCAACTACAGGGGCACCGACTACATCGGCAAGCTCGGCATCGAGCAGAGCTACGAGAAGACGCTGCACGGCCAGACCGGCGTCGAGCAGATGGAGACCTCCGCCGGCGGCCGTGCCGTGCGCCGCCTGGCGCGCCACCCGGCCACGCCGGGCAACACCGTCATGCTGTCGCTGGACATCAAGCTGCAGAAGCTGGTCGAAGACATGTACGGTGAGCGCCGTGGTGCGCTGGTGGCCATCGACCCGAAGACCGGCGAGATCCTGGCCTTCGTGAGCAAGCCCACCTTCGACCCCAACCTGTTCGTCGAAGGCATCGACCACGAAAGCTGGGCGGCGCTCATTGAATCCATCGACAAGCCGCTGCTGAACCGCGCCCTGCGCGGCACCTATCCGCCCGGCTCCACGTACAAGCCCTTCATGGCGCTGGCGGCGCTGGAGACCGGCACGCGCCCCGCGGACAAGATCGAGAACGACCCTGGCTCCTACAGCTTCGGCGGGCGCACCTTCCTCAGCCACCGGGGCGGGTTGGGCGGCGTGGACATGCACCGCGCCATCCAGTTCTCGAGCAACACCTATTTCTATTCGCTGGCCAACGAGATGGGCGTCGACCTGATCCACGACTTCATGGCGCCCCTCGGTTTCGGGCAGTACACGGGCATCGACCTGCTTGGCGAATCGCGCGGCGTGCTGCCCAGCAAGGCATGGAAGCGCGCCGCCTACCGGCGCCCCGACATGAAGACCTGGCACCCCGGCGAAACCATCTCGCTGGGCATCGGTCAGGGCTACAACAGCTTCACGATGCTGCAGCTCGCATCGGCCAACGCCACGCTGGCGAACGGCGGCAAGCGCTTTCAGCCGCACCTGGTGCGCGCCATCAAGGACACGGTCACCGAGGAGGTCGTGCAGCAGTTGCAGCCGCAGGTGCAAGACCTGGGCTACGCGCAAAAGCACGTCGAGGTGGTGCGCAATGCGATGGTGGCGGTCACCAAGGGCGGCACGGGCACTCGCGTGTTTTCGGGGGCGGCCTACACCTCGGCCGGCAAGACGGGCACGGCGCAGGCCGTGAGCCTCGGGCCGAAGGCGCGCGCCAGCGGCAAGGCGCTCGAGGAGCGGCAACGCGATCACGCGCTCTACATGGCCTTTGCGCCGGCGGAGGCGCCGACCATCGCGGTGGCCGCCATCGTCGAGAACGCGGGCTTCGGCGCGGCCCACGCAGCGCCCATCGTGCGCCGCGTGTTCGACTACTGGATTGCCGGGCAATACCCGAACGAGGCCGACATGGCGGCGGTCCGCGTCGGCAAGGCGGCGGCGCCGATCGGCAAACCCCTGTCGACAAGCGAGATGCAGGCTTTCGAGGAGCTGGCGGGGGCCGAAGAAGGTGGCCGGGAAGCGTCGGAGCTTTGACTCGCGCTGAGCGAGCGGCTCGGTTGCGAGCTTCAGTCGGAAGTGCCGACGCGCGACCACCAGCCGCGCGCGAGCAGCGACACCGGCACCAGCATGAGTGCCGCGCACACCCAGCCGTATTGCGGGCCGCCTTCGAGGAAGGGCTCGGCGATCCGGGCCAGGTCGAGGCCGCTCGAGGAGAACATGGGCGCGCGCAGCAGTTCGCTCACGCCGTGCAGCAGCAACTGGATCGACAGCAGCGACAGCAGCAGGGCCGACGCGCGAAACACCATCAACATGCCCGAGCGCACGCGCAGCCAACGCCATGCGGGCAGCAGCAGGCTGGCGGCGGCAACGCCGAAGATGACGCCGGCCAATGCGTCCGCCGTGCCTTCGCGCGCGTGGATCGCGCGGGCGAACACCGCGATTTCGAGCGACTCGCGAAACGAGGCCAGCGCCACGAAGACGATCACGGCCACAGGGGCGGCCGGGCGTTCGAGCCACGCATCGAAGAAGAGCTGCACGCGGCCGCGGATCTTGCCGGCCGACGCGCCCATGCCCACGGCCATCAGCAGCACGCCGGTGGCCATGGCGACGGCCAGCACGGCCTCGACGCCGCTGCCGAACTCCGCGTCGATCAGCACCATGGCCAGCGCCGACGCCGGCACCAGCCCGACGGCCAGGCCCCAGCCGATGCTGGTGATCAGATCGTTGCGGCCGGCCTGTCGCAAATAGGCGGCGAGCGAGCCGACGATGAGGATCAGCTCGGCGACTTCGCGCACCGTGATGGCAAATGCGTCGAACATGTCAGGCCGACATGGCGCACCGCAACGCGCTTGAAATGGCAATGATTTGCATTCATTGAAGTATCTCATGCGCTCTCGGCGCGAGGCGTGCGAAACTCCCGCCGTGCCGCCGAATCCCACGCTCCCCCTGTCGCCATGGCCCTGAAAGACCAGGAAATTCTGGGCATCGTCGATCGCGCGGTGGACGATTTCAATGGCGATCTCGACGACCTCGAAAGTGCCATCGGCATGCTCATGCTCGGGCGCCACTATGGCTGGCGCGTGGTGCTGCTGATTCACAGCCCGACCACGGTGCGCAAGTACCTCAAGATCCTCGGCCTGAAGAACCTGCGCGACGTTCTGCCCGAGGTCGGCGTGCTGGCCCATCGCTCCAACGCGTGGCGCCTGCTCGACGGCACCAAGAACTTCTGGAAGGTCGTGCGCGGCCAGATCAGCGGCGTGCGTACGCCGCGCGTCGAGAAGGCGCCGGGCAAGACGCCCTGATCGCCGAGATCACGCGGTAGTAGCCCTGGCGGCTACTGAATTTCTTCTTCGGCTTTTCACATTTGTCACCGGCTGCGTACGGAATTTGTTTTCTTTCGTTCGGAATTAGTAGCACTTGACAGTACTACTACATGCTTCTACATTCACGTCGATTTTGCGAATGGTTCGCATTACCGGCGTCGTCGACGCCTTCCCCTTTCTCACCGTTTTCAACATGAACAAGAATTCCAGCCCGTGTGCCCAGCCGACCGGAAGAACCGGCTTTGCGCAACGCTCGGTCGTCCAGGCCATCCAGCTCCTGACCGCGGGCGCGACCATGGCCTTCGGCGCCAGCGCCGCATGGGCCCAGACGCCGGCCAACAACAGCGCGCTGCCCACCGTCACGGTCACCGGGGAGAACGAGCAGGGCTATGCCGCCAAGCGCAGCACCACCGCCACCAAGACCGACACGCTGCTGCGCGACACGCCCCAGTCGATCAGCGTCATCACCGGCGACGACATGCGCGACCGCGCCGTGCAGAGCATTGCGGAAGCCACGCGCTACGTGCCGGGCGTGAACTTCGCGCAGGGCGAAGGCAACCGCGAGACCCCGATCTTTCGCGGCATCAGCACCACCGGCGACTTCTTCATCGACGGCATCCGCGACGACGTGCAGTACTACCGCGACCTGTACAACATCGAGCGCGTCGAAGTCTTCAAGGGCCCCAACGCGATGATCTTCGGCCGTGGCGCCACGGGCGGCCTGATCAACCGCGTGAGCAAGCAGCCCGAGTGGACGCCGTTCTACGGCGGCTCGGTCACGCTGGGCTCGCACGACAACCGCCGCTTCACGGTCGACCTGAACCAGCCCATCAACGACCAGCTGGCGTTCCGCCTGAACGGCATGTATGAAAACTCGAAGAGCTACCGCGACGGCGTGTGGCTCGAGCGCTCGGGCGTGAACCCCACCATCAGCTGGCGCCCGAACGCCAAGACGCTGGTCACGCTGGGCTACGAGCACTTCAAGGACGACCGCATCGCCGACCGGGGCATCACGTCGTTCCGCGGTGTGCCGGTGGTCACGTCGCCCTCGACCTTCTTCGGCAACGCGGCCGGCAGCCCGACGGGCTCCACGCTCGACGCCTTCAACGCGCTGGTGGAGCACGAGTTCGACAACGGCGTGCTGCTGCGCAACCGCACGCGCTGGTCCAACCAGGACAAGTTCTATCAGAACGTGTTCCCCGGCGCGGTGAACAACGCGGGAACGGGCGTGGCGATCAACGCCTACAACAACGCCACGTCGCGCAAGAGCATCTTCAACCAAACCGACCTGACCTTCTCGCTGAACACCGGCGGCATCAAGCACAAGCTGCTCGTGGGCGCCGAGCTCGGCCAGCAGGACACGGACAACTTCCGCAACACCGGCTACTTCAACAACACCGCGACCAGCGTGACGGTGCCGCTCGCGTTCCCGACCACCAACCTGCCGGTGGTCTACCGCCAGGCCGCGACCGATGCCAACAACAGCGGCAAGGCCACGGTGGCCGCGCTGTACGTGCAGGACCAGATCGAGCTGAGCCCGCAGTTCCAGGTGGTGGCCGGCCTGCGCTACGACCAGTTCAAGGTCGACTTCCGCAACAACCGCAACGGCGACCGCTTCAAGACCAACGACGACCTGCTGTCACCGCGCGTGGGCGTGATCTACAAGCCGGTGGAGCAGGTCTCGCTGTATGCCAACTACAGCATCGCCTACCAGCCGCGCGCCGGCGACCAGCTGGCCTCGCTGAGCCTGAGCAACGCGGCCCTCCAGCCCGAGAAGTTCAAGAACTACGAGATCGGCGCCAAGTGGGACGTGTCGCCCGCGCTGGCCGCCACGGCCGCGCTGTACCGCCTCGACCGTTCGAACGTGATCGTGCTCGACCCGACCGATCCGGCCGGCACGCGCACCATCCTCAGCAAGGGCCAGCGCACGCAAGGCCTCGAACTGGGCCTGAGCGGCAACATCACGCCGGCATGGAGCGTGGCGGGCGGCTACTCGTACACCGACGCCAAGTTCAGCGCCGACACCTCCGCCACCATCCGTGCCGGCGCCACCGTGGGCATGGTGCCCAAGCACACGCTGGCGCTGTGGAACCGCTACGACTTCTCGCCGATGTGGGGCGCGGGCCTGGGCGTGATCCGCCAGTCGAAGATGTTCGCGTCGAGCCAGCAGATCGTCACCACGGGCAGCCCGTTCCCGAACGTCACGCTGCCGGGCTACACGCGCGTCGACGCGGCGGTGTTCTTCACACTCAACAAGAACATGCAGATGCAGCTCAACGTCGAGAACCTGTTCAACAAGCGCTATTTCCTCAACGCGAACAGCAACACCAACATCACGCCCGGCTCGCCGCGCGCGTTCCGCGTGTCGCTCAACGCGAAGTTCTGATGCCATGCAGGGTCCGTCGATCGATGGCGCGCCGAGCTACCTTGCCAGGCGGCCGAGAACGCATCACCCGGTTTTCGGGGCGCGCGCGCCGGTGACCGAACGGACCCTGGAGCAGCATGCCTTGATACTGGAGGCGATCGCGCAGGCGCAGGGGCGCAGCCTGAACGCCAACGAGATCAACCAGTACGTGGTGCAGCGGGTCGGCGCCGTGCTGAGGCCGCACACCGTGTACCGCGGGCTCAAGCACCTGTTCGAAGCGGGGCGCCTGGAGCGCGAATGGTCCGAGCGCAACGGCAGGGCGTCGGCTTCGTACCGGCTTCCGGTGCAAAGCCCTGCGCCGCAAGCGCAAGTGCGCGGCAGGCTGGAGTGCCGGGCTTGCGCGCGCACTGTCGACCTGTCGGACGCGCAGGCGTGGTTCAAGGCCCTGGCCGATGCCTGCGAAGCCAACGGCATGGTGCTGTCGCACGAGCGCCTGAAGATCGGCGCGCTGTGCCGCACGTGCGGCGGCTGACTGAACGGGTTCAGGCCCGGTCGTCGCGTGGCCGCGCGTCGACGACATGGCCGTCGTACTGCGGCAGGTCGTCGGTGATCGTGAACCACGGCGCCTTCGAGCCGACGAAGATGTGCGCGCTCGGGCGAATGCTTGGCGCATCCGTCAGCGTGCCCAGCGTGACGTGCACGAACAGGCCGTCGCGCACCACCGAGTAAAGCAGCGAGCCGCACTGGCCGCAGTGCAGGTCGCCCGCGTCCTTCTGGCCGTAGACCATCAGCAGCTCTTCGCCCTGGGTGATCGACAGCTTGCGGCGTTCGATGCCCGCAAAGGGCTTGAAGGCCGAGCCGGTCGCGCGGCGGCAGTCGGCGCAGTGGCAGTTCAGCGCGTAGCCGAACTCATCGGCCACCGTGTAGTGGACGGCGCCACACAGGCATCTTCCGGCAAGCATCTGGCGGAAGAAAAACGGCCTCAGCCCGCCAGCCCCACGAACACGTTCTGCACGTCGTCGTTCGCATCGATCGCGGCCAGGAAGGCCTCGACTTCTTCCAGGTGCTCCGCGCTCAGGCTCGCCGGGTCGACCGGATTCTTGGGCTTGTAGCCCAGCTTGGCCGACAGCACGGTGAAGCCCTGCGCCGGCAGCGCCCGGCTCACGAGGTCGAGGTCGGTGGGGTCGGTGAGGAACACCGCGGGGTGGCCTTCGCCCGCCGGCTCGAAGTCTTGCGCGCCGGCCTCGATGGCGGCGACTTCGGGGTCGGCGTCGGGCCGCGCGGGCTCGGCTTCGATCATGCCGACGTGGTCGAAGTCCCACGACACCGAGCCCGAGGTGCCGAGCTGGCCCTTGCGGAACAGCACGCGCATTTCAGGCGC
Organism: Variovorax sp. E3; assembly: GCF_016082275.1. GTDB lineage: Bacteria > Pseudomonadota > Gammaproteobacteria > Burkholderiales > Burkholderiaceae_C > Variovorax. The sequence continues at coordinate 112,843 of NZ_MOWM01000007.1, forward strand.
GGTGCGGTTCACGTTGTCGGTCAGGCATTCGACCATCACGGGCACGCGGTGCGGCGCAAAGCCTTCGTAGATCACATGCTCGAAGTGCACCGATTCGCCGGTGAGGCCCGCGCCCTTCTTGATGGCGCGGTCGAGCGTTTCCTTGGGCATCGAGACCTTGCGCGCTTGTTCCACCACGAGGCGAAGGCGCGAGTTGCCGGCCGGGTCGGCGCCGGCGCGCGCGGCGATCATGATTTCCTTGGCGAGTTTGCCGAACAGCCGGCCCTTGGCATTGGCCGCCAGATCCTTGTGTTTCGCTTTCCATTGGGCGCCCATGACGTGTTTCCTTGAATGTGTGTTTGCTGCGGCCTCGTCTGGCGCTTGCCTGATGACTCTTGGCAGACTCTGGGCGAAAGGGCTGGATGACCGATTGGGGCAACTACTGTAGCCGCAGCGCGGGCGGCTGGGAACCGGCTGACGTGGCGGCGTCGATCAACCTCTGACGCGAAGCCCGCGACGGCCGCCGGAAGGCGTGCTAAAAGCCCGAGGCGACGGCGGCCCCTGGCGCTGCGGTCGTGTGAACGGAGCTTCCCCATGACTGCTGCACAAGACACCCTCTACCCCACGCCGTTCGAGGCGGGCAACGGCAACCAGACCACCACCTGGGCCGAGTGCGTGGCGTTCTACGAACGGCTGGCCGCGCGCTTTCCCGGGGTGCTGCAGTGGCGCCGCATCGGCGTGTCGGACACCGGCGTGCCGATGCATGCGGGCGTGGTCACTGCCGACGGCGTGTTCGACCGCGAAACACTCCAACGGCAAGGCCGCCCGGTGTTCTTCAACAACAACGGCATCCACCCCGGCGAGCCCGAAGGCATCGACGCCTGCATGGCGCTGGTGCGCGACTTCTGCACGCAGCCCGCCCGGCTGGCGGCGCTGGGCGGCACGGTGTTTCTGTTCATTCCGGTCTACAACGTGGACGGGTGCGTGAACCGGCAAGACACCGCGCGCGCGAACCAGCTCGGGCCCGAGTTCTTCGGCTTTCGCGGCAACGGCCGGCACCTGGACCTGAACCGCGATTTCATCAAGTGCGACAGCCTGGCCGCGCAGGTGTTCAACCAGTTCTTCACCGCCTGGAACCCGGACGTGATGGTCGACACCCACACGTCCAACGGCGCGGACTACAGCTACACCATGACGCTGATCCCGACCCAGCCCGACAAGCTGGGCGGCGGGCTGGGCGCCTTCCTGCGCGAGCGCATGCTGCCCGCGATCTACGGCGACATGCGCCAGCGCGGCTGGCCCACCTGTCCCTACATGAACCTGCTGGCCGAGACGCCCGACGACGGCATCGAAGACTTCCTCGACCTGCCGCGCTTTTCCACGGGCTATGCCGCGCTGCACCACACCATCGGCTTCATGCCGGAAACCCACATGCTCAAGCCCTTCGCGGATCGCGTGGCGTCGATGCGCACGCTGGTCGAGGTGGTGCTGGACTTCACCGTGGCGCATGCCGCGCAGATTCAGGCCCTGCGCCGTGACGCACGGGCCGCGGCGGCGCGGCAGGCGCGCTGGCCGGTGTCGTGGCGCAACGACCGCAGCCGCCGGCCAGCCTGCGCTTCCAGGGCTATGCGGCGGTTCGCACGCCCAGCAAGCTCGGCCACTACGAACGGCTGGCCTACGACCGCAGCCAGCCGTGGGAAAAAGACATCGTGCACTTCGACCGCTGCGTGGACGTTGTGTCCGTCGCCGCGCCCAAGGCCTACCTCGTGCCCCAGGCCTGGCGCGAAGTGATCGAGCGGCTGGCATGGAACGGCGTCGCCATGCGGCGCCTGGATGCCGACGAGGTGTTCGGCGCGGCGCGGGTGTACCGCATCCAGCGCGTGGCCTCCCGCGCCAACGCCTACGAGGGGCACATGTTCCACGACGAAGTGGAACTGGCCGAACGCACCGAGCCCTTCCAGGCGCGCGCGGGCGACGTGTGGATATCGCTCGACCAGCCCCATGCCCGCTATGCGGTCGAGACGCTGGAGCCCGAAGCGCACGACAGCTTCTTCCGCTGGGGCTTCTTCAACAGCGTGCTGGAGAAGAAGGAGAACTTTTCTGACTACGTCTTCGAAGACACGGCACTGCGGATGCTGGAGGAAGAGCCCGCGCTGAAGACGCTGTTCGAGCAGTGGAAGTCGGACCATCCCGAGAAGCTGTCCGACCCGGCCGCGGTGCTGGGTTTTGTCTTCGCGCACGGCCGGCGCCATGCGGAGCCCGAGTGGCGGCGCTACCCGGTGGTGGCGCTGATGGGGTGACCGGCGCGGGGCGCAATTTTTTCCAAGTCCTGAAGGCGGCGTGCCTTTACGCTGCGCCCATTCCACACCAACGCCTTCGGGCCAGCGCACATGCCTCTTTCCGAAACACGCCAGCGAGCCGATGCCTTTCACCGGTTGCACACCGGCCCTGAACCGCTGGTGCTCGTGAACGCCTGGGACGCCGTCAGCGCCCGCATCGTCGAGCGCGCCGGGGCCACGGCCATCGGCACCACGAGCGCGGGCATGGCTTGGTCGCTCGGCTACGCGGACGGCGAGCGCATGCCGGCCGGCGAAATGCTCGCCGCCTGCGCCCGCATCTGCCGCGTGGCGAGCGTGCCGGTGAGCGTTGACATCGAACAGGGCTTCGGCGACAGCACGCAGGCCGTGGCCGACGTGGCGGGCGCGCTGATCGACAGGGGCGCGGCCGGCATCAACATCGAGGACGGCACGCGCCCGGGCACGCGCGAGCTGATGCCGCCGCAGGTGCTGTGCGAGCGCATCGCCGCCATCCGCAAGCTGGACGCGCGCTTCTTCATCACGCGCGCACCGACGCCTACTTCGTGCCCTGGGAAGACCCGGCGGCGCGTTTCGCGGAGGCGCAACGACGCGCGCGCCTTTATGTGGCAGCGGGTGCGGACGGCGTCTTCGTGCCCGGCATGTCCAGCCTCGACGAAATCGCGGCCCTGGCCGGCGCGCTGGACAAGCCGCTGAACGTCTACGCGGGCTACGCCGGCGCCCCGTCGGCCGGGGTGCTGGCACACGCCGGGGCGCGGCGCATCAGCCTGGGCTGCGGCCCGCTGCAATCGGCGCTGGGGCTGGTGGGGCGCATCGCCGCGCAGGCCTTCGGGCACGGCCGCTTCGACACGATGGGCGAGGGCATGCTGTCGGTCGGCGAGATCAACGGGCTCTTTTCCGCCACGCCCTGAGCCCCGCGCCGCCCCGGTGGGTTCGGGTACAGTGGGCGCCCCTTGCCGCAGCCGACCCCGCCCGAACCCATGTCTTCGCACAGCATCCACCTCGAGGCGGTGACGCTGGTGCGCGGCAACCAGCACGTCTTCGAAGGGCTGACGCTCAGCCTGCGGGAAACGCGCATCGGCCTGGTCGGCGACAACGGGGCGGGCAAGAGCAGCCTGTTCCGGCTCATCAGCGGGCTCGAGCAGCCGCAGCAAGGGCGCGTGCTCGTGCATGGCTGCGACACGCAGGCCGACCGCAAGCAGCTGCCGAAGCACGTGGGGCTGATGTTCCAGAACCCCGACGACCAGATCATCTTCCCGACCGTGGCCGAGGAGCTGGCCTTCAGCCTCACGGCGCGCGGCGAGACGCGGCAGGCGGCGCGGCAGCAGGCGCGCGAGTTCCTGGCGCAGCGCGGGCTCGATGCCTGGGCCGGGCGCGCCGTCGGTGAGCTGAGCCAGGGGCAGCGCCAGCAGGTGTGCCTGCTGGCCTTGCAGATCAGCCGGCCGGCCACGCTGCTGCTCGACGAGCCTTTCGCCAGCCTCGACTTGCTGAGCCAGGCGCGGCTGGCCGCGCAGCTCGACGCCACGGACCAGCAGATCGTCGTGTCCACCCATCTGCTCGAACACGTCTACGACTTCGAGCGCGTGCTGTGGCTCGAGCAGGGCAAGGTGCGCGCCGACGGGCCGGGCCGCGAGGTCTGCGAGGCCTATGCCGAGAACGTGCGCGAGCGCGCCGCGGCGGAGCGCGGCCGCCATGCGTAGCCTCTATTCGGAACAGCCGACGTGGATGCACGCGATGGCGGCGTGGGTCAAGCTCGCGGTGCTGTCGGTGTGCGGCACGCTGCTGGTGCTGGTCGAGGCCCCGGTGCACCTGGCCATCGCATGTGCCGTGGTGCTGCTGATCTTCACGTCGCTCGGGGCGCCCGCGTGGCGCCGCGTGCGCATGCTGCTCGGCGTGGCCATCGCCGGCGCCTGATCATCGGTTTTCACTGGGCCATGGGCACGACACCGCTCGGCGTGGCGAGTGCGCTGCGCCTGGCCAGCGCGGCCACGCTTGCGCTGATGCTGACCCTGACCACGCGCTTCGAAGACCTGCTGGCCGTGCTCGAAGCCGTGCTGCATCCCTTGCAGCGCCTGGGCGTGCCGACCGAGCGGATCGCGCTGGGGCTTGGCCTGATGCTGCGCTTCGCCGAGAATTTCTATGTGCAGTGGCAGCGCCTGGACGATGCCTACCGCGCGCGCTCGGGCCGCGGCGGCGGCCTGAGGCTGCTGGCGCCGTTGACCATCCGCACGCTGCAGACGGCGGAGCGCGTGGCCGACGCGCTGGCCGCGCGGCTCGGCCGCTGAACCTTCTTCTTCTCGATTGCAAATTGATCGCCATGACCACCACCGGCTCCCTCACTTCGTCCCGCTCCCTGTCTTACATCGCGCTGTTCGCGGCGCTGATGGCGGTGTTCGGCCTGATCCCCAAGATCGACCTGCCGTTCGGCGTGCCGATCACGCTGCAGTCGCTGGGCGTGATGCTGGCGGGCTGCCTGCTCGGGCCGCGCCGGGGCTTCCTGGCCATCGCGCTGTTCCTGCTGGCGGTGGCGCTGGGCCTGCCGCTGCTGCCGGGCGGCCGTGGCGGCCTGAGCGTGTTCGTGGCGCCGGCCGGGGGCTTCCTGTTCGGCTGGATGTTCGGTGCCTTCGCCTGCGGCCTGCTGATGCGCCTTGCGATGCGCCGCATGGCCGGCGCGACGGGCCTGCCGCTGCTGGCGGCGGCTTTCCTCTCGTCGGTGGTCGGCGGCATTGCCGTGGTCTATGCCTTCGGCATCGTCGGGCTCTCGTGGATCGCCCACATGTCGCTGTCGCAGGCCGCGCTGGCCATGCTGGTCTTCATTCCGGGCGACCTCATCAAGTGCGGCATCTGCGCGATGCTCGTGCAGACGGTGATGCGCGGCATGCCGGCCTGGCGGCTCGACCGCGACTGATTTTCGGCCGGCCTACGCGGCGCGCCGGGTGAAGACGGTGGCCGAGAGGTAGTCCTTGCGCGGGCCGCGCACCGTGTGGCGGATCTCGAACGAGCCGTCCGCCAAGAAGCGGTAGCTGCTGTCGTAGGTGTCGGGCGTGCACAGGTGCGTGGCCGACCCGGCGAGCGCGTCGCCGTCGCGCACGATGCCGATGGCGTGGAACAGGCGCGGCGGCGTCTCGGCGAAGTGCACCACGAAGCCGCCGGGCGCGCGCTCGAAGAGGTATTCGCGGTGCCCGTCGAACTCCTTGCCGTCGGCCAGCCGGATGCGGCCTTCCTCGCGGTACTTCAGCACGCCCTGCCCGCCGGGGGTGAACACGGCGATGCCGGTCATGGAGGCCTGGCCTTCGATGGTCCGCGCCAGCGTCCAGGCGCCGGCCAGCGCGTCGAAGACGGCATCGGCGGTGCCCCAGGGCGTCAGGGGCGCAAAAGAGGTCGAAGAGGGCGGCGCACGCATCCGGACACTCTACGACAAGCCGTTTGCGCCTTTTCCGATGTGTGATTGTTTCCGTAGTGTGAACACCGCGGTTCCGTTTGCTAAGGGTTTTTACTTAGACAACGGCGCACAATTGATCCCATGGACCAGCCCTTCAGCTGATCCAGACCAAGAACCAAAAATCAAACCAATTGAAGGAAATCCAAATGACCGCCTCGAAGATCCTCTCCGCCGTTGCCCTCGCCCTGCTGGCCGTTGCCGGTGGCGCCCATGCCGAAACCTATGACGGCGTGCATCAACTGACCTCGGCCGCCAGCCGCGCCGACGTCGCCAGCCAGGCCGTCGTGGCCGCGCACAGCGCCAACCCCTACGCCACCGCGCCAACGCCGGCCCGGCCCAAGTGATTGTTTCGACGGCCAACCGCGCCACCGTTCGCGCCGAAGCCGTGGCCGCCGCGCACAGCGACAACCCGTACGCCGAAGGCGCATCGGCAGGCGTGGCACCCGTGCTGGCCAGCACGGTGGACCGCGCGGCAGTGCGCGCAGCGGCCCGTGCCGCCGCTCGCGGCGACGCGCTTCCGCTGTAATTTGTCGGCAGCGTGCCCGCTTCGGTGGGCATCGATCGAAAAAAGGCCGGGCCATGCATTGCATGGCCCGGCCTTTTTGCATGCACGGGGACGCTCATGACCGGCTCATACGCCGTCCGTATCATGGGTCGATGCAAGCCCAACCCCTCGCCCTGAACCCCGGCCAGACGGCCTCATCTCCATCGACCTGCAACACAGCAACGTGGGCCGCCAGCTCGCGCCGCACACCGCCGCCGATGTGGTGCAGCGGAGCAAGCGCATCGCCGACAGCCTGCGCGCGGCCGGCGGCACCGTCGTCTGGGTGCGCGTGGACGTGACCGCGCTGCTGAGCCTGCGGCGGACGCCTCCATCGGCCGCCCGCCCGGGTCGCCCGTGCCGCCGCCCGAGTTCTCCGAGCTGGTGCCCGAGCTGCAGGTGCAGGCGGCCGACGTGCGCATCACCAAGCGCCAGTGGGGCGCGTTCTACGGCACCGACCTCGACCAGCAACTGCGCCGCCGCGGCATCAAGACGCTGGTGATGAGCGGCATCGCGACCAACTTCGGCGTCGAATCGACCGCGCGCGCGGCCTTCGACCGGGGTTACGAGCTGGTGTTCGTGGAAGACGCGATGAGCTCGCTGGCGGCCGAGCCGCATGACTTCGCGAACAAGGAGCTGTTCCCGCGCATGGGCCGCGTGCGTTCGACCGACGTGCTGCTGGAGGCCATCGCGGCCGGCGCGCAGCGCTGACGACGGCCGCTTGCCTGGGTCAGCGCCGCGCGGGCAGCCGGCGCAGGGGGCGACGAGGAAGGGCGCGCCGGCGTCTGTGTCGGCGTCCGTGTCGTGCAGTGCCACTGACCACAGGGCCGTGCCGTCGTCGTCTTCAGGGCGTGCGCACAGCGTGCCCATGTAGAGCAGCCGCGTCGCCCGTGGGTCGTCGCACGGCATCACGGCCTCGTCGCAGCAGGTGTCCGCCACCGACGCCTCGCCCCCGGCCCCTGGACGATGCAGGGCGCGCCGCATCAGCCGCAAGCTCAGGCGCGCCGGTGGCGCCGTGCGTTCACCCGCCTGCGCCACGGGCACCGTCGCGCGCAGCCGCAGCTCGAGCGGCTCGCCGGCGCGAAAGCCCTCGCCACGTTCCAGCGAAATGTTCTCCAGCGCCATGCGCACGCGGCGCCGCTCGCGCAGCGTCGTGAAGACGAACACCACCGTCAGCACCGAGAAGCCCGCGAACACCGGCACCCCGACCACCATCCAGAGCCATTGCCAGCCGCCGGCCAGCGCCCAGGTGATCGCCTGGAAACCGAACACCGCGAAGAAGGCCAGCACCGCGAGCGCGATCAGCCACCCGAGCCAGTCGGCGGCCGACTTCGGGGCGCGCTCGGTGGCCTGCGGCGCGCCCGAGGTCCACGCGGCCGGCAGCCGTTCCTCGAAGGGTGGCAGGTCGATGGCGGGTGGGTGCTGCGGCATGAAGAGGCGCCGAGCATAGCCACTCCCGGCCATGCGGCAGAGCTTGCCTTCGCCGAAAGGCGCATTGCCTTGGCGCGGGGCATCCCGCATGATGACGCGGGGCGAAAGGGGAGGGTCGCAGGACTTCATGCTTTCGCATTAATGCATCAAGGTGGTGCGCTCGGGCGAAAATACGGCGCGCTCCCGCCAGGAAAAAGAAAGCACGATCCGCCGCCGCACGAGGCGGCAACCCTCTACGCATGGCCCTCACTCTCGACCCCGAAGACACGCGCGGACGCATCCACGACCTGGTGTGGTGCGGCTTTCATCCCGACGCCGACGTCGAATGGATGATCACCGACGAGTACCTGGACCCCGACGAGCTCACGGCCGAGGACCGTGCCTGGGTCAAGGCCGAAACCGGGTTGGCCTGCGCCGCCAAGCACGCCGCCGAAGCCGGCTGGCCCGCGCAGACCGAGTACGACCGGCTCGAAGCCGTGTTCGCGCAACTGCGCGCCGAGAAGATCATTGCGCTGCACCGCGCCGGCAACACGCTGTCCGACGGGCACGACGACGTGCGCGAACAGTGGCGTGCCGCGGGCCGCCTGGCTTCGGGCATTCGCGGCTGCTGCTTCTATCACTCGCAGGACCTGGATACGGTGGTGCGCACCGGCCGCCTGCACCTGGCGTTCAGCGGCGGCATGATCCCTGAGATCGAGCAGCGCGAGGCCAATACCGTGCTGGTGGGCCAGCGCATCGCCGAGCTGCTGCGCGCGGCCGGCTTCGGCGTGCAGTGGAGCGGCGACATCAACGAGCGCATCGAAGCCGACCTCGGCCAATGGCGCAAGCGAGGCCCCTCCGCGTGAGCGTGCAGGCCTGGCAGCCGCCGCGCCGCATCGACGCGATCGATTTCTGGCTGCGCACGCGGCTGCTGGCCGCGGCCCATGCGCTGCGCGAAACGCTGCGGCCCTCGGCCCGGCGCTGGCCTGCCGACAGCCACGCACTGGCCGATGCGCCCGTGCTCGCGCAACACCGCACGCCGCTGTGGTCCGACGGCCGTGCCGATGAATTTCCGCTCGTGGCCGGCAAGGTGCAGAACCTGCGCGTGGCGCGCCGCGCCTTCGACGCCGTCGAGGTGCCGGCGGCGAGGTGCTGAGCTTCTGGCGCCAGCTCGGGCGGCCCGCCGCGTGGCGCGGCTTCGTCGTGGGGCGCGAACTGCGCGAGGGCTGCGTGGTGCCGACGCTGGCTGGCGGCCTCTGCCAGCTGTCGAATGCGTTGGCCACGGTGGCGGCGCGCGCGGGCTTCGAGCTGGTCGAGCACCACGGGCACACGGCGCGCATCGAGCAGGCTGACGCCGCCGATGGTGACGCGGTCGACGCAACGGTGTTCTGGAACTACGTCGACCTGAAGCTGCGCGCGAAGCACGCCTGGCGGCTCGAGGTGGAGCTGACCGACAGCGAGCTGGTGCTGCGCATTCGCGCGCGTGCGCCGTCGGCTTCGGCCGCGTTGCCCGTCGTGCTGCGTCGCGCGAATGAAGAAGAGGGCACGTCGCCCGCACTGCCCCTGGCACGCGGCTGCCTGAGCTGCGACCAGACCGCGTGCTTTCGCCATCGGCCTCGCATCGACATCGCACCGCAGGGGCTCACCGCCGTTCTCGTCGATGGCTGGACGCCCGAGTTCGCGCGCTATCTGCAGGCGACGCACGCGGATGCGCAACGCAAGCAGCCCGTGCCGTTGCGGCTCGCGTTCTGGCGCGCGTTGGCGGCGGGCTGGCGGCGCGAGCCGGTGGCCGCGGGCGCGCCG
>NZ_MOWM01000008.1 GCF_016082275.1 Variovorax sp. E3
ATCGCCGCGGTGGTCGATCAGGGAGCCCCCATCCCCGCCTTCCCCCAAAGGGGGAAGGAGCCAGACACAACAAGAGAAGGAACTTCCTCATGAAACGACTCCTGCCTCGCGCCCTCATGCGCCCGCGGTGCTCACGCTCTTCCTGTGGATGATCGTGCCGCTGCTGATGACGTTGTACTTCTCGTTCGTGAACTACAACCTCATGCAGCCCGGTGAGCACACGTTCGCGGGCATCGAGAATTTTCACTACTTCGTCACCGACCCCGACTTCTGGCCGGCCACGTGGAACACGCTGCTCCTGATCGGCAGCGTGATCGTCATCACGGTGGTGATGGGCACGCTGCTCGCGCTGCTGGTGAACGAGCCCTTCCCCGGCCGCGGCATCGTGCGCGTGCTGCTGATCTCGCCGTTCTTCGTCATGCCCGCGGTCAATGCGCTGCTGTGGAAGCACATGATGATGAACCCCATCTACGGCGTGCTCGCCGACCTGTGGCGCTTCTTCGGCGCGCAGCCGGTGGACTGGCTCACCGACTTTCCGCTGCTCTCCGTGATCATCATGGTGGCCTGGCAGTGGCTGCCCTTCGCCTGCCTGATCTTCATCACGTCGCTGCAGTCGCTGGACCGCGAGCAGATGGAGGCCGCACGCATGGACGGCGCGAGTTCGTTCCAGCGCTTCTTCTATCTCACCATTCCGCACCTGGGCCGTCCGATGGCGGTGGTGATCATGATCGAGATGATCTTTCTGCTCAGCGTGTTCGCCGAGATCGCCATCACCACCAACGGCGGCCCGGGCAACGCGAGCACCAACATGACCTACATGATCTTCAAGCAGTCGCTCATGAACTTCGACGTGGGCGTGGCCTCGGCCGGCGCGTTGTTCGCGGTGGTGCTGGCCAACATCGTGGCCGTGTTCCTGATCCGCATCATCGGCAAGAACCTCGACTGAGGCACGGAGCACGCCATGCAACAACAAAGCCCCCCCAGCAACTTCCTGCCCCAGGCGCTGCGCACCGTGAGCGCGTGGGCCGTCACGCTGCTGCTGTTCTTTCCGCTCGGCTGGCTGTTTCTCACGGCCTTCAAGACGGAGCTGCAGGCCATTCATGTGCCGCCGCTGTTCATCTTCGAGCCCACGCTCGACAACTTCGGCGAAGTGCAGCGCCGCAGCGACTACCTGCTGTACGCGCGCAACTCGCTCATCACCAGCCTGGGCTCGACCGTTCTCGGCCTGCTGATCGCGGCGCCCGCCGCGTACTCGATGGCCTTCTTCCGCACGAAGAAAACGCGCGACATCCTGATGTGGATGCTCTCCACCAAGATGATGCCCGCCGTCGGCGCGCTGGTGCCCATCTACGTGCTGGCGCAGACCGCGGGCATGCTCGACTCGCTGAGCGCGCTGACCATCGTGTTCACGCTGTCGAACCTGCCGATCATGGTGTGGATGCTCTACAGCGCCTACAAGGACATTCCGAACGAGATCCTCGAGGCGGCGCGCATGGACGGCGCCAGCCTGTGGACCGAGTTCCGCCACGTGGTGCTGCCGCTGTCGGTGGGCGGGCTCGCATCGACCGGCTTGCTGTGCCTGGTGCTGAGCTGGAACGAGGCCTTCTGGGCACTGAACCTCACCTCCGCCAAGGCCGGCACGCTGGCCACGCTCATCGCGTCGTACTCCAGCCCCGAGGGCCTGTTCTGGGCCAAGTTGTCGGCGGCTTCGCTGATGGCCATCGCGCCCATCGTCGTGTTCGGCTGGTTCAGCCAGAAGCAACTGGTGCAAGGCCTGACCTTCGGTGCCGTCAAGTAATTAAAGGGAGACATCTCATGGCCTACCTCGAACTCAAGAACATCAAGAAGAGCTTTGGCGACGTCAACATCATCAAGGGTGTCGACCTCCAGATCCAGAAGGGCGAGTTCATCGTCTTCGTCGGGCCTTCGGGCTGCGGCAAGTCGACGCTGCTGCGGCTGATTGCCGGGCTCGAGCCCATCACCAGCGGCAACCTGCTGCTCGACGGCAAGGACATCACCTGGGCGCCTTCGGGCAAGCGCGACCTGGCGATGGTGTTCCAGAGCTACGCGCTCTATCCGCACATGAGCGTGTACGACAACATGTCGTTCGCGCTCAAGCTGGCGGGCGTGTCCAAGGACGAGATCAAGACCAAGGTCGAATACGCGGCCAAGACGCTCAACCTCACGCAGTACCTGGACCGCACGCCCAAGGACCTGTCGGGCGGCCAGCGCCAGCGCGTGGCCATCGGCCGCGCCATCGTGCGCGCGCCCAAGGTGTTCCTGTTCGACGAGCCCTTGTCGAACCTCGACGCGGCGCTGCGCGGCAACACGCGCGTCGAGATCCACAAGCTGCACCGCGCGCTGGGCGCGACCACCATCTACGTCACGCACGACCAGGTCGAGGCCATGACGCTGGCCGACCGCGTGGTGGTGCTGAAGGACGGGCTGATCGAGCAGGTCGGCACGCCGCTGGAGCTGTACGACCACCCGGCCAACCAGTTCGTCGCGCAGTTCATCGGCATGCCGTCGATGAACATGGTGGCGGCCGCGGCCATTCCGAGTTTCTCCGCCGCCACTGGCGGCCGGCTGCCGAGCGACGGCTTCCTGGGTGTGCGTCCAGAAGGCCTGCGCGTGCATCCGAAGCAGGGCGCGCCGGTGTCCGACGTGCAGGGCCGCGTCGAGCTGATCGAGGCGCTGGGCGCCGACACGCTGATTCACGTCGACGTGGGCGGCGTGCCGCTGATCGCACGGCAGAACGACCGCACGCCGCTGCAGGCGGGCGACGACGTGGCCGTGGAGCTCGACCCCTCGGTGCTGCACCTGTTCAACCGCGATGGCCGTTCGGTCACCGCGTGACCCTGATTCTTCCAACGTCTTTTCAACGGACATTCCCGTGACCATCGCGCAAATTCCACCGGCTCCCACGGAGTTCACGGTGCTTCATCTCGGCCTGGGCTCGTTCCACCGCGCCCACCAGGCGCTGTACCTGCAGCGGCTGATCGACGCGGGCGACACCCGCTGGTCGCTGTCGGGCGCCAACATCCGGCCGGACATGGCCGACGTGGTCGCGGCGCTGCAGGCCCAAGGCGGCCGCTACACGCTGGAGACCGTGTCCCCGGCGGGCGAATACCGCTACGAAGAAATCGGCGCCATCCGCGAAGTGCTGCCATGGGAGCGCTCGTTGGCCCACGTGATCGCGCGCGGCGCGGCGCCTTCGACGCGCATCGTGTCGTTCACCGTGACCGAGGCCGGCTACTACCTGGACGACAAGGGCAAGCTCGACCTGTCGTTCGCCGACCTCGCGGCCGACATCGACGCGCGCGGCGCGGCGAGGCGGGCGGCGACAACGTGACCATCTACGGCGCGGTCTGCGCCATCCTGCGCGCGCGCAAAGCCGCAAACGCGGGTGCCGTGACGCTGCTGAACTGCGACAACCTGCGCCACAACGGCGACCGCTTCCGCGCCGGGCTGCTGGAGTTCATCGAGCGCGCGGGCGACGCCGACCTGCTGGCCTGGGTGAACGCCCACACGCGCTGCCCGAACGCGATGGTCGACCGCATCACGCCGCGCCCGCCGCCCGAGCTGCGCGCGCGCGTCAAGGTGGCCACCGGCCGCGACGACGCTGCCGCCATCACCGGCGAGAGCTTCATCCAGTGGGTCATCGAAGACAACTTCGCGGCCGGGCGCCCCGACTGGGGCCGCGTGGGCGTGGAGCTGGTCGAGTCGGTGCAGCCGTACGAAGAAGCCAAGATCCGCATCCTCAACGCCACGCACAGTTGCATCGCGTGGGCGGGCACGCTGGTGGGCCTGAACTTCATCCACGAAGGCACCCACGACGCGGCGATTCGCAAGATGGCGTTCGACTACGTGACCGACGACGTCATTCCCTGCCTGAGCCCGAGCCCGATCGACCTTGCGGCGTACCGCGACGTGGTGCTCGACCGCTTCGGCAACCCCGCCATCCGCGACACCAACCAGCGCGTGGCGGCCGACGGCTTCTCGAAGATTCCCGGCTTCATCGCGCCGACCGTGCGCGAGCGGCTGGCTGCGGGCCAGAGCATCGACAGCGTGGCGATGCTGCCCGCGCTGTTCCTTGCGTTCCTGCAGCGCTGGCATCGCGGCGCGCTGCCCTACGTTTATCAGGACCAGGGCATGGACGAAGCGGTGGCGCATGCGATCTGCGACGCGGCCGACCCGGTCGTCGCGCTGTGTTCGGACGCGGGGCTGTGGGGCAACATCACCGGTGACGCCCGTTTGATCGACGCCGTGCGCCGCGCCAGCGAGCGCGTCGCGGGCTTCGTCGCGGCCCAAGGCCAGCCCCAGCCATGAGCGCCCGCCTGCAAGACCGGCATGTGCTGCTGACCGGCGCGGGCGGCGGCATCGGTCTTGCAGTCGCGCAGGCCTGCATTGCAGAGGGCGCGCGCTGCACGGTGATCGATCGCGCCACCGCCGCGCCCGACGCGGTGCGCGCGCTGCAACACAGCCACCCCGACAAGCTCGCCTACATCGCGGCCGACGTCACCGACACCGCCGCCATCGCGCACATGCTGGCCGAGGCGCAGGTGGCCTTCGGGCCGGTCCACACGCTGTTCAACAACGCCGCGGTGTTCGACCTCGCGCCGCTTCTGGACAGCGACGAGGCCTCGTTCGACCGGCTGTTCGCGGTCAACGTGAAGGGCATGTTCTTCGTGATGCAGGCGGTGTTGCGCCACATGGTCGAGGCCGGCACGCAGGGCGCATCGGTCATCAACATGGCGTCGCAGGCGGGGCGTCGCGGCGAGGCGCTGGTGGCGCACTACTGCGCGACTAAGGCGGCCGTCATCAGCTACACGCAAAGCGCCGCGCTGGCCATGGCGCCGCACGGCATTCGGGTGAATGGCATTTCCCCCGGTGTGGTCGACACGCCGATGTGGGACCATGTCGACAGTCTGTTCGCCAAGGCCGAGGGCCTGCCGCCGGGAGAAAAGAAGCGGCAGGTCGGGCTGGCGGTGCCGCTCGGTCGCATGGGGCTGCCGAGCGACATTGCGGGTGCTGCCGTGTTTCTTGCCAGCGACGAGGCGCGCTACATCACCGCGCAGACGCTCAACGTCGATGGCGGCAACGTCATGAGCTGATGTGAGATGAACCATTGCTTTTCTTCTTCGTTCGTTGCATTTGAGGTGCGCTGTTCTTCAGGGCGGTCGTTGATCGCCGAGCACCGGCCGCCTGCCCACCCTGAACGCACGCGCTTCGAATGCGAACGCCACAACCCATGAACGAAGACTTCCACCTCTACCTGGACAGCGCCGACCTGGCCGAGTTGCGGACCTGCCTGCCGCACCCGGTGGTGCATGGCGTAACCACCAACCCCACTTTGCTGAAACGCGCGGGTGTCGCCCGGGCCGACGTGCCCGGCCTGCTGAAGCGCTGCATCGAACTGGGCGCGCGCCAGGTGCAGGCGCAGGTCGGTTCGAGCGAAGTCGACGGCATGCTCGAAGACGCACAGGTCTTGTTGCCGCACTTCGATCCCGGCCAGCTCGTCATCAAGATTCCCGCCACCCGCCAGGGCCTCGACGCCGGCGCGCGGCTCATCGTGCAGGGCGTGCCCGTCACCTGGACGGCCGTGTACGCGCCGGAGCAAGCGCACTTCGCGGCGCAACTGGGCGCGGCCTATGCGGCGCCGTACCTCGGGCGGCTCGACGACTCGGGCGTCAACGGCCTGGCGCTGATCGCGCAGATGCAATCGCTGGTCGCGCGGCGCCCGGCGGCCGGCACGCGCCTGCTGGTGGCCAGCATCCGTTCGCGCGAGGCCTACCTTTCCCTGCTGGGGCTCGGCGTGGGCGCCATCACCATCCCGCCGCGGCTCTTTGCCGAACTGCTCGACCATCCCGCCACGCTGGCCGCCGAGCGCGGCTTCCTGGACGATGCCCGCGCCTTGACCTGATCGATACCGCCAGAATCCAGACACCATGCGCATTGCACTCACGGGCGAAGCCCTGATCGATTTCACCGCCAGCGAGGCGGGCACCCTGGCCTTCCTGGGCCATGAGGGCGGCTCGCCGCTGAACACCGCCGTGGCCTGCGCACGGCTCGGGCAGCCCACCGGCTTTCTCACGCAGCTGTCGAGCGACCTGTTCGGCGAGCGGCTGATGGGCTTTCTCGAACGCAACGGCGTCGACACCAGCCTCATCCTGCGCAGCAACGCGCCGTCGACACTGGCCTTTGTCGAGCGCACGCCGCAGACCAACCGCTACGCCTTCTACACACGCGGCAGCGCCGACGCCACCTGGGCGCCCGAGCCGCTGCCGCAGTTGCCGGCGGACTGCCGCTTCCTGCATTTCGGCTCGATCTCGCTGCTGCAGGACCCGGCCGCCACGCGCATCGCCGACCTGGTCGCCGCGAACAGGGTGCGCTGCGTGATCGTGTTCGACCCCAATGTGCGGCCCAGCCTGATCGCCGACATGGCGGCCTATCGCTCGCGCGTCACAAGCTGGTTCGCCATGGCCGACCTGGTCAAGCTCAGCGACGAAGACGCGGAACTGCTCGCACCCGGGCAGCCTGTCGACGCACTGGCCGCCGATTGCCTGAAAGCCGGCGCGCGCGCCGTGATCGTCACGCGCGGCGGCGACGGCGCCACGCTCTGGCGCACCGGCCACGCACCGCTCACCGTGGCCGCGCCGCGCATCACCGTGGTCGACACCATCGGCGCGGGCGACACCTTCACGGCGGGCCTGTCGGTGTCGCTGCTCGCGCACGGCGTGGAGCAGCCGGCCCAGCTCGGCGCGCTGAGCGACGAGGCGTGGCGCGAAGTGATGGCATTCGCCGCCACGGCCGCCGCGCTGAACTGCACCCGCGAGGGCGCGGATCCACCCACGCTGGCCGCGGTTCACGCCGCGCTGGCGCAAGAAGACAATGCGGCTGTAGCTTCCCGGTCCTGAACCGTGCTGCCATGACGACGTCCACACGCAAACGCTCGGTCCCCCGCCAGCGCCAACCCGAGCTGGAGCGCGACTTTGCGCGCTCCCCCTCGCTGGGCTACGAGGCGCCCGAAGAAACCGGCCTCGTGCGCTGCCTGGCGCACGGCTTTCCCAGCCCGCTGGTGCGATGGCACTTCCATGAAGACTACGAGCTGCACCTGATCACCGAGACCTCGGGCAAGGCCTTCATCGGCGACTGGATCGGGCCGTTCCAGCCGGGGCACCTGGTGCTGTGCGGGCCGCGCCTGCCGCACAACTGGATCTCGCTCGACGTGCCCGAAGGCGGCGCGGCGGGGCGCGACCGGGTGATCCAGTTCCGCCACGAGCCCATCGAGAGCGCGGCCGCCGGCATTCCCGAGCTGCGCGAGGTGATGCAGTTGCTGGAGCGCGCGCGCCACGGCATCGAGTTCTTCGGCATCTCGCAGAAGGCGCAAACGCACTGGGACAACATCAAGGCCGCGCGCGGCGTGCGTCGCCTGGGGCTGTTCCTCGACTTCATGGCCGACCTGGCGCAATGCACCGACTACCGGCTGCTGTCGAGCGTGCAGATGCAGGGCGCGCAAGGCGCGGACGGCGACGCGCAGGTCGACCAGATCAACGGCATCGTCAACCGCATCACCAACAACATGGCCGACCCGATCTCGATGTCGGACGTGGCCGCCGAGCTGGGCATGAGCGAGAGCCGCTTCAGCCGCTTCTTCCGCCGCTCGACCGGCAACAGCTTCACCGATTTCGTCAACCGCGTGCGCATCAATAGCGCCTGCCACCTGCTGATGCAGACCGACCACTACGTGACCGACATCTGCTACCAGGTGGGCTTCAACAACGTGGCGAACTTCAACCGGCGCTTCCTGGAAATCAAGGGCATGACGCCCAGCGAATTCCGGCGCCAGGCCGACACGCGCTTCGGCGGCGGCATCTCTTCCTAAGCCAAAAAATCAGGGGGTTACCTTGTATCTTGGACTCGACCTCGGCACGTCCGAGCTCAAGGCGCTGCTGCTCGCGGACGATCACCGCATCGTCGGCGTGGCGCGCGCGCCGCTCACGGTCGAACGGCCGCAGCCGCTGTGGTCGGAGCAGGCGCCGCAGCAGTGGTGGCAAGCGCTCGAAGAGGTGATGCGCGCGCTGGGCAAGTCGCACCCCGAAGAACTGGCGGCGGTGCGCGCCATCGGCCTGTCGGGGCAGATGCACGGCGCCACGCTGCTCGACGCGCAGGGCGAAGTGCTGCGCCCCGCGATCCTGTGGAACGACGGCCGCAGCGGCGCCCAGTGCGAGGCGCTCACGCGCGCCGTGCCGCGCCTCGGCGAGATCGCGGGCAACCTCGCGATGCCGGGCTTCACAGCGCCCAAGCTGCTGTGGGTGCGCGAGCACGAGCCTGAAATCTTCAAGCGCGTGGCGCGCGTGCTGCTGCCGAAAGACTGGCTGCGCTTCATGCTCAGCGGCGAAGCGGTCAGCGAGATGTCGGACGCGGCGGGCACGCTGTGGCTCGACGTGGGCGCGCGCGACTGGTCCGACGAACTGCTCGCGGCCACAGGGCTCACGCGCGCGCACATGCCGCGGCTGGTCGAAGGCAGCGAGGTCTCCGCGCAGCTGAAGCCCGAGCTGGCCGCGCGCTGGGGCCTGGGCAGCGACGTGCTGATCGCCGGTGGCGCGGGCGACAACGCCGCCAGCGCGGTGGGCATGGGGCTGGTCGAGCCGGGGCAGGGCTTTGTGTCGCTCGGCACGTCGGGCGTGGTGTTCGTGTCGACCGACCGCTTCCTGCCGAACCCCGCGCAGGCCATGCATGCCTTCTGCCACGCGCTGCCCCGGCGCTGGCACCAGATGTCGGTGATGCTCTCGGCCGCGAGCGCGGTGAGCTGGGCCGCCAAGACTTTCAGGTTCGCCGATGAGGCCGCGCTGCTCGAAGCGGCGGCCTCGGTGTCGCTGGCGCAGCGCGAGCGCTGCCCGCTGTTCTTGCCGTACCTGTCGGGCGAGCGTTCGCCGCACAACAACCCCAATGCACAGGGCGCGCTGGTCGGCCTCACGCATGCGCACGGCCCGGCGGACATCGCCTATGCCGTGGTCGAGGGTGTGAGCTTCGGCCTGCGCGACGGCTTCGACACCCTGCGCCTGCCGGCCGACATGCCGCTGCGCGAAGTGGCGCTGGTGGGCGGCGGTGCGCGCAGCGTGTGGTGGGGGCAGTTGCTGGCCGACATCTTCCAGGTGCCGCTCACGCTCTATGCGGGCAGCGAGACGGGCGGGGCGCTGGGCGCGGCACGGCTGGCGTGGCTGGCCGATGGGGGCGAGGTCGCGAAGGTGTGTACGCTGCCGCCGGTGCGGCAGCAGTTGGCGCCTTCGACCGAGGGCGCGGCCTCGCATCAGGCGCGGCACACGCGGTTCCAGGTGCTCTATACGGCGCTGCGGGACCAATTCCAATAAGCGGCTCTGTCAATCGAGCGCCCATAAAAAAACCCGTCGCAAGACGGGTTTTTTTGTTTCGCAAAACACCGCGGATCCGGCTCTGCCGGTCCGCAGGTGTTGCCCCCGGTAGGGGGGTGGCGCAGCGGACACGAAGTGCCGCGCAGCCTGGGGGCGAGCGAAATTACATGCCCATGCCGCCCATGCCGCCCATGCCACCCATGTCGGGCATGCCGCCGCCGGCGGCTGCTTCGTCCTTGGGAGCGTCAGCAACCATGGCTTCGGTCGTCAGCAGCAGCGAGGACACCGAAGCGGCGTTCTGCAGTGCGGTGCGGGTGACCTTCGTCGGGTCCAGGATGCCCAGCTCGAGCATGTCGCCGTACGTGTCGTTGGCAGCGTTGAAGCCGTAGTTGCCCTTGCCGGCCAGAACCGCGTTCACGACCACCGAGGCTTCGCCGCCGGCGTTGTTCACGATTTCGCGCAGGGGCGCTTCGATGGCCTTCAGCACCAGCTTGATGCCGGCGTCCTGGTCGGCGTTGTCGCCCTTGACGCGGTCGCCCACGGCTTGCTTGGCACGCAGCAGAGCCACGCCGCCGCCAGCCACGACGCCTTCTTCCACTGCAGCGCGGGTAGCGTGCAGGGCGTCTTCGACGCGAGCCTTCTTTTCCTTCATTTCGACTTCGGTGGCGGCGCCGACCTTGATCACGGCAACACCGCCGGCCAGCTTGGCCACGCGCTCTTGCAGCTTTTCACGGTCGTAGTCGCTCGTGGCTTCTTCGATCTGCACGCGCACTTGCTTCACGCGGGCTTCGATGTCGCCAGCGGCGCCGGCGCCGTCGATGATGATCGTGTTTTCCTTGCCCACTTCGATGCGCTTGGCTTGGCCCAGGTCGGCCAGCGTCACCTTTTCGAGCGTCAGGCCCACTTCTTCAGCGATGACCTTGCCGCCCGTCAGGATGGCGATGTCTTCCAGCATGGCCTTGCGGCGGTCGCCGAAGCCAGGAGCCTTGACGGCCACGACCTTCAAGATGCCGCGGATCGTGTTCACGACCAGCGTAGCCAGGGCTTCGCCCTCGACTTCTTCGGCAATGATCAGCAGCGGACGGCCAGCCTTGGCGACTTGTTCCAGCGTGGGGAGCAGGTCACGGATGTTGCTGATCTTCTTGTCGAACAGCAGCACGAAGGGGTTGTCGAGCAGCGCCGATTGCTTCTCGGGGTTGTTGATGAAGTAGGGCGACAGGTAGCCGCGGTCGAATTGCATGCCTTCGACGACGTCCAGTTCGCTTTCGAGCGACTTGCCGTCTTCGACGGTGATGACGCCTTCCTTGCCGACCTTGTCCATCGCGTCAGCGATGAGCTTGCCGATGGTTTCGTCGCTGTTGGCCGAGATCGAGCCGACTTGTGCGATTTCCTTCGACGTGGTGGTGGGCTTGGAAGCCTTCTTCAGCTCTTCGACCAGGGCCGTGACAGCCTTGTCGATGCCGCGCTTCAGGTCCATCGGGTTGATGCCGGCGGCCACGTACTTGAAGCCTTCGCGAACGATGGCTTGTGCCAGGACCGTCGCGGTCGTGGTGCCGTCACCAGCGTTGTCGCTGGTCTTGGAGGCCACTTCCTTCACGAGCTGGGCGCCCATGTTCTGCAGCTTGTCCTTGAGTTCGATTTCCTTGGCCACCGACACACCGTCCTTGGTGACGGTGGGGGCGCCGAACGAGCGTTCGAGCACCACGTTGCGACCCTTGGGGCCCAGGGTGACCTTGACCGCGTTGGCCAGGATGTTCACACCCTCGACCATGCGTGCGCGGGCTTCACCGCCGAAGACGACGTCTTTTGCTGCCATGTGTATGTACTCCGAATAGGGATGGTTTGATTACTTCTCGACGACCGCGAACAGGTCGTCTTCCTTCATGACCAGCAGTTCGTCGCCGCCGACCTTGACGGTCTGGCCGCTGTACTTGCCGAACAGGACGCGGTCGCCGACCTTGACGGTCAGTGCGGCCAGTTCGCCCTTGTCGTTGCGCTTGCCCGGGCCCACGGCCAGGACTTCGCCCTGATCGGGCTTCTCGGCGGCTGCGTCGGGGATGACGATGCCGGAGGCAGTCTTGGTTTCGCTGTCAACACGCTTGACGATCACGCGATCGGCCAAAGGACGAAGTTTCATTGCATCTCCTGGATGTATGGATAAGAAACGGGTTTGTGGTCGGGTGCCGGACCGGAGGCCGGCAGCCCATCGACTGGATGCGAGGGCTGTTAGCACTCATCAGCAGCGAGTGCTAATCATAAGGGCAATCGATGACGTTTCAAGGGCACGCCCGGCGCGGGCAGGGTTGGAGGGTTATCCCGCAATCCCATATAATTGAGAACCATTCGTATTAATAACCGAGCGCAGTCTCACCCGGCTGCCTGGAGATGCCATCCATGCCGGCCGGCGAATTCGTGTTGCAGCACGAGGTGCAAACGCTCTACAGCAACCATCACGGATGGCTGCATGCCTGGCTGCGCAAGAAGCTGGGCTGCACGCACAACGCGGCCGACCTGGCGCACGACACCTTCGTGCGCGTGCTGAGCAAGACCGAACCCGTGGCCGCGGCCGAACCGCGCGCCTACCTGGCCACCATCGCGCACGGGCTGGTGGTCGATTTCCACCGCCGCCGCGCGCTCGAGCGCGCCTACCTCGACACGCTGGCCGCGCTGCCCGAACCCCAACTGCCGTCGCTCGAAGCGCGGGCCATCGTGCTCGAAGCACTGGTCGCCATCGACGCCATGCTCGACGGCATGAAGCCGGCGGTGCGCCAGGCCTTCATGCTTTCGCAGCTCGACGGCCTGACCTACGTGGAAATCGCCACCCGCCTGGGCGTGTCGGTGCGCACCGTCAACAACTACATGCTCAAGGCGCTCGAGCATTGCTACCTGCTCGCGCCGTGATGATGAAGCCCGGGTTCGAACTGACGCCAGGCGGTGGCGCCGACGCCGCCAGCGCGTCCTCGCGCAGCGAAGCCGACATCCGCAAGGAGCGATCGCCTGGTATGCCCTGCTGTGTTCCGGCGACGCCACCGAGGCCGACCGAGAAAACTGGCGCCGCTGGCACCGCGCCCACCCCGAGCACCAGCGCGCGTGGCAGCGCTTCGACGCGATGCAGGCGACGCTGCAGCGCGTGCCGGGCCATGTGGCCGCATCGACCCTGCGCGCCGCGCATGCCGACCGGCGCCGGGTGCTGCGCGGCATCGCCGTGCTGGCGGGCGGCGGGTCGCTGGCGTACCTGTCGTGGCAGGTGGCCGGCACCGACGGCGGCTGGCGCGCCTGGGTGGCCGACTACCGCACGGGCACCGGCGAGCAGCGCTCGGTCACGCTGGCCGACGGATCGCTGCTGATGCTGAACACCCGCACTTCGGTGGACGTGTCCATCGACACCTCGCGCCGGCTCATTTCACTGCGCGAAGGCGAGATCCTGGCCGAGACCGCGCGACACCGGGGCGTGCCGGGTTCGGCGCGCACCGACAGCCGCCCCTTCATGGTGGCCACGCCGCACGGCCGCATCCTGGCGCTGGGCACGCGCTTCACGGTGCGCAGCGACGGCGCGCGCACGCTGGTGAGCGTGCTCGAAGACGCGGTCGAGGTTCGCGCCTCGCGCGCACCCGGCCATGTCGTGCGGCTGGCGGCCGGCCAGCAGGTGGCCTTCACCGGCGATCGCATCGAGGCACCGCAGCAGGCCGACCCCGCGCTCACGGAGTGGGAGCACGGCAGCCTCGTGGTCAACGACTGGCGGCTGGGCGACGTGGTCGCCGAACTGGCGCGCTACCACCGTGGCCGGCTGGCCTGCGACCCCGCCGTCGCGGACATCCGCGTGTCGGGCGCCTTCCCGGTCATGGACACCGACAAGGCGCTGGCGGTCATCGTGCGGGCGTTTCCGGTGCGCGTGACCGGGCTCACGCGCTATTGGGTGTCGCTCGTGCCCGCCTGATTTCGCCGCGGGCGTGCGCTTCGGCGCATTTTTTATCCGCCGCCTTTCATCTTTTTCGATTTCGTTCGGCCTACCCATTGAGAGCCATGAATCCGCAATCAATGCCGAAGGAATTCCGAATGCACGCGCACCCGTCATCCCCCAACCTCCAGCCCGGCGCCGTGCGCAAGGCGCTGCTGTGCCTGTTCGCCGCGACCATGGCGCTGCCGATCGCCGCCCGGGCCGCCGAGCCCGCCGAAGGCGCCCGCGTCCAGAACCAGGCCGCGCGCAGCTACCGCATCGAAGCCGGCCCGCTTGCGTCGGTGCTCGGGCGCTTTGCCGCGGCATCGGGCGTGGCGCTGTCCTTCGATCCCGCAAGCACGCGGACGCTGAACTCCGGCGGCCTGCAGGGCAACTACACCGTGCGCGCGGGCTTCGCCGTGCTGCTGGCGGGCACCGGGCTCGAAGCCGTGGAGGGCGGGGCGGGCGAGTTCACGCTGCGCAAGAGCGCCGCGTCGGCCGCCTCTGCATCGTCGGGCGAAGACGCCGACGGCACGCTGCCGGCGGTGCGCGTGGTGGCGCGTGCGGCGCCCGCGCCCGCCGATGCCGACGACCGCTACCAGCCCACCCCCGATGCCTCGACCCTGCGCACCACGCGCCGGTGCTCGAGATTCCGCAGGTGGTGAACGTGGTGCCGGCGCAGGTCATTCGCGACCAGCGCCCGCGCAACATCGACGACGCACTGGCCAACGTCAGCGGCATCAACCAGGGCAACACCCTGGCCAGCACGCAGGACACCATCATGAAGCGCGGCTTCGGCGGCAACCGCGACGGCTCGATCATGCACAACGGCATGCCGCTGGTGCAGGGCCGCGGCATGAACGCGGCGGCCGAGAGCGTCGAAGTGCTCAAGGGCCCGTCGTCGCTGCTCTACGGCCTCATGGACCCGGGCGGCGTGATCAACGTCGTGAGCAAGAAGCCGCAGCTGCGCCAGCGCACCAGCCTGTCGCTGCTGGGCTCGGGCTATGCGAACGGCCGTGACGGCAGCGGCGTCACGCTCGACACCACCGGCCCCATCGGCGAGAACGGCCTGGCCTACCGGCTGATCGTCGACCATGTGGACGAAGACTACTGGCGCAACTTCGGCAAGCACCGCGAGACGCTGGTCGCGCCCTCGCTGGCCTGGTACGGCGACGACACGCAGGCCGTGCTCTGGTATGAGTACCGCAAGTACGTCACGCCGTTCGATCGCGGCACCGCGCTCGACCCGCGCACCCAGCGCCCGCTGGCGCTGCCCAAGACGCAGCGCCTGGACGAACCCTTCAACGAGATGCGCGGCGAAACGCACCTGGGCCAGCTCTCGGTCGACCACCAGTTCGGCGGCGGCTGGGCCGGCCACCTGAACCTCAGCTACAACCAGGAAACCTACGACGCCAACCAGTTGCGCGTGAACGGCATCAACGTCGCCAAGGGCACGCTCACGCGCAGCAACGACGCCACGCATGGCGCGCTCAGCACCGACAGCTACGCCACCGCCTACGTCGACGGCACCGTCGAGCTGGGCGGCATGCGCCACGACCTGCAGTTCGGCTGGGACGCCGAGTACCGCAAGATCTACCGCGCCGACCTGCTGCGCCAGGCCACCAGGAGCACCTTCAGCTACCTGTTCCCGGTGTACGGCCGCGAAGTGCCGTCGAGCACCGTGTCGGCCAGCGACAGCGACCAGACCGACAGGCTGCACAACCAGTCGCTGTTCTTCCAGGACTCGATTCACCTGAACGACCGCTGGATCGCGGTGGCCGCGTTGCGCTATCAGGCGTGGTCGCAGCTCGCGGGGCGCGGGCGCCCGTTCAAGGTCAACACCGACACCGACGGCTCCAAGCTGCTGCCGCGCCTGGGCTTGATCTACAAGTGGACCGACACCGTGTCGTTCTACGGCAGCTACACGCAGTCGCTCAAGCCCGCCTCGACCATCGCGCCGCTGTCCAGCGGCTACGTGCTCGATGCGTCGGTGAAACCTGAAGAAGCCAAGTCGTGGGAGATCGGCGCCAAGATCGACATGCCGGGGGGCCTGACCGGCACCGTGGCGCTGTTCGACATCCACAAGCGCAACGTGCTGGTCTCGCAGTTCAACGACGTGACCAAGCTGACCGACTGGCGCACCTCGGGCGCGGCCCGTTCGCGCGGCCTCGAGGTGGACGTGGCGGGCCAGCTGGGCAAGAACTGGAGCGCGATCGCAAGCTACGCCTACATCGACGCGAAGACGACGGAAGACCCGCTGTACGCGGGCAACCCGCTGTGGAACGTGGCACGGCAGACCGCGTCGCTCTCGGCGGTGTACGACTTCGGCCAGGTGTTCGGCGGCGAGGGCCGGCTGCGCATGGGCGCCGGCGCGCACTACGTCGGCAAGCGCGCGGGGGACTCGGCCAACAGCTTCGTGTTGCCGGGCTACACGACGGTCGACGCCTTTGCCAGCTACGACACGCGCCTGTACGGCAAGAAGGTCAAGTTCCAGCTGAACGTGAAGAACCTGTTCGACAAGACCTACTACCCGTCGGCCGCCAACACCTACTTCATCGCGATGGGCGACGCGCGGCAGGTGTCGTTCCTCACGACCTCGAGTTCTAGGATGAAGCTGCGCTCTCCCCTCATGGCCATCACCTCCTTCACTTCCATCACTCGCCGCGTCGCGGTACTGCTGATGGCCTGCGGCATCGCCGTGGGCGCGCAGGCCGCCGCCGAAGCACCGGGGCAGGGCCGCAAGGTCGTACTGCTGGTGCAGCGCGACGGCCCCAACCTGCCGGTCGACGAGAAGGTCAAACAGCACCTCGAATCGCGTGGTTTCGTGGTGACGTTGCAGGACCAGTCGGCCGTGCCCTCGGTGGCGGCGGGCTCGGACCTCGTCGTCATCTCTTCCACCGTCGCCGCCAAGGACGTGAGCCCCGCGTGGCGCCAACTGCCCGTGCCGCTGCTCACCTGGGAGAACGACCTGCTCGACGACCTCGCCATGACCGGCAAGCGGCACGACACCGACTTCGGCGAAGCCGCCAAGGAGCGCTACGTGTGGCTCGTCAACGCGCCGCACCCCATGGCCGCGGGCCTGCCGGCCGGCGTTGCCAACGTCTACGTCAAGCAGGCCGGCGTGAGCTGGGGCAAGCCGGGCCTCGGTGCCACGACCATCGCCACCCTGTACGGCCAGCCCGAGAAGGCGGCGATCTTCGGCTACGAGAAGGGCGCCACCATGGACTACGAGTCGCTCGCGCCCGCGCGCCGCGTGATGTTCTTCCTCGGCAACGAGACCTTCACCAACCTTTCGCCCGCGGGCCGCATGTTGTTCGATGCGGCGGTCGACTGGACCGCCGGCATCCGCTGAAGAAAAAACAAACCCTCGATGAAATTCCCCTCGCTGCGTCAGCTCTGGTTTCAGTTGCACTGGTTCGTCGGCATCACGGCCGGCACGGTGCTGATCGTCATCGGCCTGAGCGGCGCGGTGCTGTCGTTCCGCGAGGAAATCATCGATGCGCTCAATCCGCACGGGCGCCACGTGCCGGTGCAGGCCGTGCCCGTGCTCACGCCGCCGCAGTTGCTCGCGGCGGTGCGGCAGGCGTGGCCCGAGCGGCAGGTCGGCACGCTCGCGCTGTTCGCCGAACCCGGCGCGGCGGCGCGCGTGATCTTCGCGCCGCCCAAGGGCGAGCGGCGCGGCGAGGCCGTCTACCTCGATCCGTACGCGGGCACCGCGCTGCCGCCGCTGGTGGGCGCGGGGTTCTTCGAATGGGTCGAGTCGCTGCACCGCTGGCTGCTGCTGCCGCGCGAACCGGGGCGGGTGGCGACCGGCGTGCTCGCGATCGGGCTGTTGCTGCTGTCGCTGTCGGGGCTGTACCTGCGGTGGCCGCGCCGTGCGCTCGACTGGCGCGCCTGGCTCACCTTCGATCCGGCGCTCAAAGGCCGTTCGTTCCTCTGGGGGCTGCATTCGGTGGCGGGCACCTGCGCGCTGCTGATGTACATCGTGTTCACCGCCAGCGGGCTCTACTGGGCCTTCGACGCGCTGCGCGACCGTGTCGACGCCATGGCGGGCTATCCGCGCGTGGCGGCTACGGCGCAGCAGGCGCGCACGGCGCCGCGCGTGCGCAACATGGCGCGCGACGATGCCGGCGCGGTGGACGTCGGGCCCGCCTGGGCCGCCTTCGAACGCCAGGCCCGCGAGACCGGCGGCTGGAGCGAGGTCATCCTGCGTGTGCCGTCGGGCGCCGCGCCGTCGGTGCTGTTCACCTGGCTCGACGTGGCGCCCCCGCACGAACGCGCGCGCAACCGCATGACGGTGCGGTTGCCGGGCGGCGAGGTCACGCAGGACGAACGCCATGCCGACAAGTCTGCGGGCGGGCTGTTCCTGGCGGCGATCTATCCGCTGCACATGGGCACTTATTTCGGGCTGCCGGGGCGCATCGTGATGATGCTGGCGGCGCTGATGCTGCCCGTGTTCTCGGTCACCGGCTGGCTGCTGTACCTCGACCGGCGCCGCAAGAAGCGCGCGGTGCGGGCGGAGCGTGCGGCGCTGCAGGCGGTGGCACGGCCGGTCGGCGGGGCGGCACCCGCCGGTGCGTCGGCGCGCGTGCTGGTGGCGTTCGCGAGCCAGTCGGGCACGGCCGAGGGCATCGCGATGCGAAGCGCCGCCACGCTCGAAGCCGCCGGGCTGCCCGTGACGGTCGCGTCGCTCGCGCGCCTCGACCCCGAGCAGTTGCGGCACCACCAGCACCTGTTGATCGTTGCCAGCAGCTTCGGCGAAGGCGGGCCGCCCGATACGGCGCGGCGCTTCGCACAGAGGCTCGCGCAGGTCGGTGGCGAAGCGCTGTCGCACCTGCGCTACGGCCTGCTGGCGCTGGGCGACCGGCATTACGCGCGCTTCTGCGGCTTCGGCCACACGCTCGACCATGCGCTGGTCGCGGCCGGCGCGCAGTCGCTGTTTCCGATGGTCGAGGTGGACAACGGCGATGCCGGCGCGCTCGCCGTCTGGCGGCGTCAACTGGGGGCCATGCCTGGCGCGCAGGCCGAACCGCTGGTCGATGCGACGGCCGTGAGCATCGTGGCCGAACCGTTCGGCGCGTGGACGCTGTCGTCACGCCGCCTGCTCAATCCGCACAGCCTGGGCCATCCGCTCTGCGAGATCGAGCTCGTGCCGGCGCGGGGCGCGTTGCCATCGTGGCGACCGGGCGCGCTGGCCGAACTGCGCCCGCGCCATGCGCCGGACGCGGTGGCCGCTTGCCTGCGCACGACCGCGCTGAATGCCGATGCCGTCGTGCAGTTCGAGGGCCAGGCCATGTCATTGCGCGAAGCCTTGGCACGCAGCGCGATGCCCGCGCCGGAGTTGCTGGCGCACACGCGCACCACCCAGGCGCTTGCCGACGCGCTCGTGCCCCTGGCGCCACGGCGCTACTCCGTCGCCTCGGTGCCCGCCGAGGGCGGCATCCGGCTGCTGGTGCGACAGGCGCGGCATGAGTCGGGGCTGGGCCTCGCGTCGGGCTGGCTCACCGCGCATGCGCCGCTGGCCTCCGAAATCGAAGTGCGTCTTCTGGCCAACCCCGGCTTCGCGCCGCTGGCGGACGACCGCCCATGCATCTTCATCGGCAACGGCTCGGGCTATGCGGGGCTGCGGGGCCATCTGCGCGAGCGCATGGCGCGCGGGCTCCAGCGCAACTGGCTGGTGTTCGGCGAACGCCAGAGCACGCGCGACGCCTTCTTCATGGGCGAAGTCGCGCAGTGGCGCGCGCAGGGGCTGCTCGCGCGCGTCGACCTGGCCTTCTCGCGCGACCAGGCCGAACGCATCTACGTGCAGGACCGCTTGCGCGAGGCCTCGGCCGAGCTGCATCGCTGGATCGGCGATGGCGCCGCCGTCTTCGTGTGCGGCAGCCTGCACGGCATGGCGGCTGGCGTGGACGCGGTGCTCGAAGAGGTGCTGGGGCGTTCCGCGCTCGACGACCTCATCGCCGAAGGCCGCTACTGCAGGGACGTGTACTAGGGCACGTGCGGCGGCGAGGCTTTCAGTGCGTATGAAAGACCAGCGGCCCAGGCGTCGGCGCGGCCTGCAGGCCGCCGTCCTTCAGCCATGAACGCGTCGTGCCGGCCGCGCGCTCGATCAGCGCCGCGCAATGGCGGTAGTCATACGACGAAACCTCGAGCGGGCAGAGCGCGGGCACGACGCGGATCCGCACCTGCGAGGCAAAGCGCTCGATGTCCTGCACCAGCTGCCGCGCCACCACGAGGCTGAGCGCGTGCAGCGTCTGGCCGACCAGGCCGCGCGGCGGGCTGCGCAGCGCACAGGCAAAGCCCGCCGGCAGAACGATGATGTCGGTCGCCCCCAGCCGCACCGCCGCCGCGATGGGCGTGTTGCTGCAGACCCCGCCGTCGACCAGCTCGCGGCCGCCGATCGCAACCGGCGGGAACACGCCCGGAATCGCGGTGCTGGCCAGCACCGCATCGACCACCGGCCCGCCGGACAGCACGACCTCGCCGCCGGTCACGCGTTCGCTGGCCACCACATGAAGCGCCAGCTGGGCGTCTTCGATCCTGCGGTAGGGCAGGGCCTGCTCGAGCAGCCGGCGCAGCGCCCCGTTGTGCACCAGGTGCTCCTGGTGCAGCACGAGGACGCGAAGCAGCGAGGCGATCGACACGGGCATCACGTCGCGGCGCCGGATGTTGCACCACAGCGCCTGCAGGGCGGCCACGCCCCGCGCGTCGGGTGCCCCGGCAAAGAAGGCCGCGTTGATGGCGCCGGCCGACGCGCCGACCACGAGGTCAGGCATCACGCGGGCCTGGACCAGTTCGCGCAACATGCCGACCTCCACCGCGCCCAGGCTTCCGCCACCGGCAAAGACGAAGGCGATACGCGTGGTCATGAACGGAGTTCGGATGACCGGGGCTTCCGGTTACCGATTTGCGCAGAGGCGCTGTTGGCCAGGCGCCTGGCCGCGGTGCCGCGCGCTCAGCTCGCGTAGCGCTTCTCGAGTGCGTCCAGCTCGGGCTTGCGCACCAGCCGCTGGCGCTCCGCGAAGGGCACGACCAGCGCCGGGTCTTCGTCCACGCGCTTCGTGTCGCGCAGCACGGTCAGCGCCTTCTGCATGCCCGCGACCGCACCCTGCAGCGCCGCGTTGGCGTACAGCACGATGCCGTAGCCCAGGCCCGCGAGCTCTTCGGCGCCGAAGATCGGGGTCTTGCCGCCGATCACCATGTTCATGAGCTGGGGCTTCGCAAGCCGCTGCGGCAGCGCGCGAATCTCGTCGGCCGTGGTCACGGCTTCGACGAACAGGATGTCGGCGCCGGCCTCGCTGAACTTCTGCGCGCGTTCGATGGCGGCCTCGAAGCCCAGCGTGGCGGCCGCGTCGGTGCGGGCCATGATGAGCAGGTCGGGGTCGGTGCGCGCATCGACGGCGGCCTTGATCTTGTTCACGGCCTCTTCGGTCGAGATCACGTCCTTGCCCGAGAAGTGGCCGCAGCGCTTGGGCGCGACCTGGTCCTCGAACTGGATGCAGTCGGCGCCCGCGCGCTCCAGCACGCGCACCGTGTGGCGCACGTTGAGCGCGTTGCCGAAGCCGGTGTCGGCATCGACGATCAGCGGCAGGCCCACCGCGTCGCGGATGCGCGCCGTGTGGTCCGCGATTTCATGCAGGCCCATGAAGCCCTGGTCGGGCAGGCCGAACCACATGTTGGTGACGCCCGCGCCGGTGACGTAGATGGCGTCGAAGCCAGGTCTTCGATCACGCGCGCCGACAGTGCGTTGAAGGCGCCGGGCACCAGCACGCCGCGGCGCGCCTCGGCCAGGGATCGGAGGGTCTTGCGAGTCGACATCGGTTGTTCCTGTAGTGAGTCGGGAGGTGAAAGTAGGAAATCAGAAAGCGTCGCCGGGCACGCGGACCCAGCCTTCCATCAGCACGCGGGCGCTGCGGCTCATGACGGCCTTGTTCACGCGCCATTCGCCGTCGACCCGGCTGGCCTGCGCACCGACGCGCAGCGTGCCCGAGGGGTGGCCGAAGCGCACGGCCTCGCGCTCGCCGCCGCCGGCGGCCAGGTTCACCAGCGTGCCCGCAATGGCGGCGGCGGTGCCGATGGCCACGGCCGCCGTGCCCATCATGGCGTGGTGCAGCTTGCCCATGGAGAGCGCGCGCACCAGCAGGTCGACATCGCTTGCCGCCACCGGCTTGCCGCTGGAAGCCGTGTAGCCGGCGGGCCCGGCCACGAACGCCACCTTGGGCGTGTGCTGGCGGCCGGCCGCTTCGTCGATGTGCCGGATGAGGCCCATGCGCACCGCGCCGTGCGCGCGGATGGCCTCGAACTTCGCGAGCGCGGCGGGGTCGCTGTTGATCGCGTCCTGCAACTCCGTGCCTGTGTAGCCGATGGCTTCGGCGTTCACGAAGATGGTCGGAATGCCGGCGTTGATCATCGTCGCCTGGAGCGTGCCGATGCCCGGCACTTCGAGCGCATCGACGACGTTGCCGGTCGGGAACATTGCGCCGCCGCCGCCTTCTTCCTCGGCGGCGGGGTCCATGAATTCGAGCTGCACTTCGGCGGCGGGGAAGGTCACGCCGTCGAGTTCGAAGGCGCCGGTTTCCTGCACCGCGCCGCCCGTCATGGGTACGTGCGCGACGATGGTCTTGCCGATGTTGGCCTGCCAGATGCGCACCACGGCCACGCCGTCATGCGGCACGCGGCCCGCGTCGATCAAGCCGTTGCTGATGGCAAAGGGCCCGACGGCGGCCGAGAGGTTGCCGCAGTTGCCGCTCCAGTCGACGAAGGGCTGGTCGATCGACACCTGGCCGAACAGGTAGTCCACGTCGTGACCGGGCCGGGTGCTCTTCGAAAGAATGACGGCCTTGCTCGTGCTCGAGGTCGCGGCGCCCATGCCGTCGATCTGCTTGCCGTAGGGGTCGGGGCTGCCGATGACGCGCAGCAGCAGCGCGTCGCGCGCCGCGCCCGGCGCTTGCGCGGCTTCGGGCAGGTCCTGCAGGCGGCAGAACACGCCCTTGCTGGTGCCGCCGCGCATGTAGGTGGCGGGAATCTTGACTTGGGGTGCGAAGGCCATGGTGGTGCGATTGTCGGTTCAGGCGACCGTGGTCGAGGCAAGGAAGTCCTGCGCGAAGCGCTGCAGCACGCCGCCCGCTTCGTAGATCGACACCTCCTCGGCGGTGTCGAGCCTGCAGGTCATGGGCACGTCGAGCCGCTCGCCGTTGCGCCGGTGAATGACCAGCGTCAGGTCGCGCGCGCGCGCCGCTCGCCGGTCACGTCGTAGGTTTCGGTGCCGTCCAGGCCCAGCGTCAGGCGGTTGGTGCCGGGCTTGAACTCCAGCGGCAGCACGCCCATGCCGATCAGGTTGGTGCGGTGGATGCGCTCGAAGCCCTCGGCCGCGATGGCCTCCACGCCGGCCAGCCGCACGCCCTTGGCGGCCCAGTCGCGCGACGAGCCCTGCCCGTAGTCGGCGCCGGCCACGATGATCAGCGGCTGCTTGCGCAGCATGTAGGTCTCGATGGCCTCCCACATGCGCATGACCCGGCCTTCGGGCTCCACGCGCGCCAGCGAGCCCGCCTTCACGGTGCCGTCTTCCTTGCGCACCATCTCGTTCCTGAGCGTGGGGTTGGCGAAGGTGGCGCGCTGCGCCGTGAGGTGGTCGCCGCGGTGGGTGGCGTACGAGTTGAAGTCTTCCTCGGGCAGGCCCATCTTGTGGAGGTACTCGCCGGCCGCGCTGTCCCTCATGATCGCGTTCGACGGCGACAGGTGGTCGGTGGTGATGTTGTCCGGCAGGATCGCCAGCGGGCGCATGCCCCGCAGCGTGCGTTCGCCGGCCAGCGCGCCTTCCCAGTAGGGCGGGCGGCGGATGTAGGTCGAGGCGGCGCGCCAGTCGTACAGCGGCGTTACCTTCTCGCCCGTGTCGGGCTGGATCGCGAACATCGGCTCGTACACCTGGCGAAAGTGCGCGGGCTTGACGCTCGACTTCACGATGGCGTCGATCTCCTCGTCGCTCGGCCAGATGTCCTTCAGGCGGATCTCCTTGCCGTTGACCACCGTGAGCACGTCTTTCTCGATGTCGAAGCGCACCGTGCCCGCGATGGCGTAGGCCACCACCAGCGGCGGCGAGGCCAGGAAGGCCTGCTTCGCATACGGGTGGATGCGCCCGTCGAAGTTGCGGTTGCCCGAGAGCACGGCGGTGGCGTACAGGTCACGCTCGACGATCTCCTGCTGGATCACCGGGTCGAGCGCGCCCGACATGCCGTTGCACGAGGTGCAGGCATAGGCCACCACGCCGAAGCCGAGCTTTTCGAGCTCGCGCATCAGGCCGGCCTCTTCCAGGTACAGCGTCACGGCCTTCGAGCCCGGCGCGAGCGACGACTTGACCCACGGCTTGCGTGCCAGGCCCACGCGGTTGGCGTTGCGCGCCAGCAGGCCGGCAGCGATCACGTTGCGCGGGTTGCTGGTGTTGGTGCAGCTGGTGATGGCCGCGATGATGACGGCGCCGTCGGGCATGCGGCCCGGCTCGTCCTGCCACGGCGCGGCAATGCCGCGCGCCGCGAGGTCGGTGGTGGCCACGCGCGCATGCGGGTTCGACGGGCCGGCCATGTTGCGCACGACGCTCGACAGGTCGAACTGCAGCACGCGTTCGTAGCGTGCGTCTTTCAGCGCGTCGGCCCACAGGCCGGTGTGCTTGGCATAGAGCTCGACCAGGCGCACCTGTTCGTCGGCGCGGCCGGTCAGGCGCAGGTAGTCGATGGTCTGCGGGTCGATGGCGAACATTGCGGCCGTGGCGCCGTACTCGGGCGCCATGTTCGAGATGGTCGCGCGGTCGCCGAGCGTGAGGCTGGCCGCGCCCTCGCCGTGGAACTCCAGGTACGCGCCCACCACCTTCGACTGGCGCAGGAACTCGGTCAGCGCCAGCACCACGTCGGTGGCGGTAATGCCCGGCTGTGGCCGGCCCGTGAGCGTGACGCCGACGATGACGGGCAGGCGCATCCACGAGGCGCGACCCAGCATCACGTTCTCGGCCTCCAGGCCGCCCACGCCGATGGCGATCACGCCCAGCGCATCGACATGCGGCGTGTGGCTGTCGGTGCCCACCAGCGTGTCGGGAAAGGCCACGCCGTCCTGCGCATGCACCACGGGCGACATCCGCTCCAGGTTGATCTGATGCATGATCCCGTTCCCCGGCGGAATCACTTCCATGTTCTTGAAGGCCCGCTTCGTCCATTCGATGAAGTGGAAGCGGTCTTCGTTGCGCCGGTCCTCGATGGCGCGGTTCTTGGCGAAGGCTTCGGGGTCGAAGCGCCGCACTCCACCGCCAGCGAATGGTCGACGATGAGTTGCACCGGCACCACCGGGTTCACCTGCGCCGGGTCGCCGCCCTGTTCGGCAATGGCGTCGCGCAGGCCGGCCAGGTCGACCAGCGCGGTCTGGCCCAGGATGTCGTGGCACACCACGCGCGCCGGAAACCACGGAAAGTCATGCTCGCGCCTGCCCTCGACGATCTGCGTCAGGCTTTGCCGGAGGATGGCCGGGTCGCAGCGGCGCACGAGGTTCTCGGCGTGCACGCGCGAGGTGTAGGGCAGGGTGGCCCAGCGCCCGGGCGGATGGCCTCGACGGCTTCGCGCGCGTCGAAATAGTCCAGCGTGGTGCCGGGAAGGTTCTTGCGGAATTGGGTGTTCATTGATCTTGTCGGCGGCGTGGGAACCGGATGACGGGCCACGCCCCCGGCGCCGCCCGTCAAGACTCTCTTTTTACTTCCGATCCTGGATCGGCGCGAACTTCAGGTCTTCGGGCCCGGTGTAGTTGGCGCTGGGGCGGATGATCTTGTTGTCGATGCGCTGCTCGATGATGTGCGCGGCCCAGCCCGAGGTGCGCGCAATGACGAACAGCGGCGTGAACATGGCCGTGGGCACGCCCATCATGTGGTAGCTCACGGCGCTGAACCAGTCGAGGTTGGGGAACATCTTCTTGACTTCCCACATCACGCTTTCCAGGCGCTCGGCAATGTCGAACATCTTGGTCGCGCCGGCCTCTTCGGAGAGCGACCGCGCCACGCCCTTGATGACCACGTTGCGCGGGTCGCTCACGGTGTAGACCGGGTGGCCGAAGCCGATGACCACTTCCTTGGCCTCGACGCGGCGGCGGATGTCGGCCTCGGCCTCGTCGGGCGAGTCGTAGCGCTTCTGGATCTCGAAGGCCACTTCGTTCGCGCCGCCGTGCTTGGGCCCGCGCAGCGCGCCGATGGCGCCGGTGATGGCCGAGTACATGTCGGAGCCGGTGCCGGCCACCACGCGCGCGGTGAAGGTCGAGGCGTTGAACTCGTGCTCGGCGTAGAGGTTGAGCGAGGTGTGCATGGCGCGTTCCCACGCGGCGCCCGGCTTGCGGCCGTGCAGCAGGTGCAAAAAGTGCGCGCCGATGGAGTCGTCGTCGGTTTCCACGTCGATGCGCTTACCCTGCGTCGACCAGTGGTACCAGTACAGCAGCATCG
The DNA here is from genome assembly GCF_016082275.1 of Variovorax sp. E3. Classification (GTDB taxonomy): domain Bacteria; phylum Pseudomonadota; class Gammaproteobacteria; order Burkholderiales; family Burkholderiaceae_C; genus Variovorax. The sequence continues at coordinate 25,778 of NZ_MOWM01000008.1, forward strand.
AGCCCAGCGAGGCCATCAGGCGGTCGGCGATGTCGCGCGCGCCCGGCACGTTGTGGTCTTCCTTCTCGGGCAGCATGCAGCCCAGCGACGACACGCCGGTGCGCATCACGTCCATCGGGTGGGCGCTGGCGGGCAGTTGCTCCAGCGCTTCCTTCAGGCTGGCGGGCAGGCCGCGCATCGACTTGAGCCTGGCCTTGTAGGCGCGCAGTTCGGCGGCCGTGGGCAGCTTGCCGTGCACCAGCAGGTGGGCGATTTCCTCGAACTCGCAGACCTGCGCGATGTCCAGGATGTCGTAGCCGCGATAGTGCAGGTCGTTGCCGGTGCGGCCCACCGTGCACAGCGCGGTGTTGCCGGCGGTCACGCCGGACAGGGCCACGGATTTCTTGGGCTTGAAGCCGGGAGCGGCCGCGGTGGTGGTGGGGGTGGGGGTGGCGATGTCGTTCATGCTGCTTCCTTTTCTTTGTGCAGGTAGGCGCCGGGGATGCGCGCGGGCCGTCCGTTCTTGTCGACGGCAACCATCTCGAACAGCGACTTGAGCGCCGTGCGCGGCGACTGCCCCAGTTGCTCTGCGGTGCCGGTGACGCAGACCGTGAGCGAGGTGCGGCCCACGCGGCTGATCCAGGCGCGCAACCGCAACACGCTGCCCACCGGCACGGGCGCCAGGAACTGCGCGTCGCTGCAACCGGCCATCACCACGTCGCACGCCGCGAACGCCCGCGCGGCCAGGAAGGCCGCCTTGGACATCAGCATCAGTGCGTTGCCGCCGAACAGCGTGCCGTAGTGGTTGGCATGCTCGGGGAACACGATTTCCGTGAGTTCGAGCGCCGTGTTCTGGTTTGTCATGCTTCGCAATTTACGCAAATGCGTGCCCATAATGAAGGACTGAATTAGCCAATCATTGCGAATGAGAAACACGGGTTTTGCAAATATTGCGAATACGCTTGCCTCGCAAAGGCCGCGTGTTTTTCGAGGAGCCACACGATGAGCAAGACTTTCATGGGCGTACGCCTGCGCAAGCTGCGCGCCGAGCGCGGCATGACGCAGGTGGCGCTGGCCCACGCGCTGGGCCTGTCGCCCAGCTACCTCAACCAGCTGGAGCAGAACCAGCGGCCGCTGACCGTGGCCGTGCTGCTCAAGATCAGCCGCACGCTCGGTGTCGACGTGCAGCAGTTCTCGGAGGACGAAGAGGCTCGCCTGGTATCGAGCATGCGCGACGCGCTGGCCGACAACCCCGGCGGGGAAACGGTAGCCCTGCCCGAGCTGCGCGAGGTGGCTTCGCAGATGCCCGCCGTGGCGCGGGCCTTGCTCGCGCTGCACCGCCGCCACCAGGAGGCCATGGAGCGGCTGGAGATCATGGCCGCCGAGCTGGGTGACGGGCGCGGCGGCGAGCTCACGCACACACGCCCCATGCCCTTCGAGGCCGTGCGCGACTTCTTCTTCGCCAACAAGAACCACTTCGAGCAATTGGACCTGGCCGCCGAGAAGCTGGCGGGCGAGGCGCGCGGCCACGGCGGGCCGCTGTCCGAATGGCTGCTGCTGCGGCTCATGAAGCAGCACGGCGTGCGCGTGGTGCCCACCGAGGACGACGCGGTCGACAGCCAGCGCCGCTACGACCCCACGAGCCGCGTGCTGCACCTATCGGGCAGCCTGGAGCCGGGGCAGCAGGCGTTCCAGCTGGCGACGCAACTGGCGCTGCTGGAGCAGACGCAGGCCATCGAGTCGCTGGTGGAGAGCGCCAACTTCGGCGACGGGCCAACGCACGCACTGGCCCGCATCGGCCTGGCCAACTACTTTGCCAGCGCCATGCTGCTGCCCTACGGCATCTTCCTGAAGGCCGCGGAAACGCTGCGCTACGACATCGACCTGCTGGCGCGCCGCTTCGGCGTGGGCTTCGAGACCGTGTGCCACCGCCTGAGCTCCATGCAGCGGCCCGGCGCGCCGGGCGTGCCTTTCTTCTTCATCCGGGTGGACCGCGCGGGCAATATCTCCAAGCGGCAGTCGGCCACGCACTTTCACTTTTCCAAGACCGGCGGCACCTGCCCGCTGTGGAACGTGTACGAGGCGTTCGCGCAGCCCGGGCGCGTCTTGCGGCAGCTGGCGCGCATGCCCGACGGGCGCACCTACCTGTGGGTGGCGCGCACCGTGTCGCACGGGCAGCGCGGCTTTGCTTCAGCGAGCAAGACCTTCTCGATCGGCCTGGGCTGCGACATCCGCCATGCCTCGCGGCTGATCTATGCCAAAGGCCTGGACCTGACCGACCAGGAGGTGCCCACGCCCATCGGCATGGGATGCAAGGTGTGCGAGCGCGTGGCCTGCCCGCAGCGGGCGTTTCCGTTCATCGGGCGGGCGCTGGACGTGAACGAGAACGAAAGCCGGTTCACGCCGTATGCGGTGGCGGATGCCTGATGCGTGCGGGCATGCCGCGAAGCACAGTCAACTTTCATCCGCTTCGTACTCGCCGAAATCCGGGACGGCCGAGCGCCACACACCCCAGGCTTTGTCGAGTTTCCTGAAGATGGGTTCAAAGGCGAACTGTCCACGGTATGCCCTGCCATGCGCAATCTTGTTCCGATCAGAGAAAAGGCTGCGCAGAACGCTCAATTCCCTTTTCAGTGGTTGCCCCTGGAATTCCTTTTCCCAAAGGGCAATGATTTCGACGATCTTGGGATGCTTTTCTCCGGTGATCGCGCTGAAGGTATTGAAGTATTTTGCTGCGTGTTGCCTCTTGGCTCCGCGCCACGCTGCGTCGCGCCGGATCGTGCCTTCGAAGGCTGCCAGCGCTGCCAGCGAGCCGAACATCTCGTGCTCCGACTCACGTCCCTCGAGGAATTTTTTCCATACCGCTTCAGGCATTCCCCGGATCTGCTCGATGGTCGCGTCGCTCAGTTTTACGAGCTTCTTCACATCGCTGTGAAGCGCCTTTTCCAGGTAGTACAAGCCATCCAGAGTGGTGACATACCAAGTTTCAACCTCAGCCAGCGAGATGTACATGGCAACCGAGTTTTCTTATGAACGCGCGGAGACGAGCAACAGCAGGGCCGCCAACCCCTGCTCATCGAACTTGTAGGTGTCCCTGATCCCCGTGCCCGGATAGACATTCCATATCCAGTCGCGCTCGTACGAAGGCAATTGATCGTCCGCATCCCGATCTTCGACTGCGTCTTCTGCGATGAGCTTCACTCTTCGTCCCGTGGGTCCCGTGACATCGATGCGCCCGAACCCGCCAACAATTACGGATGCAACGGGTTTGAAATCAACCTGACCTCCCGCGGGAAGTCGCAACCTGAGCGCCGGAGCGGAATAGGTGCCGAGCGTGTCTTCCGTAATGGACGCCGTCGTTTGCTCGATCTGCTCCCGGGGCAGCCCAGCCGCGACGAGGAACTCACGGATCGATCCGAAAATCTTCTCCAATTCTTCCAGCCATCGCGCCTTTCGCTTGCTCCAATCGACTGTTTGAGCGCGCTGCTGTCTTTTCATTTCCTGCTGCACGAAATCTTTGAGATCTGCCATCGGGCACTCCTGGATATTTGGATTCATTATGAATGGGCATGCGGACGGCTTCTCTTCGATAGCCGGCCGTCATTCACGATTCGGCGCCCGGTGATACCGCGCTCACGTTCACGCGGATCAACGGGCCGGCAGCCGTTGCACGGATCAGTCGCCGGACACGCCAAGGGTATTCTTGCCCCCTTCAAGAACCGCGATTGGAGACACCGGACATGTACACGGAACACGGCGGCGAAGGCCCTGACCTGCTCCTGATGCTGCACGGCATGGGCGCGACGGGCGCGGTGTGGTCGCCTTTGCGCGACGAGGCACCCGCGCGGTGGCGCGGCCGCTGGCTCGCGCTCGACCTGCCCGGCCACGGGCAATCCGCCCGGCAAGCCTCGTATGCCATCGGCCAGCACGCGGCGAGCGTCGCGCGCGCGGTGCTGCCGCACCTGGAGGCCGGAGGTCGGTTCGTGGTGCTCGGCCATTCGCTGGGCGGCGTGGTGGGGCTTGCGCTGGCCACGGGGTGGTTCGGCGTCGTGCCGCACCGGGTCTTCGCGGCCGGCATCAAGATCGCGTGGACGGACGAAGAACTGCAGCGCATGGAAACGCTCGCCGCGCAGCCCGCCAGAAAATTCGCGACGCCGGAAGAAGCATGGGACCGCTACGTGAAGGTCGCCGGCCTGGCCGGCATTGCCAGTGCCGAGTCCGGCGTCGTCGCACGCGGCATCGCGCGGGAGGACGGCGATGGCGATGGCGACGGCGGCTGGCGCCTCGCCATGGACCCGCGCGCCAACGCCGTGGGCAAGCCGCCGCTGAGCGAGCTGATGGCCCTGGCGCGTTGCCCCGTCCACCTCGGACGCGGACGCGACGACGCGCTGGTGACGATGGCGCAGACCCGCGCCCTCGACCCCGACGCCCGCGAACTCGGCCCGCACGGCCACAACGTGATGGTCGAGGCGCCGGGACAGGTGTGGGACTGGATCGCCGCGTTCGCCTGAAGAAGAAGCCACGCAGGCGGGGATGCGGCCGGGCGGCCGGCTTCAGTCCCTGTGAAGCGTGATCCGCACTTGCGCCGCACGCGCGCGCAGTTGGCCGCAGCCGCCGTCGATGTCCTGCCCCGCCGAGTTGCGCAACTTGGTCAGGATGCCGCGCTCGTGCAGCGCGCGGGCCATCTGCTCGCACCGCTCCCACGACGGCCGGCTGAACGCCACGCCGTCGACCGCGTTGAACGGGATCATGTTCAGCACGCCGTACTTGCCCGAGAGCAACCGGACGATGCCCTCGATGTCCGCCGGCCCGTCGTTCACGCCTTCGAGCAGCGTCCACTGGTACTGGATCGGGTAGCCGGTGGCACGCGCATAGCGCTCGCCTTGGGCCACCACCTCCTCGGGCGTCATGTCCGGCGCGCGCGGCAGCAGCTTCCTGCGCAGCGCGGCGTCGGTTGTGTGCAGCGACAGCGCCAGCGCGGGCTTCACGCGCTCCTGCAGCAGCCGCTCGAACACGCGCGCGTCGCCCACCGTGGAGAACACCAGGTTCTTGTGGCCGACGTTGCCGATGGTGCCGAGCAGTTCGATCGCCTCCAGCACGTTGTCCAGGTTGTGCGCGGGCTCGCCCATGCCCATGAACACCACCTTGCGCACCGGCCGCGCGTGCGCGCCAGCGCGACCTGGGCAATGATCTCGGCGCTCCCCACCTGGCGCAGCAGGCCGTCGCGCCCGGTCATGCAGAACTGGCACCCGACGGCGCACCCGACTTGCGACGACACGCACAGGCCGTCACGGGGCAGCAGCACGCTTTCGACGGTCTGGCCGTCCGCCAGGGCGACCAGCAGCCGCTCGGACCCGTCGGCGCCCGGATGGACCGAGTGGATGCGCGCCAGCCCCGCGAGCTCGGCCTCGATGGCCGGCAGGGCCTCCATCAGCGACGACGGAAAGAAGCTCGCGGGCAGGCGCCGGCCGCTGTCGCGCGGCAGGGCGTGCGACCACAGCCGCAAGATCCGTTGCTCGTGGCTCGGGCCTGCGCCGGCGTCTCGCAGTCGTCGTTTCAGTTCGTGGATTCGCATGCAATGAGGGGCTCTGGGCCCCAGATTGTGCCCGGCGGCCGCCGCGCGCCGGTCCGCTGGCAGACAATGCCGGCATGGCGCAAGGCAAACGAATTTCTGTGGATATCGGGGACGACGCCCTCCAGTCGATCAAGGCGCTGGGCGCCGCGGCCAAGCTAGCGCGCACAAGCGCCGGCGAAGGCCAGGCCGCCGCCGCGGCCCGCTTGGGCGTTCATGTGCAGACCATTGCGCGCATCGAATCGGGCGAGCCGGGCGTTTCGGTCGGGCACATGGTGGGGCTGCTGGCGCTGTACGGGATCTCGGTGCAGCTGCAAAAGCCCGGGGCGGGCGAGTAAGACGCAGCGCGAGGCTGCATCAACGCAACCCCGCCCCCTCATCCTTCGACAGCTTGGTGAACGACAGCAGCGACAGCAGCGTCATCGCCCCCACCACCCCGAAGGCCGGCGAAAAATCCGCCGCCGTCAGCTGGCCGGCGCCGCTGCCGTTCCACCACGCCGCCAGCGTGACCAGCGTGGCGCCGAGCGTCACGCCCAGGCTCAGCGACAGTTGCTGCGCCATGCTGTTCAGCGTGGCCGCGTGGCTCATGCGGGGCTTGGGAATCTGCGAGAAGCCCAGCGTCTGCAGCGACACCATGGCCATCGAATTCACCAGTCCGCCGAACAGCAGCGTGATGAAGATCTGCACGTGCGGCGTGCTCGGGTGAAACTGGCCGTAGCTCACGTAGCAAAGGCTCGTCAGGCAGGTGGCGCCCACCAGCAGCGAGCGGAACCCGACCGTGCGGATCGCCTTGGCCATGACCGTGCGCGTGGCCAGCGAACCCAGCGCCGTGGCCATCGTCAGGCTGCCGGAAGCCAGCGGCGAAAGGCCGAAGCCCAGTTGCAGCATCAGCGGCAACAGGAAGGGCGAGGCGCCGATGGCGATGCGCAGCGGGGTGCCGCCGATGATCGATGCGCGGTAGGTGGCGTACCGCAAGATGCCCAGGTCGATCAGCGGGGCGGCCTTGTGGCGGCTTCGCAGGTGATACGCCAGCGCGGCCAGCGCACCGAAGCCCGCCATCGCCCAGATGGCCGGCACCGGCAGCAGCGACTTGCCCACCATCTCCAGGCTGCCGAGCAGGGCCGTGAGCCCCAAGGCCAGCAGCACGAAGCCTTCGATGTCGAAGGGCGCGGGCGCGTGGTCTTCGGGCATGTCGTCGATGAAGCGCAGCGCCCCGGCAATCGCAATCAGGCCGAAGGGGATGTTGATGAGAAAGATCCACCGCCACGACGCCAGCGTGACGATGGCGCCGCCGAACAGCGGCCCGGCCAGCCGGCCGAACGCGGGCGGCACGGTGAACCACACCATGGCCGACACCATCTGCGCGGGCGGCACGCTGCGCAGCAGGATGAGCCGGCCCACCGGCAGCATCATCGCGCCGCCCAGCCCCTGCAGCACCCGGAACGCCACCAGCTGCGGCAGCGTCTGCGCGGCGCCGCACAGGGTCGAGCCCAGCGAGAAGAAGGCCACCGCCACGCAGAACACGCGCTTGGGCCCGAAGCGCTCGGCGAGCCAGCCGCTCACGGGCAGGAACACGGCCAGGCTCAGCAGGTACGAGGTGATCGCAAGGTTCAGGTGCAGCACGCTGACGTCGAGCGCGTTCGCGATGGTCGGGAGGGCCGTGGCCATCACCGAGGTGTCGAGGTTCTGCAGGAAGAGGGGAGAGGCGACGATGAGCGGAACGATGCGGTGGCGGGGCGGCATGGGCGCATTGTCCGGGAGCGGAATTAGGCGAGATTCGAGGCGTGCCGGCACGCGTTCCCGCTAAGCTGCGCGGGCACCACCCACCCCGGCCGTCCACCCCGGCCGTCCACCCCCTGGCGCCCATGCACGTTCGCAAAGACTCTCGAGCCCTTTCTCCCGCACCGGACGACGACGGCGGCGCGGCGCAAGACCCGCAACTGCTGCGCCGCCTGCTGCGCGCCAAGGACCGCATGGACGCCGCGTCGCACGAGGCCTGGCCGGTGCTGCGGCTGGCCACGGTGAGCGGCATTTCCGAAGCCCACTTCGCGCGCTCGTTCAAGCAGGCGTTCGGCATGCCGCCGCACCGCTATCTGCTGACGCGGCGCATCGAGCGGGCGACGGCCCTGCTGCGCGATACGGAACTGTCCATCACCGATATCGCCTTTGCCACGGGCTGGGAGAGCCTGGGCACTTTCGGGCGCACGTTTCGCGACGTCACGGGCGAGAGCCCCAGCGCGCTTCGCCCACACCTGCGGGCCGCGGCGCAGCAGATCGAGCGTGTGCCCGCCTGCGTTCTGCAGGCCGCGCAACGGCCCGATCTCACCGAAGCAGTTTCGGAGAAGCGCCGCCGCGTGGCGACCGGTACAAACCGGGTTTCAACCAAGGAGACGCGATGAGCCAAGGTATTGGGATGGTGGGTCTGTATGTGAACGATCAGGACGAAGCGCTGGCGTTCTATGTCGAGAAGCTCGGGTTCCGTGTGTGCGCGGACGTTCGCAACGGGGCCTATCGCTGGCTGACGGTGCAGCACCCGGAGCAGCCCTCGTTCGAGCTCGGGCTGTTCATGCCCGGGCCGCCGATGCACGACGAGGCGACGGCGCAGACGCTGCGCGGCATGGTGGCCAAGGGCGCGATGCCGCCGCTGGTGCTGAACGTGACCGATTGCCGCGCGGCCTACCTGCGGATGCGCGACCTCGGCGTGGAGTTCACGCAGGAGCCCGTCGAGCGCTTCGGCAGCGTGGACGCGGGCTTTCGCGACCCGGCGGGCAACGGCTGGAAGATGATCCAGGCGCGAGGGCGCGCTGCATGAACGGCGGCACGCGGGCCGCGGCGCCCGCGGGCATGAATCAGGAGGGCGCCGCTCAGCCGGGCCCGGACAGGTGCCCGTTCCACGACAGGAACAGGTAGCCGTTCGACACCTCCTGCAGCGCGGCCTGCACTTCGATGAGCGTGTTGATCTCGTCGAGCGCTTCGTCCAGGTCGTCGATGGCGACCTCGAACCGCGCGTCCAGCTCCCGCATGGCCGCTTCGTCGGGTGTGCCGGCGCCGATCTCGATGGCTTCCGCCAGGACGTGCGGTGCGTTCGAAAGGCGGATGCGGAATTCCGGCGAGCCGTTGCTGCTCGCCACCAGCAGGTCGGGCGCTTGCGAAACCTCCAGGCCCTGGTCACGCAGCGAAGAGGCCGCGGCCTCCAGGTCGCAGGTGCCGGCGCGAAAAAATACCATGCAGATGTGGCTCATGTGAACGTTCCTCCGGGATTCTTGAAGATCGTCCGGCAATGTAGCCCACGCAAAATTCTTGCGTCGTATCGCGGGTCCTTTCTTCAGGAAGCGCGCCAGCCGAGCGAACATCGGGGGATGTCTTCATCTCTCTCCATTGACGCCGATCGCCTCTGGCGCCGCCTCGAAATCCTCGCTTCCTTCACCCGCCCCGACGTTCCCTGGACCCGCCGCGCCTTCTCGCCCGAATTCGACAGGCCCGGGATTGGCTGCGCGGCGAGTTCGCGCAGGCCGGCCTCGCGGTCCACACCGACGCGGCCGGCAACCTCACCGGCCGCCGCGAGGGCACGCAGCCCGGGCTGGCGCCGCTGGTCACCGGCTCGCATTGCGACACCGTGGTGGGCGGTGGCCGCTTCGACGGCATCCTGGGCGTGCTCGCGGGGCTCGAGGTGGCGCAGTCGCTGCACGAGCGCGGCGTTGCGCTGCGCCACCCGCTGGAGGTGATCGACTTCCTGTCCGAGGAGCCCAGCGACTACGGCATTTCGTGCGTGGGCAGCCGGGCCTTCGCGGGCACGCTGGACGACGCCATGCTGGCCTCGTGCAACGACGCCGGCGAGAGCCTGGCGCAGGCCATGCGGCGCATCGGCGCGCGGCCCGATGCCGACGCGCTGGCCGGCGCGGCCCGGGGCCCTGGCGGCATCGCCGCGTTCGTGGAGTTGCACATCGAGCAGGGCCCGGTGCTGGAGCGCGAGGGCTTGCCCATCGGCGTGGTGACCGACATCGTCGGCATCCGCCGCGTGGCGCTCACGGTCACGGGCCAGCCCGACCACGCGGGCACCACGCCGATGAACATCCGCCGCGACGCGCTGGTGGGCGCCGCCCGGCTGATCGAAATGGCGCACCGCGAAGCCAGCGCCATGGACGGGCGCCCGCACTACGTGGTGGCGACGATCGGGCGCATCTCGATGAGCCCCAATGTGCCCAATGCCGTGCCGGGCCGCGTCGACATGGTGCTGGAGGTGCGCAGCAACGCGCAGTCGGTGCTGGACGATTTTCCGGAGCGGCTGCTGGCCCTGTGCCGCGACGAGCTGCAGAAGCTGCGCCTCGCCTGCTCGATGGAGCCGCTGACCCGCACGCCGCCCACGGCCTGCTCCGAGGTGGTCATGCAGGCCGTGGCGGGGGCGGCTGATCGCCTGGGCCTGTCGCACAGGCCGTTGCCCAGCGGCGCGGGCCACGACGCCATGCACGTGGCGGCGGCGGGGCCGATGGGCATGATCTTCATTCCCTGCCTGGACGGGCGCAGCCACTGCCAGGAAGAGTGGGCGAGTCAAGCGCAGGTGGCGGCCGGCACCCTGGTGCTGGCCGAGACGCTCAGGGCGCTGGACCTGCGCTGAGCAGGGCCCGGCCTACAGCTGGTCGGTCGGCACGAACCACGAGAACAGCAGCAGCTGCAGCCGCGTGAGCATGCTGGAGTCGGGTTCGCTGTCGAGCACTTCGTTGTTGACGTCGCCGGTGCCGACCCACTGCACGTTCTGGCCGTCGGGCTTGAGCGTGACGCGGTACACGCCCTCGATGTCGTCGAGCTGGTAGGCGAACAGCAGCGCCTGCGTCAGGTCGAAGCTGCGCACGCGCACGCCGAATTCGGTGTTCAGGCGCGCCGAGCGCGGATCGAGGTTCATGGAGCCGAGCAGCACCCATTGCCGGTCGACCAGCGCCAGCTTGGCGTGCAGCCGGCCGCGCGCCTTTTTCAGCAGGTCGCGGAACTGGCCGCTGCGCCGCAGCTGCTGCGTGCTCACCTCGTACAGGTTCACGCCCAGCTTGAGCATGTCGACACGGTAGCGGTTGTAGTTGATGTTGACCAGCGGCTCGTCGCTGTCGGCCAGCGAGTTGGTGATGACGGTGATGTTCACGCCGTGCGCGCGGCCCATGCGGATGCGCTCCATGCCCTCGTCGCCCGGAATGAAGTAGGGCGAGATCACCACCACGTTCGACTGCGCGGTGGCCAGCATTTCGTGGAAGCGCTGCGCCAGCGGCTCGGTGGGCTGCGCCATGACGCCCAGCGCCTTGTTGGGGCTGTCGGCGGAGGCGTGGGCCTCGGCGCGCATCCACTTGGCTTCGTCGATGTTGGCGAGCTGGGCGGCCAGCGGCAGGTCGCCCAGCAGGTCGGTGATGGGCAACGGGTCGGGCGGCGGCGCGAACGTGGGGGAGGTGGCGGTTTCGAAATCGGCCTTCAGCGCTTCCGGCGTGCGGCTGGTGCTGGCCACCCGCCGCAGCGGGTAGACCACGTCGCTGTTCCAGTAGGTGTCGAAGATGGCCGCGGCCTCGGGCACGACCGGGCCGGCCAGCAGCAGCTCGAAGTCGATGAAGTTCGCGCTCTCGCTGCGCAGGAAGTACTCGTCGGCCAGGTTGCGTCCGCCCGCGATGGCCATGGCGCCGTCGGCCACGAACAGCTTGTTGTGCATGCGATGGTTGAGCCGGCGGAAGTCGGTGAAGAACTCCAGCCAGCGGCCCGACGAATGGTCGCGCATGTTGACGAAGGGGTTGAACAGCCGCACCTCGGCGTTGGGCTCGGCGGCAAGGCCCAGCAGCAGGCGGTCCATGCCGGCGGTGTAGAAGTCGTCGAGCAACAGCCGCACGCGCACGCCGCGCCGCGCGGCATTGCGCAATTCGCGCAGCAGCAGGCGGCCGGTCTTGTCGTTGCCCAGCTGGTAGGTCTGCACGTCGAGCGAGGACTGGGCGCGCCGCATCAGCTCCAGGCGGGCGTCGAGCGCATACGAAGCCTCGATCAGCGGGCGCATGCTGGTCAGGCCGTCGGGCGGGGTGTTCAGGCTCGTGGCGGCGCGGCCGAGTTCGGTGGCCTGCGAGGCGGCGATGGCCGTTACCGGCGCTTCCGGTGCGCGGGGAGGCAGGCCGGCGCAACCGGTCAATGCCAGGGCCACCAGCCACAGCGCCGGGCCGCGCAGCGCGGAAAACAGAAAGGCAATGAGCTTGGGCATGGGGTCGACCGACGCGAGAGGAGGAAATGCGTGCGGGCGGGATCGTAGCCTTTCAGCCCCTTTTTCGTAGACGCAATTTCACAACGCAACGCCCTGCGCACCCCTCGGAAATTGGCCGAATCGCGACTTTGTGAACTGTAAAATGCGAATCATTCTTAATTATCTTTTGGAGTGGAGCAGCAATGGTGAGTTCGGTGGCGCGGCGCAAGGCCGCATCGGTGCTGGTGGGGTGCCTGGCGATCTACATGCAGCAGCAGGTGCTGGCCCAGTCGGTGAATGCAGGTTCCCTGCCGGAAGTGCGGGTGGACGCCAATGCCGAAGCCGAGACAGCGAAGACGCCGGTCATCGGCTATCGCGCGAAGAATGCGGTCACCGCCACCAAGACCGACACCCCGTTGTCCGAAACGCCCCAGTCCGTGACCGTGGTCACGCGCGACCAGATCGTCGACCAGGGTGCCACCAACCTGCAGGACGCGCTCAACTACGCCGCCGGCGTGCGCTCCGACGCCTACGGCCTCGACTCGCGGACCGACTCCGTGCGCGTGCGCGGCGCCAGCCCCGACGTGTACCTGGACGGCCTGCGCCAGTCCTACGGCTACTACACCAGCACCACGCGCACCGAGCCCTACACGCTGGAGCGGCTCGAAGTGCTGCGCGGCCCTTCGGGCATGCTGTTCGGCGCGGGCACGGCCGCCGGCGTGGTCAACATGGTCAGCAAGCGGCCGCTGCAGGAAGCGCAGCGCGAGGTGGGCGTGCAGTTCGGCAGCTTCGGCCGCAAGCAGATCCAGGCCGACCTGACCGGCCCGCTCAACGCCGAGGGCACGCTGTCGTACCGGCTGATCGCGCTGCAGCGCAAGTCGGACACGCAGGTCGACCACGTGCCCGACGACCGCAGCGTGATCGCGCCCTCGCTCAGCTGGCGGCCCAACGCCATGACCTCGCTCACGCTGCAAGGCCTGTGGCAGAAGGACAAGAGCGGCAGCAGCTCGCAGTTCCTGCCGTGGGAAGGCACCTTGCTGCCCAACCCCAACGGGCGCCTGCCGAGCAGCCGCTTCATCGGCGAGCCGGGCGACTTCTACGACAGCGAGCGCAAGACCTTCGGCTGGCAGTTCGAACACAAGTTCGACGACAACTGGACCTTCCGGCAGAACTTCCGCTACGCGCGCAACGAAAACGACAACCGCTACCACTACGGCGGCGCGTTCTCGGGGTTCGACAGCTGGTCCACAGATCCGATCTTCAAGCGCGTGCTCGCCCGCTACTACGACAGCACGCTGACCCGCAACCGCACGCAGACGGTCGACAACCACGTCGAGGGCCACTTCCAGACCGGCGCGCTGAAGCACACGCTGCTGGTGGGCGCCGATTTCTCGCGCCAGCGCGAGAGCGTGTGGGGCGGCACCACCTTCGACACCATCGACGTGTACGCGCCCGTCTACGGCCACCTCGACGCGCCCGAGCGCACCGCGCGTCCGCGCACCCGCCAGCGCCAGGACGGCCTGTACCTGCAGGACCAGGTCAAGCTGGACAACTGGATCTTCGTGGCCGGCCTGCGCCACGACAAGGCCGTGGCCAGCGCCGAAGGCAGCGACGACCAGAAGAGCAGCGCCACCACCAAGCGCTTCGGCCTGATGTACGCGTCGCCCTCGGGCTGGTCGCCCTACATCAGCTACAGCGAGTCGTTCACGCCGCAGTCCGCGCGCGAAGGCCGCATCTTCACGCCGCTGCGCGGCGAGCAGTGGGAAGCGGGCGTGAAGTACGAGCCCAAGGACCGCGCCGTGGCCTTCAGCGCCGCCGTGTACGACCTGCGCGAGAAGAACCAGATCGTCGAGCCGCAGCCCAAGGTGTTCACGCAGCTCGGCCAGACCAAGACCCGCGGCGTGGAGCTGGAGGCCAAGGGCTCCATCGGCCCCAACCTGGACGTCATCGCCCACTACAACTACACCGACGCCGATGCGCTGATCGAAGGTCTGCCCAAGCACCAGGCCAGCGTGTGGGCCAAGTACCGGTTCTCGGTGGGCGGCGTGAACGGCTTCTCGGCCGGCGCCGGCCTGCGCATGATGAGCTCGTTCCGCGACATGCAGTCGGGCGTGGGTCCGCGCATTCCGGGCGTGGCCCTGGCCGACCTGGTGTTCGCCTACGAGACCGCGCAGTGGCGCTATGCGCTCAACATCAACAACGTGACGGACAAGGTGTATTTCTCGACCTGCCTGTCGCGCGGGGACTGCTGGTACGGTTCGCGCCGCAACATCGTGGCCAGCGCGACCTACCGCTTCTGATTTCTGGAACCCACCCTTCAATGACAGCCCCCACGACATGAACAGCCGAAAGATCAAGACCTGGGCCTGGGTGCACAAGTGGAGCAGCCTGGTGTGCACGGTGTTCATGCTGCTGCTGTGCATCACGGGGCTGCCGCTGATCTTCCACCACGAGATCGGCCACCTGCTGGGCACCGAGGTCGAGGCGCCCAAGATGCCGGCCCACACGCCGCGCATCAGCCTGGACCGCGTGCTCGACATCGCCAAGGCCAAGCATCCCGACCGCGTGGTGCAGTTCGCCTCGCAGCCCGAGGACGACGACGGCCTGTGGTTCGTCACGCTCACGCCCACGCCGGCGCCCACGGACGACTTCAAGTCGGTCGCGGTCGACGCGCGCACGGGCGAGGTGCTGGCGCAGCCAGGTTCGACGAGGGCTTCATGTACGTCATGTTCAAGCTGCACGTCGACCTGTTCGCGGGCCTGCCGGGCAAGCTGTTCCTCGGCTTCATGGGGCTGCTGCTGCTGGTGGCCATCGTCTCGGGCGTGGTGCTGTATTCGCCGTTCATGCGCAAGCTCGACTTCGGCACGGTGCGGCGCGACAAGCGCCCGCGCCTGAAGTGGCTCGACCTGCACAACCTGCTGGGCGTGGTCACGCTGGTGTGGCTGTTCGTGGTGGGCTCCACCGGCATGATCAACACGTGGGCCGACCTGCTCATCAAGTACTGGCAGTACGACCAGCTCAGCGCGCTGCTCGCGCCCTACAAGAACGAGCCCGTGGTGGCGGTGTCGCAGCGGGGCTCGGTGCAGCGCTCGATGGACGCGGCGTTGCAGCATGCGCCCGGCATGAAGCTGTCGTTCATCGCGTTCCCGGGCACCTCGTTCTCCAGCCCGCACCACAACACCTTCTTCATGCGCGGCAACGAGCCCTTCAGCTCCAAGCTGTTCCAGCCGGTGCTGGTCGACGCCAAGACCGCCGAAGTCACGGCGTCGCCCAGGCTGCCCTGGTACCTCACGGCGCTGCTGCTGTCGCAGCCGCTGCACTTCGGCGACTACGGCGGCATGCCGATGCAGATCCTGTGGGCGCTGCTCGACATCGCAACCATCATCGTGCTGGGCAGCGGGCTGTACCTGTGGCTCAAGCGCGGCAAGACGGTGCCCGCCGCACCGGCCGCCGCCCAGGCGGCGGCCATGAAAGCTCAGGCATGAAACATCCGCACGGCTTCTGGCGCATGTGGAGCTGGCCGATCGCGCTCGGCCTGCTCACCACCCTGGGCCTGATCTCCGCGCTCTTCAGCGACGGCGGCTTCGGCGACATCGTCGCGTGGATCGCGCTGGGCATCCCGGTTGTCGTATGTGTCTGGTTCGGCTGGCGACGGTCTCCCGCCCGCTAGGACGCCCGGCCCGCTGACCACCGGCGGGCGGGCGGACAGAACAACGGCTCGTACATCCAGGCCGACACCCCGGTGGACAACCGAGGCGGTTCGCTGGCGCTGCCCCCGGTGAAAGCCTGAGGCCGCGGGCGCACGGCGCACCGCAGAATGGGCGGGATGAAACTCTCGCCCGTTGCTGCCGCCGCCATCGCCTGCCTGCTGCTTCATGCCCCGCTGCCTGCCCAGGCGCAGGCTGCGGACGCGCCCGGCGCGCTGCGCGAGATCACGGTCTCCACGCCGCGCGGCGAGGTTGCGCCGTTCAACGTGCCCGGCTCGGTCGACCGGGTCGACGGCAACGAAATGCGCGACAGCCGCCTGCAGGTCAATCTCTCCGAAGGCCTGGGCGCCGTGCCGGGGCTGCAGGTGCAGAACCGGCTCAACTACGCGCAGGACCTGCAGCTTTCCATTCGCGGCTTCGGCGCGCGCTCCACCTTCGGCGTGCGCGGCGTGCGGCTGTACGTCGACGGCATTCCCGCGACCTTGCCCGACGGGCAGGGCCAGACCTCGAACATCGACATCGGTTCGCTCGACCGCGTCGAGGTCTTGCGCGGCCCGTTCTCCGCGCTCTACGGCAATTCCTCGGGCGGCGTGGTGCAGGCCTTCACCGCCTCGGGCGAGGGGGCGCCAAAGCTGTCGTATTCGCTCGCGGGCGGCAGCTTCGGCACGTGGCGGCAGTCGCTGCAACTGAGCGGCGCGCAGGGCGCGGTCGACTATTTGCTGGACGCCAGCCGCTTCCACACCGACGGCTGGCGCGAGCACAGCGCCGCGCAGCGCGACATCGCCAACGGCAAGCTGGGCATTGCGCTGGACAACGGCGACAAGCTCACGCTCATCATGAACAGTGTGCGCATCGATGCACAAGACCCGCTCGGCCTCACCGCCGACCAGTACAGGCTGGCTCCGCGCAACGCGCCGCTCGCCACCCAGTACGACACGCGCAAGACCGTCGCGCAGACACAGGCGGGCCTGATCTACGAGCGGCGCATCGACGCCACGCAGGGCCTGCGGCTCATGATCTACGGCGGCGAGCGCACGACCACGCAGTACCAGTCGATTCCGCCCTCGGCGCAGCTCAACCCGCTGCATGCCGGCGGCGTGATCGACCTGAAGCGGCAGTACAGCGGCCTCGACCTGCGCTGGACCGCCGCGCTGCAACTGGCCGACCGCCCGCTCGACGTGGTCGCGGGCCTGGGCTACGACAACCTGCGCGAAAAGCGGCGCGGCTACGAGAACTATCTGGGGCCGGTCGCCAACCCGATCCTCGGCGTGCAGGGTCGCCTGCGCCGCAACGAACTCAACACGGTCTGGAACCTCGACCCCTACGCGCAGGCCAGCTGGCGCTTCGCCGACCGATGGACCCTCGAAGCCGGCGTGCGCCGCAGCAGCGTTCACTTCGATTCGCAGGACCGCTACATCATCGGCGCCAACCGCGATGACAGCGGCAGCGCGCGCTACAGCAGGACTTTGCCCGTGGCTTCCCTGCGCTACCAGGCCACGCCGGACCTCGCGCTGTACGGCTCCGTCGGCCGCGGTTTCGAGACGCCGACCCTCAACGAGCTGTCGTACCGCGCGAACGGCGCCAGCGGCCTGAACTTCGCGTTGCGGCCGTCGGTGAACGACAGCGTCGAAGTCGGCGCCAAGGCACGGCTCGCGGGCGGCCTGCTGACGGCGGCGCTGTTCCAGACCCGCACGCGCGACGAGATCGTGACCGACACCAACGTGGGCGGCCGCGCCACCTTCCAGAACGCCGGCCGAACGAAGCGCAACGGCTTCGAGCTGGGCTGGCAGCACGAGACGGCCAACCATTGGCGCACGCAAGTGGCCTACACATGGCTGGACGCGACCTACCGCGACGCCTTCTGTTCCCCGTCGCCCTGCGCAGCCGCGAACACCGTGGCCGCGGGCAACCGCATTCCGGGCATAGCACGGCAGTCGCTGTTCGCGTCGCTGGGTTGGGTGCCGCCCGAAGGCTGGCGCACCGGTGTCGAGATGCGCGCGCTGGGCCGCATCCAGGCCAACGACGTCAACACGGCGACGGCCTCGGGCTATGCGGTCGCGGCGATCTATGCCGGCTATCTGAAGAAGTGGGAGCGTTGGGAGTTCAACGCTTTCGCGCGCATCGACAACCTGTTCGACCGGCGCTATGTGGGGTCGGTCATCGTCAACGAAGGCAATGGCCGTTACTACGAGCCGGCGCCGGGGCGGAACTGGACTGCGGGGGTGAGTGGGGCTTACCGGTTCTGAGGTGCGCCCACGCCGACGCTGTC
Source organism: Variovorax sp. E3 (assembly GCF_016082275.1). Lineage (GTDB taxonomy): Bacteria > Pseudomonadota > Gammaproteobacteria > Burkholderiales > Burkholderiaceae_C > Variovorax. The sequence goes on from NZ_MOWM01000008.1 coordinate 43,501, forward strand.
CTGTGCATGCGCCCCGAACGCACTCCCCAAAAGCAAAACGGCGAGCAAAATGCCCGCCGTCTTGTATTGCGCAGAGTCGATGTCAGAACGCGGCAGGCCGCCACTTCAGCAACCGCTTCTCCAGCGAGCTCAACAGGAAGTCGGCAGCCAGCGCCACGACAGCCAGGACGATCATTGCCGCGAACACGCCGCTGGCGTTGAAGGCGCCTTGGGCCGTCGAGATCAGCAGGCCGATGCCTTCCTTGGCGCCGAGGAACTCGCCCACCACCGCACCGACCAGCGCGAAGCCGAAGCTCACGTGCAGGCTGGCCAGGATCCACGACATTGCCGACGGAATCACCACCGACATCGTCACCTGCCGCGGCGAAGCGCCCAGGATCTGTGCGTTCGCGATCATGTACTTGTCGGCCTCCCGCACGCCCTGGAACGCGTTGCCGAAGACCACGAAGAACACCATGACCACCGCCAGCGCCACCTTCGAGGCCATGCCCAGGCCCAGCGCGATCACGAAGATCGAGCCCAGCACCACGCGCGGGATCGAGTTGGCGATCTGGATGTACAGGCTGAACACATCCGACAGCAGCTTGTTGCGGCCCAGGATGATGCCGCACAGCACGCCGGCGATCGAGCCGATCAGGAAGCCGATCACCGTTTCCTCCAGCGTCACCGCGACCTGCATCCACAGCGAGCCCTGCGAGGTGCCGTCGCGCATCCACTCCACCAGCTGGTCGTAGATCATCGAGGGCATCGAATAGAAGAACGGGTCGATCCACTTCAGGCGCGCCGCGATTTCCCAGCCGCCGAGCGCGACCACCAGCACGATCAGCCGCAGCGCGATGATCATGCGGCGGCGGCCGCGAATGGCCGCCTGCGCGACCTCGGATTCGCGCGCGAGCGCGGCGTCGCTGAGCGACGAGGGCAGCACGGCTGCCGTGGGGGTGGTGGTGGAGGGCGTCATGGTTCTCGTGGCCGTGTTCGTTGTCGTCGTTGCGGTGCTGCTCATCACTGGATCACCACTTCTTCGCGCAGGTCGTCCCAGATGTGCTTCGACAGTTCGATGAACTGCTTGTCGTAGCGCACCTCGGACATCACGCGCGGGCGCGGCAGGTCGATCTCGTACACGCGCTTGAGCGTGGCGGGGCGCGCCGACAGCACGAACACGCGGTCGGCCAGCGCAATCGCTTCTTCCAGGTCGTGCGTGACGAACACCACGCTGCCGCCGTTGCCCGACCACAGCTGCAGCAGCTCGTCCTGCATCAGCGTGCGCGTCTGCATGTCCAGCGCCGAGAAGGGCTCGTCCATCAGCAGGATCTCGGGGTTGTTGATGAAGGTCTGCGCCAGCGCCACGCGCTTGCGCATGCCGCCCGAGAGCTGGTGCGGGTAGTGCTTGCCGAACTTCGACAGGCCCACGCGGTGGATCCACTCCTGCGCGAGCTCCATCGCCTCTTTCTTCGGCTTGCCGCGGAACACCGGGCCGGCGGCCACGTTGTCTTCCACGCTGCGCCACGGAAACACCGCGTCGGCCTGGAACACGAAGCCGATGCGCGGGTCGACGCCGTTCACGGGCTGGCCCATGACCTTCACGTCGCCCACGGTGGGCTTGAGCAAGCCGGTGATCATGTTCAGCGTGGTCGACTTGCCGCAGCCCGTGGGACCGACGATGGCGACGAACTCGCCGCGCGCCACCGACATGCTGAAGTTGCGCAGCGCCACGGTGGCGTTGCCGTCCTGCGAGATGAAGCGCAGCGAGACGTCGTTGAAGTCGATGGCCGAGGTCACGGCGCTGCCGCTGCCGGGGGGTGTTCCGTTGCGCATGGTGGTGGTCACTTCGCCGCCGCTGCCAGGTAGGCGTTGGTGTAGGTCTTGGACAGGTCGATGTTCTTGCTCTTCACCAGCGGCTTGTAGGTGGCCAGCACCTTCAGCACGGTCTCGGGGCCGCCGGCGGGCATCTTCGCGTCGGTGGTGAACATCGGCAGCGACGCCTTCAGCGCCTCGACGTACAGCGCCTTGTCGCTGCCGTAGTAGTCGCGCGGCACCTTCTCGGCGATTTCCTCGGCGCTGTGGGTGTGGATGTATTCCATGGTGCGCGCGAAGGCGTGGGCCAGCTTGGTGGCCTCGGCCTTGTGCGACTCGGCCCAGGTGTTCTGCACGTACAGGCTGGCCGCGGGGTACAGGCCGCCCAGCGCCTTGATGGTGTCGGGCTCGGTGCGCAGGTCGACCAGCACCTTGGCGTCGCCGGTCTTGAGCATCTGCGACACGGTGGGCTCGGTGGTCATGCCGGCCTGGATGCGGTCCTGCTTCATGGCCGCGATGAAGGTGTTGCCGGCGCCCACGGGCAGCAGCGAGTAGTCCTTGGAGGCCACGCCGGCGCGGTCGGCCAGGTAGCGCGTGAGGAAGTCGGTGGACGAGCCCAGGCCCGTCACGCCCAGCGTCTTGCCGCCCTTGGCGTCGGCCATGCTCTTGAAGCCGGCGGCCGCGGCCTTGGTCGACACCAGTTCCACCTCGCCCGGCACCTTGCAGAACACGGCGATGGCCTGGATCTCCTTGCCCTTGCTCTGCAGGTCGATGGTGTGGTCGTAGAAGCCCACCACGCCTTGCACGGCGCCGGCGATCAGCTGGTTCTCGGCGTCCACGCCGGCCGGTTGCGATTGCAGCTCGACGTTCAGGCCTTCGTCCTTGAAGTAGCCCAGCGCCTCGGTGAGCTTGGCCGGCAGGTAGATGATCTTGTTGATGCCGCCCACCATGATGGTGATGGGCGCATCGGCGGCCTGCGCGAGCGGCGCGGCGGCGGCGAAGGCGGTGCACAGGGCGGCGGCCAGCAGGGTGCGGCGGGTAGCGGACATGGTGTGTCTCTCCGTGTTGGAATTGAATTGGAAGTCCGCGCATATCTGCCGATCTGCCGCGGGACGGGGCCAGTCTAGGAAGCGGCGTCTTTCGGCCAGCTTTCGGCGGCCCGCATGATTTGTCATGGTTATCCCTAGGGGCGGTCGATGCTTCCTAGAATCCACGGCCACCACCCCCGACCCCATGAAGCTGCTGCTCATCGAAGACAACCCGCAACTCGCGCACTGGCTCTCCAGCCTGCTGCGCGAGCAGGACTTCGTGGTCGACCACGTGGACAACGGCGACGCGGCCGACCGCCTGCTGACGCAGACGGCCTACGACGTGGTGCTGCTGGACCTGAACATTCCGCAGCTGTCGGGCAAGGCGGTGCTGCGCCGGCTGCGCGAGCGCGGCGACACGGTGCCGGTGATCATCCTCACGGCCACGGCGTCGCTCGACCAGAAGGTGCTGTGCCTGGAGATCGGCGCGGACGACTACCTGGTGAAGCCCTTCGAGATCCGCGAGCTGGTGGCGCGCATCAAGGTGCTGGTGCGCCGGCAGATGCCGGGCAAGGCCAACGACATTGCCTGCGGCGACTTGCGCTACGACCTGCGCACGCGGCAGTTCACGCTGGCCGGTGAAGAGCTGGCGTTGCCGCCGCGCGAGCGCACGTTGCTGGAGACGTTGATGCTGAAGGCGGGCAGCACGGTGTCCAAGCAGGCGTTGATCGACGCGATCTTTGGACTGGACGACGAGCCCAGCGCGGACGCGGTCGACATCTACATCCACCGCCTGCGCAAGAAGCTCGAGGCGAGCCAGGCGACGATCATCACGCTGCGCGGCGTGGGCTACCTGCTGCGCACGCGCCAGGAAGACTAGGTCGCGGGCGATGAAGCGCGCCAGCCTCCGCCTGCGCCTCGCGCTGTGGCTGCTGTTGCCGCTGTCGGTGTTCGTGGCGATCTGCGGCTACCTCAACTGGCGCAACGCGGCCGAAGTGGCCGACTACGTTCAGGACCACGACCTGCTGTCGTCCGCCAAGGTGTTGTCCGACCGCTTGATCTGGGAAGGCGACGACGTGCAGGCCAGCGTGCCGCCTTCCGCGCTGAGCCTGTTCGTGTCGCCCGAGCGCGACCGCGTGTTCCTCAGCGTGACGGGCTCCAACGGCGAGGTGTTGGCCGGCTCGGCGGACTTTCCGCTGCCAGCCGTGCGCAAGCCCGAAGGCGTGGACCGCGCGCAGTGGTACGACACGCACTTTGCCGGCGTGCCGCTGCGGGCCGTCGTCACCACGCGCTCGATGTATGAAGTCGGTGGCGCGCGCGACATCACCATCGCCGTGGGCAAGACCGAAGGCAGCCGCGACCACATGCTGCGCACGCTGTGGTGGCCGTCGATGCAATACCTGCTGATCGCGCTGGTGCTGGCCATTGCGCTGGCCGTGGCGGCGCTGACGCTGGAGCTGCGGCCCATCGTGCGGCTGAGCCAGCAGCTGGCGCAACGCGACCCGCTGCACCTGGACCTGGTGGTGGACCCGGGCGCGCTGCATACCGAGCTGCGGCCGGTGGCCGACACCATCAACCGCTTCGTGGGGCAACTGAAGGCGCACTCCGAGGCGCAGCGCCGCTTCATTGCCGACGCGGCGCACCAGCTGCGCACGCCGCTGGCCATGCAGGCTTCGCAGATCGAGTTCGCGCGCTACACGCGGCAACACCGCGGCGAATGGGACACGCGCCGCGCCGACATGGACGCCATGTGGCAGGCGATGCAGACCAGCAACCGGCGCCTGGTCGACGTGACGAACAAGCTGCTGCTGCTGGCGCAGGCCGAGCATGGCGATGCGCACACGGGGCAGGAGCCGGTCGACCTGGCCGGGGTGGCGCTGCGTTGCGTCGAGCAACTCGCGGCGCTGGCGGACCGGCGCGGCATCGACCTGGGGCTGGAGTCGGAAGCAGGGCCCGAGGGCGCCATGGTGCGCGCACAGCCCGCGCTGCTCGACGCGCTCGCGACGAACCTGCTGGACAACGCGCTGCGCTACACGCAGGAAGGCGGTCGCGTGACGGTGGGGGTGCGCAAGGCGCAAGGGGCGGTCGTGCTGACCGTGGAAGACAACGGCCCCGGCATTGCGGCCGAGGCGCGCGAGCGTGTCTTCGAGCGCTTCTATCGCGTGGCCCAGGACACCGAGGGAACGGGCCTGGGTCTGGCCATCGTGCGCGAGATCGCGCGGGCCTCGATGCGAACGTGGACCTGGCAGCCAACCCGCGCGAGGCGAGCGGGCTGCTGGTCACGGTGCGTTTTCCGCCGGTGGCCGGGCCGGGGCCGGCGGACAACGCGGGGTAGGCCTTACAGGCCGGCGGCTGCGCGCAGGGCGGCGGCCTGGTTGGTCGCTTCCCAGGTGAACTCGGGCTCTTCGCGGCCGAAGTGGCCGTAGGCGGCGGTCTTCTGGTAGATCGGGCGCAGCAGGTCGAGCATCTGGATGATGCCCTTCGGACGCAGGTCGAAGTGCTCGCGCACCAGGGCGGCGATCTTCTCGTCGGAGATCACGCCGGTGCCTTCGGTGTAGACCGTGATGTTCATCGGCTCGGCCACGCCGATCGCGTAGGCGACCTGGATCTGGCACTGGCGCGCGATGCCGGCGGCCACGATGTTCTTGGCCACGTAGCGCGCGGCGTAGGCGGCCGAGCGGTCGACCTTCGAGGGGTCCTTGCCCGAGAACGCGCCGCCGCCGTGCGGGCAGGCGCCGCCGTAGGTGTCGACGATGATCTTGCGGCCGGTCAGGCCGCAGTCGCCCTGCGGGCCGCCGATGACGAAGCGGCCGGTCGGGTTGATCAGGTAGCGCGTGTCCTTGAGCCATTCCTTCGGCAGCACGGGCTTGATGATCTCCTCGATGATGGCTTCGTTGAACGAGGCCTTCATCTTGGTCGAGGTTTCGCTCTGGTCGGGGCTGTGCTGGGTCGAGAGCACCACGGTGTCGATGCTGTGCGGCTTGCCGTCCACGTAGCGCATCGTGACCTGGCTCTTGGCGTCGGGACGCAGGAAGGGCAGGCGGCCGTCCTTGCGCAGCTGGGCCTGGCGCTCGACGAGGCGGTGCGCGTAGTAGATGGGCGCGGGCATCAGCTCGGGCGTCTCGTCGCAGGCGTAGCCGAACATCAGGCCCTGGTCGCCGGCGCCGGTGTTCAGGTGGTCGTCGGAGGCGTGGTCCACGCCCTGGGCGATGTCGTTGGACTGCTTGTCGTAGCAGACCATCACGGCGCAACCCTTGTAGTCGATGCCGTAGTCGGTGTTGTCGTAGCCGATGCGCTTGATGGTGTCGCGCGCGACCTGGATGTAGTCGACGTGCGCGTTGGTGGTGATTTCACCGGCGAGCACCACGAGGCCGGTGTTGGTCAGCGTCTCGGCGGCCACGCGGCTGCGCGGGTCCTGCTCGAAGATCGCGTCCAGGATCGCGTCGGAGATCTGGTCGGCGACCTTGTCGGGGTGGCCTTCGGAGACGGATTCGGAAGTGAAGAGGAAATCGTTCGCCATTTGTACAAAACTCCTTGATGTGACTTGGCGCGTTGCCAACTCTGCGGAGCCCTGGCGAACGCTTTAGCAGATGCCGATGAATCGGCGGGGCACAATCGCTTTCGCGCTTGTGTTTGTCGCCCTGCAAGTTGTTCCGTAACTCGGCGACAATTTGCATTCTATTCGAGCCGCGCAATACCATGCGCGCGCGTCCGCTTTTTGACCCCCTCCCGTTTTCTTCAATGATCACCCTGTTTCGCCTGCTTGCCCGCTTGCCGATGCCGTTGATGCATCGGCTCGGCGCGTTGCTGGGCTGGCTGGTCTGGTGGAGCGCGCCGGGCTATCGCCGCCGCTTCAAGGCCAATGCCGAAAGCGCGGGTTTCGCCCCCGATCAATACCGCCCGGCCATTGCCGCCGCCGGCAAGATGGCCTCCGAGCTGCCCTGGCTGTGGCTGCGCCCCCATGGCCAGACCGTGCTGGACCGCGTGGTGCGCTGGGAAGGCGTCGAGGCCTTCGAGGCCGCCATGCAGGCCAAAAAAGGCGTGATCCTGGTCGCGCCGCACCTGGGCAGCTGGGAAATGTGCGGCCAGGCCATCGGCGAGCGCTTCCTGGCCTCCTACGGGCCGATCACCGCGCTGTTCCGCCCGGCCCGCAAGAAATGGATGGCCGACCTGATCGCCGCGGGTTCGCGCGACCGGCCCGGCCTGCAGACATTGCCGACCAACAACAGCGGCGTGCGCGGCCTGATCCGCACGCTGCGCGGCGGCGGCTACACCGGCATCCTGCCCGACCAGGTGCCACCGCTGGGGCAGGGCGTCTGGGCGCCTTTCCTCGGCCGCCCCGCCTACACCATGACCTTGCTTCCCCGTCTCGCGCAACAAACCGGCGCGGCCTGCTTCCTGAGCGTCTGCGAGCGCTTGCCCAAGGGCGCCGGCTACGTGATCCGTTTCGAGCCCATCGTCGGCACCGCGCTGACCGACCCGTCGGCTTCCATCGAGGACGCCGCCGCCGCCATGAACGACGGCATCGGCCGGCTGATCCACAGCCTGCCGGGCCAGTACGTGTGGGACTACGCCCGCTACAAGGAACCGCGCGCCGAGCGCGTGGTGGCCGCCGCTGGGGAGGCCGCATGAGCTTCGGTTCCCGACTCGGCATCGGCTTCATGCGCGCGATCGCGCCGCTGCCGCTGCCGCTGGTGCGCGGTTTCGGCAAGTTCCTGGGCCGCATCCTGCACACCGTCGCCGTGCCGCGCCGGCGCGTGGTCGACACCAACCTGGCCGTCTGCTTTCCCGAGAAGTCCGAGGCCGAGCGCCGTGCCATCGCGCGCGAGACCTTCGTCTTCGTCGCGCAGTCGTGGCTCGACCGCGGCTGGCTCTGGCACGCGCCCGAGAAAGTGGTGGCGAGCCGGCTCAAGGTGGTGGGCGCCGCGCCTGAAATCCGCGAGATCGCCGAGGGCGACGCGCCGATGATCCTGTTCGCGCCGCACTTCTACGGCCTGGACGCCGCGGCCACCGCGCTGACCATGCACACGGCGCGCCCCTCGGCCACCATCTACACGACCCAGCGCGACCCGATGGTCGATGCCTGGATCCGCGAAGGCCGCACGCGCTTCGGCGACGTGGCGGCGCTCAACCGGGTGGACGGCATCAAGCCGGTGCTGCAGGGCCTGCGCAAAGGCGGCCTGCTGTACCTGCTGCCCGACATGGACTTCGGCCGCGACCAGACCATCTTCGTGCCGTTCTACGGCGTGCAGGCGGCCACCGTGCCTTCGCTCTCGCGCTTCGCGCGGCTGGGCAAGGCCAAGGTGGTGCCGGTGGTCTCCAAGCTCACGCCGGGCGGCTACGAGATCCAGGTGCTGCCGCAGTGGCAGAACTTTCCCACCGACGACGTCGAAGCCGACACGGCGCTCATGAACGAGCGCCTGAAGGGCTACATCGACACGATGCCGTCCCAGTACTACTGGGTGCACCGGCGCTTCAAGACCCGCCCCGAAGGCGAGCCGCCCATTTACTGAGCGCGCTGCAGGAAGCCCTCGATCTCGCGGGCGACCAGCTGCGGCTGCTCGTGAACGATCCAGTGGGTTGCGTTGGGCACCTTCTTGACCTCGAGCTTCGGCACGTAGTCTTCGAGGCCTTCGAGCAGGCCGGGCAGCAGCGCCGCGTCGTCGAGCGCCCAGAACACGAAGGTCGGCACGTCGACCGTGAGCCGCTCGCGCGGCAGCACGGGAATGCTGTCGATGGGCTGGCCGGGCAGCGGCGGCTTCATCGGCGTCACGCGGTAAAGATTGCAGGCGCCGGTGAGGCCCGCGCCCCACACGTCGCGGTACTGCTGCTTCACTTCTTCGGTCAGCCAGCCGAAGCCGTCCGGGCCGGCCTTCATCAGCGTGAAGAAGGGCCACATGCGCTTGAAGTCGTCGGCCGCGAGCAGGGCCTCGGCATCGGGCCGCGCAAGGAAATGCATGTACGCGCTGGCCTGCTGCTGCGCCGCGCTGTTGCGCAGCTCGCGCGTGAAGGTGCCGGGGTGCGGCGAATTGATGATGACCAGCTTGCCGACCTGCGCCGGGAACGCGTTGGCATAGCCCCAGCCGAAGGCGCCGCCCCAGTCGTGCGCGACCAGCGCGGCCATGGTGCCGTCGGCGCTTTCGGTGGCCACGAGCTGCTGGATGTCCTGGATCAGCAGGTGCGGCTTGTAGGCCGCCACGTCGGTCGGCGCGCTCGACTTCTCGAAGCCGCGCAGGTTGGGTGCCACGCAGCGGTAGCCGCCGTGGGCGGGGTCCGAGAAGTAGTCGAGCAGGTCGTCCCAGATGAACGCGGCCTCGGGGAAGCCGTGGAGGAACACCATCAGCGGCTGGCCCGGCTTGCCGGCGGCGCGGCAGCTCAGGGTGGTGCCGTTGGGCAGGCTGCGTTGGAAGGTCTCGATCATGCTCGTTGTCTCCTTGGGTTGACTGTCGCTATTGTTTTGATAGTGAACTACGCACGCTGGACAGCCTCTGCAGCCTGATGGAGGGCTCTCAGACCTGTTCGGGCGGCTCCGTCGGGTCGGCAGGAGCCGCGGCGCCTTCCGGATGCACCCAGCGCCACAGCAGCTCGGCCGCCTCGCCGACGCCCTGCTTCTTCAGGGCGGAGAACAGTTTCACCTCGCCGCCGCCGGCATTCAGTCGCGTAATCGACAGCACCTTGGCGGCTTCGGTGCGCGTGAGCTTGTCGGACTTGGTCAGCAGCACCAGGAATTTCAGGCCCTGCTCCACGCGCGGGCGGATCACGTCGAGCAGGATCTCGTCGAGCTCGGTCAGGCCGTGGCGCGGATCGCACATCAGCACCACCCCGCGCAGGCTTTCGCGCGTCATGAGGTAGTTGCCCATCACGCGCTGCCAGCGCAGCTTGGCTTCCTTGGGCACGGCGGCGTAGCCGTAGCCGGGCAGGTCGGCCAGCACTGCGTCGTCGACCTTCTGCTTGCCGATGCCGAACAGGTTGATGTGCTGCGTGCGGCCCGGCGTCTTGGAGGCGAAAGCCAGGCGCGTCTGCTGCGTCAGGGTGTTGATGGCGGTCGATTTGCCTGCGTTCGAGCGGCCGACGAAGGCGATCTCGGGCAGGTCGACGGGGGGCAGGTGTTCCAGCTGCGGAGCGCTGGTCAGGAAGTGGGCGGTGTGCAACCAGCCCAGTGCCACGCGTTCGCGTTCGGCGACCTGGGGGTCCGCGGCGGGCGCGCGCGGGGAGGATAGGCAGCGGGCTTGGCGCGCGGGGAGGGCATCTACGGACTTTCGAAACTAGACCCACATTGTAGAATCGTGAGGTTTTGCGCCAATAAATTCGAAGCCCCCGATATGAAGTTGTTTGCCAATATTCTGCTTGCAGCCCTCGTGGGCCTCGCATCCAGCGTGAGTTTTGCAGCCGATGAACACGCGGCTGCCAAGGCAGAGGCGTCCGCGGCGCCTGCCAAACCCGCGAAGCCCGACCCTGCCAAGGGCGATACGGTGTTCAACGCGACGCCGGCCAACAGCCAGAGCTGCGCGTCGTGCCACAACGCCGACGGCAACTCCGCCATTGCGGCGAATCCGAAGCTGGCGCAGCAGCATCCCGAATACATCCTCAAGCAGCTGCAGGACTTCAAGTCCGGCAAGCGCAAGAGCGCGATCATGAAGCCGCTGGCTTCCGCGCTGTCCGAGGAAGACATGCGCAACATCGCCTGGTTCGTCGGTTCGAAGAAGGTCAAGCCGGGCTTCTCCAAGGACAAGGACACCGTCGCGCTGGGCGAGAAGATCTACCGCGGCGGCATCGGCGACCGCCAGATCCCGGCCTGCGCCGGCTGCCACAGCCCGAACGGCGCCGGCCTTCCGGCCCAGTACCCGCGCCTGGGCGGCCAGAATTCGGAGTACACCGTGGCCCAGCTCACGGCCTTCCGCGACAACGTGCGCCTGAACAGCGCACCCATGACCGGTGTCGCCGCCAAGCTGAACGACCGCGAAATCAAGGCCGTGGCCGACTACATCGCCGGTCTGCGCTGACGACCCCGGGCTATCACGCGCGACGAGCGTGAACTAACCGCCGATAACAACCCCAAACAAAGGGCGGGCCCATCCAGAAGGATGGCCCGCCCTTTTGTTTTTCCCCCACTCTCTTTCATTTCCTCCGCCCGATGTCCGTCTCCACCCATGGCCTTCGCGTTCATCGCGGCCCGCAGATGCTTCGCGCTGCGGTGGAGCTGTTTTCGTCGATGCGCTTCGCGATCGCGCTGCTCACCGTCATCTGCATCGCGTCGATCATCGGCACCGTGCTCAAGCAGCACGAGCCGATCAACAACTACATCAACCAGTTCGGGCCGTTCTGGGCCGAGCTGTTCCGCGCGGCCGGGCTCGACGCGGTCTACAGCGCCTGGTGGTTCATGTTGATCCTGCTGTTCCTGGTGGTCAGCACCTCGCTGTGCGTCGCGCGCAACACGCCGCGCATCCTGGTCGACCTCAAGACCTTCAAGGAAGACATCCGCGCGCAGAGCCTGAAGGCCTTCGGCCAGCGCGCCGAAACGCGCCTGGGCGAAACGCCCGAAGCCGCGGCCAACCGCATCGGGCAATTGCTGGTGAGCGGCGGCTGGAAGGTCAAGCTGCAGCAGCGCGAGGCCACGGCCGGCGGCAGTCGCCCGACCGGCGCGGGCTGGATGGTCGCGGCGCGTGCCGGCGGCGCGCACAAGCTGGGCTACATCGCGGCGCACAGCGCCATCGTGCTGGTGTGCATCGGCGGCCTGCTCGACGGCGACCTCGTGGTGCGCGCGCAGACCTGGTTCAACGGCAAGAGCGTGTTCACCGGCGGCGGCATGATCGCCGACGTGGCACCCGAGCACCGGCTGTCGGCCAGCAACCCGACATTTCGCGGCAACATCCTCGTGCCCGAGGGCGGGCAGGGCAGCGTGGCCATCCTGAACCAGGCCGACGGCGTGCTGCTGCAGGAGCTGCCGTTTTCCATCGAGCTGAAGAAGTTCATCGTCGACTACTACTCGACCGGCATGCCCAAGCTGTTCGCCAGCGAAGTGGTGCTGCACGACCGCGAGACCGGCGAGCAGGTGCCCGCGCGCATCGAGGTCAACCACCCGGCCAGCTACAAGGGCGTGGAGATCTACCAGTCGAGCTTCGACGACGGCGGCTCCAAGGTGAAGCTCAAGGCGGTGCCGATGGCGGCCGCGGCCAAGCCCTTCGAGGTGGAAGGCATCATCGGCGGCCCGAGCACCGAGATCACCAACGGCAAGGACAAGCTCACGCTCGAGTACGCCGCGCTGCGCGTGATCAACGTCGAGAACTTCGCCGATGCCGGCGCCATGACCAGCGGCGCCGACGTGCGCAAGGTCGACCTGCGCCACGACATCGAATCGCGCCTGGGCGCGGCCAACAAGGTCAACAAGCCGAAGGTGCTGCGCAACATCGGCCCGAGCATCGGCTACAAGCTGCGCGACGCCTCGGGCCAGGCGCGCGAGTACCAGAACTACATGGTGCCGGTCGACACCGGCGACGGCCAGCCGGTGTTCCTGCTGGGCATGCGCGAGAAACCCGAAGACCCGTTCCGCTACCTGCGCGTGCCGGCCGACGAGCAAGGCTCCATGGACGGCTTCGTGCGCATGCGCACCGCGCTCGGCGACCCCGACACCCGCGCGCGCGCCATCGAGCGCTACATCGCCAAGGCGACCGACCCCAAGCGCCCCGAAATGGCCGAGCAGCTGCGCGTGTCAGCCACGCGCGCGCTGGCGCTGTTCTCGGGCAGCGAGCGCGCCAAGTCCGACGCCACCACGGTGGGCGGCTGGCAGGCGATTGCCGAGTTCATGGAAGTCAACGTGCCCGAGGCCGAGCGCGAGCGCGCCGGCGGCGTGCTGGTGCGCATCCTGAACGACGTGCTGTTCGAGGTGCTCAACCTGAGCCGTGAAGGCGCCGGCCTGGCCGCGCTGCCGAACGACGAAAAGTCGCAGGCCTACCTCACGCAGGCCGTGCTGGCCATCAGCGACGCGCACTTCTACCCCGCGCCGGTCGCGATGATGATGACCGACTTCACGCAGGTGCAGGCCAGCGTGTTCCAGGTGGCGCGTGCCCCTGGCAAGAGCGTTGTCTACCTGGGCTGCCTGTTGCTGATCATCGGGATTTTTGCCATGCTGTACGTGCGCGAGCGCCGCCTGTGGGTGTGGCTCACGCCCGACGGCAACGCAACCGGCCATGCCACCGACAACGCCACGACCGCCACGATGGCGTTCTCGGTCAATCGCAAGACCATCGACAGCGACCGCGAATTCGAGCATCTCAAGCACAAGCTGCTCGCCATGAACAAGACGGAACCCGAGACACCATGAACACCACGACCCTCACGCTCAATGAAAGCTGGTTCTCGCGCCGCAACCTGTTCGACTGGGTGTTCGCGGCGCTGGTGCTGGCGGGCGGCCTGTTCGCGTTCACGCGCTACGCGGGGTCGATGGACTACTACGAGAAACCGATCCTCGCCGCCGCGGTGATCGCGATGATTTCCATCGGCTGGTTCTGGCGGCCGCTGCGCGTGCTGGCCCTCGTGGTGGCCGCAGCCTCGCTGCTGGCCATCAGCTCGTACCAGGGCGACCTGCGCGCGCGGACACGGTGTTCTGGCTCAAGTACTTCCTGTCGAGCCAGTCGGCCATCCTGTGGATGAGCGTGCTGTTCTTCATGAGCACGATCTTCTATTGGCTCGGTTTTTTCGGCGGCAAGCAGTCGGACACCTTCGACATGATCGGCTCGCGCCTGGCGTGGGCGGCCGTGACGATGGCGCTGATCGGCACCATGGTGCGCTGGTACGAAAGCCACCAGCTCGGCCCGGACATCGGCCACATCCCGGTCAGCAACCTGTACGAAGTGTTCGTGCTGTTCTGCTGGTTGACGGCCGCGTTCTACCTCTACTTCGAGGAGCGCTACAACACGCGCGCGCTCGGCGCCTTCGTGATGTTGGTGGTCAGCGCGGCGGTCGGTTTTCTGCTCTGGTACACGATCGTGCGCGAGGCGCATGAAATCCAGCCGCTGGTGCCGGCCCTGCAGAGCTGGTGGATGAAGCTGCACGTGCCCGCCAACTTCATCGGCTACGGCACCTTCGCGCTGTCGGCCATGGTGGCCTTCGCGTACCTCATCAAGGAGCAGGCCGACGAGAAGCGCTGGTACAAGCTCACGCCGATCTGGCTGCTGGGCGTGGCGCTGTGCTTCGTGCCGGTGGCGTTCCGCCAGCGCGTGCAGGAAGCCGGCGGCAGCTACTGGGTGGTCTACGCGGGCATCTCGGCGCTGATCGCGGCGGGCATCCTGCTGGGGCGCAAGCGCATCGCCGCGCGGCTGCCGGCCAACGAGGTGCTCGACGACGTCATGTACAAGTCGATCACGGTCGGCTTCGCCTTCTTCACCATCGCCACCGTGCTCGGCGCCCTGTGGGCGGCCGACGCCTGGGGCGGCTACTGGAGCTGGGACCCGAAGGAGACCTGGGCGCTGATCGTCTGGCTCAACTATGCGGCGTGGCTGCACATGCGGCTCGTGAAGGGTCTGCGCGGCACCGTGGCGGCCTGGTGGGCGCTGGGCGGCCTGGCGGTCACGACCTTCGCCTTCCTGGGCGTGAACATGTTCCTGAGCGGGTTGCACAGCTACGGCACGCTGTAGGCACGCGCTTTCGGCCTTTCGCGAAGAATTGAAACCGCGCGCCCTGATGGCGCGTAACCAGATCAGGGTCGGCCACGAACTACCCTGAGACCAACGATTCCAGCGAAAGGCTTGCCATGTCGTTCCATTCCCGTCCGGTGCGTCGCAACAGCAGCAACGACAACGGCTTCATTCATCCGCTGTCCAGCGAGATCACGCCGCGCGCGGCCTACGAAGGCCGGCGCGACCTGCTCAAGCTCATGGCCGGCGGCGCGGCGGGCGCGGCACTGGCGGGCTTCGCGGCGCGCGACGCCTCGGCGCAGACCGCGCGACCGAACAAGCTCGCACCGCTGCCGGGGGGCAAGTCGGCCGTGGCGGGTGCCATGTCGATGGACAAGCTCACCGACTACAAGGACGTCTCGACCTACAACAACTTCTACGAGTTCGGCACCGACAAGGCCGACCCGGCCAAGAACGCCGGCACACTGAAGACGCGCCCGTGGACCGTCGAGGTCGAAGGCCTGGTCAAGAAGCCGGGCAAGTACGGCATCGAAGACCTGCTCAAGCTCAGTGCGCAGGAAGAGCGCATCTACCGCCTGCGCTGCGTCGAAGGCTGGTCGATGGTCATTCCGTGGGTCGGTTATTCGCTGGCCGAGCTGATCAAGAAGGTCGAGCCGCAGGGCAACGCCAAGTTCATCGAGTTCGTGACGCTGGCCGACCCCAAGACCATGCCCTTCGTCGGCTCGCATGTGCTCGACTGGCCCTACACCGAGGGCCTGCGCATGGACGAAGCCATGCACCCGCTCACGCTGCTGGCTTTCGGCATGTACGGCGAGGTGCTGCCCAATCAGAACGGCGCGCCGGTGCGCCTGGTGGTGCCATGGAAGTACGGCTTCAAGTCGGCCAAGTCGCTCGTCAAGATCCGCTTCGTCGAGAAGGAGCCGAGCACGGCCTGGAACAAGGCGGCCGCCAACGAGTACGGCTTCTATTCGAACGTGAACCCGAACGTCGACCATCCCCGCTGGAGCCAGGCCACCGAGCGCCGCATCGGCGACGGCGGCGGCCTGTTCGCCAAGCGGCGCAAGACCGAGATGTTCAACGGCTACGAAGCCCAGGTCGGCCAGCTCTATGCGGGCATGGACCTGAAGAAGAACTACTGAGCCGGCATCGTTCCACGGCCCTCGCCCCATGAACAAGCTGCTCATGCATCCGGCGACCAAGCCGGTCGTCTTCCTGCTGTGCCTGTTGCCCTTCATCCGGCTGGGCTACGGCGCATTCACCGACGGGCTCGGCGCCAACCCGGCCGAGTTCCTGATTCGCGCCACCGGCGACTGGACGCTGCGCTTCATCTGCATCGTGCTGGCGGTCACGCCGCTGCGCGTGATGAGCAAGTGGAATGCGCTGGCGCGCTACCGCCGCATGCTGGGCCTGTTCGCGTACTTCTACGTGGTGCTGCACCTGCTGTGCTACAGCTGGTTCGACATGGGCTTCGAGTGGGGCGACATCGCGAAGGACATCGCGAAGCGGCCGTTCATTCTCGTGGGCTTCACAGCCTTCGTGCTGCTGACGCCGCTGGCGGCCACGTCGTTCAACCGCGCCATCAAGGCCCTGGGCGCCAGGCGCTGGCAGATGCTGCACAAGCTGGTCTATGTGATCGCGGGGCTCGGCCTGCTGCACTTCTTCTGGATGCGCGCGGGCAAGAACAACTTCGCCGAAGTGTTCGTCTACGTGGCGATCATCGGGGTGCTGCTTGCATGGCGCGTGTGGAATTTCGCGAGCAAGCGGAAGGCGAAATCGTCCGTCGGCGTGGCCGCGGCGCGCGGCGGCGAGAAGCCGCTGCGCACCACCGGCTGAACGACGAAGCGATCGACTAGCCGTCGATCTCGCTGCGCAGCTGGTCTTCCATCGTCTCGCGACGGCGGATCAGCCTGGCGCTCGCACCGCTCACCAGCACCTCGGCGGCACGGCCGCGCGTGTTGTAGTTGCTGGCCATGCTCATGCAGTACGCGCCGGCCGACAGCACGGCCAGCAGGTCGCCGGCCGCCACGTTGAGCGCGCGGTCGCGGCCGATCCAGTCGCCGCTTTCGCAGACCGGGCCGACGACGTCGTAGACCGGCGCATCGCCGGCACGCGTGCGCAGCGGCACGATGCGCTGGAAGGCCTGGTACATCGCGGGACGCGGCAGGTCGTTCATGGCCGCGTCGACGATGCAGAAATTCTTGTCTTCGCCGGGCTTGGTGTAGAGCACCTCGGTCACGCACACGCCGGCATTGCCGACCAGCGAGCGGCCGGGTTCGATCACCAGCTTGCGCTGGCCGAAGCCGCGCGCGTCGAGCTTGGCAAGCAGCTGCTGCCACAGCGCATCGGCCTTGGGCGGCACTTCGCCGTTGTAGTCGATGCCCAGGCCGCCGCCGAAGTCCAGGTGATGAATCGGCACGCCGGCCGCCTCGATGGCCTCGACAAGGTCCAGCACGCGGTCGCAGGCGTCCAGGTACGGCGAGGCCTCGGTGATCTGCGAGCCGATGTGGCAGTCGATGCCCACCACTTCCAGGCCCGGCAGCCGGGCGGCATGGCGGTAGGCCTCGACCGCGCGGTCGTGCGCGATGCCGAACTTGTTGCCCTTCAGGCCGGTGGAGATGTAGGGGTGCGTCTTGGGGTCGACGTTCGGGTTGATGCGAATGCTGATCGGCGCGCGCTTGCCTTCGGCCGCGGCCACTTCGCTCAGCACGTCGAGCTCGGCTTCGCTTTCGACGTTGAAGCAGGCAATGCCGGCCGCGAGGGCCTGGCGCATTTCGGCGCGGGTCTTGCCGACGCCCGAGAAGATGATCTTCTTCGGGTCGGCGCCGACGGCCAGCACGCGCGACAGCTCGCCGCCCGAGACGATGTCGAAGCCGCAGCCCGCCTCGGCGAACACGCGCAGCACGCCGAGCGAGGAGTTGGCCTTCATGGCGTAGCAGATCAGGGCATCGCGGCCCTCGAAGCCGCGCTGGTAGGCGGCCAGGGCGTCGAGCATCCACTGCTTCGAATAGACGAAAAGCGGCGTGCCGTGTTCGCGGGCCAGCGCGTCGAGCGCGAGGCCTTCGACGTGCAGCGCGCCGTCGCGGTCCGCGATGTGCGGGTGGCCGGGGAGGGGGGCGGACGAAACGTTGCCGGTCATTTGCGGGTTCCGGCTTCGCTGTTGTTGTTCGTTGTGGTGGCGCCGTCGCGTTTTTCGCTCGGCGTGGCGGCGGCTGGCGTGGCGTCGCTGGACGAAGCGCCCAGGCCGCCCGGCGTCAGAAGCTGAGGCAGCGTGGCTCGCTGGCTGGCCGCGGGATCGGTCGGGAGGTACAAGGCTCCCTTCTGGCCGCAAGCGGCCAGACCGGTGGTGCCTGCGGCGAGGCAGACCATGAGCACGGCGCGGACGCGAGGGCTCACTAGAATTTGGCGAACATTCAACATAGCGAAATTGTACTTTTCGACACTGCGGGGCACGGGCATGTCCCGGCAAGTGCGGTTATTGACTGCTTTGCAACAAGGTCTTTGAGCCAGTCCTTGAAAACGTCATTGCCGCATGCAAGCGGTGACCTGTGGCGCTTCATGCGTGGCATTCATTGATCTTCGACATCGACACACAACATTTCTTGAGGCTCGAGTGCGACCGAATGCGACTGGCAAGTACCCTCGTCTTCGTTGGGCCATCGCTTGCAGACCCATGGTTGTCCATGCTCATCGACTTCCTCGATCTGAAAAACTTCGCCAACCATTGAGGCAACACGCTTGACCTCATCCGGAGGCAGTTGGTCATACCAGTCGCCAGAGAGGCTCAGCACCCGAACTCGCGACCCCACGCGCACAAGTGTTCCGTTGCAATCGACAGGTTGACGCGTTATGGACAGCATATGAAGAGGGGTGGAGGGAGAGTTGCCGGACTGGTTGCTCGTAGCGAGTGTGGACTGTTGAGGCTGGTTGGAGTAGCCAGTCCAAAAAATAGATGGCCGTGATTTTCGACGCGTAAGGCGACAGCAGCCATTGATGGGTATAGGCAATGGCGAGACTGCGACAACTTCAAATGCGCGGCGTGATGCCGCTGATACGAGCGCTAGGCTGGCTCAGGATCTTGAAGCTGTCCCACAAACGTTCGGTTTTGATTCAACCGGGTAGACGATGCAACTCCACGTCACTCCTTCTTTTGAGAGGATGGGTTCCTGAATCACTACGACCCCATACTTTTTGTTGTGGATCACGACAGAACCACCGTGCGTTACCCATCCAAAATCGACGGAGGCCGCTTTCAGTCCTTCACCTTTCGGCTCAGGCGCCAACTCTCCTCGAACTGAAACGGATTGGCCTGCCACTAATGTTTGCGCTATCTCATCGCGCAGCGATGCCGTGTCGCTGACGACCAGAGCAACATAAGAGCGCGGGGTGATCTCGTCGATGTGACTGCATGCCAAGAGAATCGCAGG
Source organism: Variovorax sp. E3 (assembly GCF_016082275.1). Classification (GTDB taxonomy): domain Bacteria; phylum Pseudomonadota; class Gammaproteobacteria; order Burkholderiales; family Burkholderiaceae_C; genus Variovorax. Next base: position 62,380 of record NZ_MOWM01000008.1, read on the forward strand.
GAGCAGGAGGTAGAAAACGTACCGTATCCATCTCATCTGACGCATACACAATCCTTGTTTGTACTCGGGGGGGGCGCGGGTGGTTGCAGTCGATGATCGCTGCTTAGGTCATTCTCTCAGCGGCTTGAATGCGCTTGGGAGATGTTGTCCGCATAATCAGAGAATTCCGAAAAGGGCTCATGAACTTCATGAGCAAGTAGTAATGACCGACACCGAGTACATGGACTGCGCCGAAGCCGCGCTCGCCGCCATCGAGCAGGGCTGCGACCGCATCAACGACGCGACCGACGCCGACATCGACAACCAGAGAGTGGGCGGGATGATCACGATGTCATTCCAGAACGGCAGCCAGTTGATCGTGAACCTGCAAAAGCCCCTGCAGGAAATCTGGCTGGCGGCGCGTTCCGGCGGCTACCACTACCGGCACGACGGGCAGGCCTGGGTAGACACGAAGACCGGAGAAGAGTTCTTCGGCAACCTGTCGCGCGAAGCGACGCTGCAGGCCGGGCAGCCGCTGGCGTTTGCGGCGGCTGCCTGATCCATCACGTCAGTTCCGGAACATGTCGAGGATGCGGTTGCGCTCCTCGGGCGGAGCGGCGGGCTCACCGGCGCGCCAGTCAGGGCTTCCGCCGGCGCCGCGGGCGTGGACTCCACGCCCAGGGTCGCGACGCCGCGGCCCGGTGCGTAGTCGTCGTAGTACCACTCGCCACCCACGTTCACGATGCCTGAGGGCGGCGCGGTGGCGATGTCGGTCACTGGCACGCCCTTGATGGCGGTTTCCATGTAGTTGATCCAGATCGGCAGGCTCAGGCCGCCGCCGGTTTCGCGGTCGCCCAGGTTGCGCGGCGTGTCGTAGCCGATCCACGAGATGGCCGTCATGGTCGGCTGGAAGCCCGCGAACCACGCGTCGAGCGAGTCGTTGGTGGTGCCGGTCTTGCCATAGAGGTCGGGCCGCTTGAGCATGGCCTGGGCCTTGGCCGCGGTGCCGGCGCGCGCCACCGACTGCAGCAGCGTGTCCATGATGAAGGCGTTGCGCTGCGGAATGGCGCGCAGCGACTCGTTGAGCAGCGGCGGCTGCTTGTCGACCAGCACCTTGTCCTTGTGGTCGGTGATGCGCGTCACGAGGTACGGATTGACGCGATAGCCGCCGTTGGCGAACACCGAGTAGCCCACCGCCATCTGCATCGGCGTGACCGAGCCCGCGCCGAGCGCCATCGGCAGGTAGGCGGGATGCTTGTCCTTGTCGAAGCCGAAGTTGGTGATCCACTCCTGGGCATAGCGCGTGCCGATGGACTGCAGGATGCGGATCGACACGAGGTTCTTCGACTTCATGAGCGCGGTGCGCATCGACATCGGGCCGTCGTAGCCGCCGCCGTAGTTCTTCGGTTCCCAGGGCTGGCCGCCGGTGGTGCCGGCGTCGAAGAAGAGCGGGCCGTCGTTGATGACGGTGGCGGGGGTGAAGCCCTTTTCGAGCGCGGCCGAATAGATGAACGGCTTGAAGCTCGAACCCGGCTGGCGCCAGGCCTGCGTCACGTGGTTGAACTTGTTCTTGCCGAAGTCGAAGCCGCCGACCAGCGCCTTGATGGCGCCGTCGCGCGGGTCCATGGCGACGAAGGCGCCTTCCACTTCGGGCAACTGGGTGATTTCCCAGGTGTTCTTGGGTGTCTTCACGACGCGAATCACGGCGCCGCGGCGGATCTTGATGTTGGGCGGTGCCTTGTCCGACAGGCCGGACTGCGCGGGCTTCAGGCCGTCGCCCGTGATCTGTACAGGGTCGCCGTTGGCGCGCACCGCATCGATCTGCTTGGGCGTGGCCTTGAGCACCACGGCGGCCATGACGTCGCCGTTGTCGGGGTGGTCGCTGAGCGCGTCGTCCACCGCTTCGTCCAGGTCCTTGGCGTCGTTGGGCAGGTCGACGAACTTCTCGGGGCCGCGATAGATCTGGCGGCGCTCGTAGTCCATGATGCCCTTGCGCAGGGCCTTGTAGGCCGCAGCCTGGTCGGCCGCGACCAGGGAGGTATAGACCTTGAGGCCGCGCGTGTAGGTGCTGTCGCCATATTGGGCGTACATCAGCTGGCGCACGGTTTCCGCGACGTACTCGGCGTGCAGGCGGTTCGGGTCGGCGGCGTCGCGCAGGTGCAGTTCTTCCTTCTTGGCTTCGGCCGCCTGCTCGGCGGTGATGAAGCCGGCCTCCTGCATGCGGTCGATCACGTAGAACTGGCGGCCACGGGCGCGCTGCGGGTTGTTGACCGGGTTGTTCGCGCCCGGTGCCTTGGGCAGGCCGGCCAGCATCGCGGCCTGCGCGATCGAGAGTTCCTGCACGGGCTTGCCGAAGTAGGCTTCGGACGCGGCGGCGAAGCCGTAGGCCCGGTTGCCGAGGTAGATCTGGTTCAGGTAGATCTCGAAGATCTGGTCCTTGGTCAGCAGGTGCTCGAGCTTGAAGGTCAGCAGCACCTCGTAGATCTTGCGGGTCAGCGTCTTTTCGGAGCTCAGGTAGACGTTGCGCGCGACCTGCATGGTGATGGTCGAGGCGCCCTGGCTCTTCACGCGGTTCAGGTTGGCCAGGCCCGCGCGGACCATGCCCTTGTAGTCGACCCCGCCGTGGTCATAGAAGCGCGCGTCTTCCGCGGCGAGCACGGCGTCCTTCACGACCTTGGGAATGGCCGAGATCGGGGTCAGGTTGCGGCGCTCTTCGCCGAACTCGCCGATCAGCGTGCCTTCGGCCGAGAACACGCGCAGCGGCAGCTTGGGCCGGTAGTCGGAGAGCTCGCTGATGTCCGGCAGATTGGGGTAGGCGACCGCCAGGGCCACGGCCACCACGCACAGGACCGCGAGCACACCGGCCACGGCAATGCCGAACCCCCAGAAGAAGAATCGCAGCAGCCATCTCAGCCAGGCTGGGCGTGCGGGTTTCGGGGTCTTGGCTGGCCCTTTGGGGCTTGAAGTTTCTTGCATGGGGGGCCGGGGAGTCACCGGACATTATAAAAAGCCGCCCCCTTCGCACCATCCGATCTTTGTGACCGTTGCGACGGCCTAATCCAAAAGTTACAGAATGCGGCTTTGACGTCAGGTTTTGACAACGCTTGACGGTTTTGCCCCCCGGCGTTGCTTGGTTGGCGCTACGCCTGCTGCTAGCATGCAACCGAACGCAAATTTTTCCATTGGTTACAAATACAGGGGGAGAGGGACCTAACTTGGCTGCTCTTGGATCATTGTTTCGTCGTCAGAACGCTCCCCTGCTGGGGTTGGACGTGAGTTCGTCCAGCGTCAAGCTGGTCGAGCTCGGCCGTGAGGCCAGCGGCAAGCTGGTTCTGGAACGCTGTGCCATCGAGCCCCTCGAGCGTGGCTGGATCACTGACGGCAATGTCGAGAAATTCGACGAGGTCGCGGAGGCGGTGCGCCGCGTCGTCCGCAAGAGCGGAACGCGCACGCGCAATGTCGCGCTCGCGCTGCCGCCGTCGGCTGTCATTACCAAGAAGATCATTCTTCCGGGCGGCATGAGCGAGCAGGAGCTCGAGATTCAGGTCGAGTCGGAAGCCAACCAGTACATCCCGTTCTCGCTGGACGAAGTGAGCCTCGACTTCTGTGTCACAGGCCCTAGCGCGACGTCCGCTGGCGATGTGGAAGTGCTGATTGCCGCGTCCCGCAAGGAAAAGGTCCAGGACCGCGAAGGCCTGGCGGAAGCTGCCGGCCTGAAGGCGATGATTCTGGACGTCGAGTCGTATGCCTCGCGTCTTGCGACCGCGCGGCTGATCGAACAACTTCCCGGCAAGGGCGTCGACGCCGTCGTGGCGCTTTTCGAAGTGGGCGCTTTCACCACCAGCATGCAGGTGCTGCGCAACCAGGAAGTGCTGTACGACCGCGACCAGGCGTTCGGCGGTGCGCAACTGACACAGCTGATCGTTCGCCAGTATGGTTTTTCCGCTGAAGAAGCCGAAGCCAAGAAGCGCAGCGGCGACTTGCCCGACGACTACGGCTCGGGCGTGCTCAAGCCGTTCGTGGAAAGCATCGCGCAGGAAATTGCGCGCGCGCTCCAGTTCTTCTTCACGAGCACGCCGCACAACCGTGTCGACTATGTGTTGCTGGCCGGCGGTTCGTCGTCATTGCCCGGACTGACCAACGCCGTGACACGTCAGACGTCTTTCGCCTGCTCCCTCGTGAATCCTTTCGACGGCATGGAATTCGGCCCGAACATCCGGGAAAAGAAGGTCCGGCGTGAGGCGCCTTCGTACCTGACCTCGTGCGGGCTGGCCATGCGGAGGTTCCTGCAGTGATCCTGATCAATCTGCTTCCGCATCGCGAAGCCGCGCGCAAGCGGCGGCGCGAGGCTTTCTATGGGACGCTCGGCGGTGCCGCCGTTCTGGGTCTTCTGATCGCGGTGCTGGGCTACCTCTGGTACGAAGCCCAGATCTCGTCCCAGCAATCGAAGAACACCTTTCTGCAGGGCGAGATCAAGAAGCTCGAGGTCGAGATCAAGGAGATCTCGACGCTGCAAGAAGAAATCGCGGCCCTGCGCGCGCGCCAGCAGGCGGTCGAAGACCTGCAGGGCGATCGCAACCTGCCGGTGCACCTTTTCAATGAATTGGTGCGCCAATTGCCCGACGGTGTCTACCTGACCAGCATGAAGCAGGACAACCAGACCGTCACGCTGCAAGGCATGGCGCAATCGAACGAACGCGTGTCCGAGCTGCTGCGCAACCTGGGCAACAACAGTCCGTGGCTGGTGAAGCCGGAGCTGGTCGAAATCACTTCCGCCAACGTCAACTTGAGCCAGCGCGACCAACGACGTGTCGCCAATTTCACGATGCGTATCGGCCTGAAGCGCCCCACCGACGCCCAGAAAGCGGCGGCCGACAAGGCATTGGCTGCCTCGGCGGTGCAATCCAAGGGGTAACCGATCATGGCAAGCAATCGTTCCTTACCCAAAGTAGATGTCGGCGCGGCACTGCTGCGCTTCGGCGAGCAGTTCCGTGGGCTCAATCCCAACGACCCGTCGATGTGGCCGGCCATTCCGCGCTATGCGCTGTGCCTGGCGGTGACCGCGCTGGTGCTGGTGGCGCTGTGGTTTGTCTGGCTGACCAACTCGAACGACGAACTCGAGTCCGAGCGCAGCAAGGAAGTCGCGCTCAAGGCCGATTACACGAAGAAGGTCGCGCAAGCGGCCAATCTCGACCTGCTCAAGAAGCAGCGCGAACAGGTGCAGCAGTACGTGACCCTGCTCGAAAAGCAATTGCCGAGCAAGGCTGAAATGGATGCGCTGCTGTCCGACATCAACCAGGCGGGCCTCGGCCGCAGCCTGCAGTTCGAACTGTTCCGGCCGGGCCAGGTGGTGGTCAAGGACTACTACGCCGAACTGCCGATTTCGGTCCGCGTGACAGGCAAGTACCACGACATGGGCGCCTTCGCCGCCGACGTCGCGGGCCTTTCGCGCATTGTGACGCTGAACAACGTGACGATCACGCCGCAGAAGGACAAGGATGCGCTGACGATGGACGCCACGGCGCGCACCTTCCGTTACCTCGACGAAGAGGAACGCGCAGCCCAGAAACGCGCGGCCGCACCGAAGGCGAAGAAATGAAGATCGCCGCCAAAGTTCTTTGCGTCATGCTGGCCGCGGCAGGCCTGAGCGCATGCGATTCCGACCAGGAAGACCTGCAGCGCTGGATGGCCGAGCAGCGTGCCCAGGTGAAGCCCTCGGTGCCTCCCATCACGGAGCCCAAGAAGTTCACGCCGCAGGCCTATACCGAGGCCTCGTCCTTCGAGCCCTTCAACATGCTGAAGCTGACGCAGGCGCTGCGTCGCGAATCGAACCAGCCGAGCACGTCGGAGCTGATCGCGCCGGAGCTGGCGCGCCGCAAGGAGGCGCTCGAAGCCTTTCCGCTCGATTCGATGGCCATGGTCGGCAGCATGAACCGCAACGGCCAGCCGGTGGCGCTGGTTCGTGTCGACAAGCTGCTCTACAAGGTGCGCGTCGGCGAATACCTGGGACTCAACTACGGGCGCATCACCCGTATCAACGAAACCGAAGTCGCCTTGCGTGAGATCGTGCAAGACGCCGCCGGTGAATGGATCGAACGCGTAGCCACGCTGCAGTTGCAAGAGAGTGCGAAATGAACCAGAAAAATCAACGATGGCACAGTGGCTGCGCGCTGCCGGGCTGGGTCTGCTGACCTTCGGCGCATTGGCCGTGGCCCATGCGCAAAACGCGATCGAGTCCGTGACCAGTTCGACGCAATCGGGCGCGGAAGTGATCCGGATCGACTTGTCGCAACCGCTCACGGCAGTGCCGGCCGGTTTCGCCGTGCAGACGCCCGCGCGCATCGCGCTGGACTTCCCGGGTGTCACGAATGCCATCGGTCGGTCCGCCATCGAGGTGAACCAGGGCAACCTGCGTTCGGTCAACGTCGTCCAGGCCGGCGACCGCAGCCGCGTGGTGCTGAACCTGAAGCAGGCAACAGCCTACAAGGCTGAAATTCAAGGCAAGTCGTTGCTGGTCGTGCTTGAGCCCGTGGCCGGTGCGGCGCTTGCCGTCTCTGCTGCCACCACCTTTGCCGAGAATCGCAATCGCGACACGTTGCCGCTGAAGGACGTCGATTTCCGTCTCGGCTCCGACAACACCGGGCGCGTGATCGTCGACCTGGCCAACAACCAGGTGGGTGTCGACGTCAAGCAGCAAGGCAAGAACCTCATCGTCGAATTCACCAAGTCGACCTTGCCCGAAGGCCTGCGCCGCCGTCTCGACGTGGCCGACTTCGGCACGCCGGTCCAACTGATCACTTCGCAGCAGTCCGGCGACCGCGTTCGCATGACGATCGAGGCGAAGGGTGATTGGGAGCACAGCGCCTACCAGAGCGAAAACCAGTTCGTGGTCGAAATGCGGGCCCGCAAGGTCGATCCGACCAAGCTCACGCAAGGCGTCGGCTACAACGGTGAAAAGCTTTCGCTGAACTTCCAGAACATCGAAATCCGTTCGCTGCTGCAGGTGATCGCGGACTTCACGAACTTCAATATCGTGACCTCGGATTCGGTGAGTGGCGCGCTGACGCTTCGCCTGAAGGATGTGCCTTGGGACCAGGCGCTCGACATCATCATGCAGGCGAAGAACCTCGGCATGCGCAAGAACGGCTCCGTGCTGTGGATCGCGCCGAAGGACGAAATCAATGCCAAGGAAAAGCTTGAGTTCGAAGCCAAGGCAACCATTGAAAATCTGGAGCCGGTGCGCACTCAGTCATTTCAACTCAACTACACCAAGGCCATTGTCATCGCACAGGGCTTGACCGGCACGGGCGCGTCCGCCGGCGGTGGGGGCGGCGGTAGCGGGGGCACGACTTCTCGCATCCTGAGCCCTCGTGGCAGTGTGATTGCGGAATCCCGTACGAATCAGCTGTTCGTCTCTGACATTCCGTCACGTCTTGCGCAGATTGCCGAACTGATCCAGAAATTGGACATCCCGGTCCGCCAGGTGCTGATTGAAGCCCGCATCGTCGAAGCGTCAGATACCTTCGGTAAGTCGCTCGGTGTCAAGCTGGGCGGTGGTGTGATCAATCGCAACAACTCCCTTGGTACCTTTCCAACGGTCACTGGAGGGGGCTCCACGACGACGGTGACTAACGGCGTTGCCAATACAACCTCCACCAGTCCGAACGTCACATTCGGCTCGCCAACCAGCAGCAATTTCATCAACCTGCCAGCAACCGATCCGACCGGTAACAGTGCAAGCCCAGGCTCCTTCGCGTTCTCGCTGTTTAATTCGAGCTTCTCGCGCATGCTGAACCTCGAAATCTCGGCGCTCGAAGCCGACGGCAAGGGCAAGCTGGTGTCCAGCCCTCGCGTCATCACCGCCGACCAGACCAAGGCGCTGATCGAGCAGGGTGAAGAAATTCCTTACCAGCAGGCCACGTCCAGCGGCGCGACCTCCATCTCGTTCCGCAAGGCGGTCTTGAAGCTGGAAGTGACCCCGCAGATCACGCCCGAAGGCAACATCATCCTGACCCTGGACGTGAGCAAGGACGCCCGCGGCGTCAATACTTCGGCGGGTCCGGCCATCAACACCAAGCACGTGCAGACCGAAGTGCTGGTCGAGAACGGCGGCACGGTCGTCATCGGTGGTATCTTCGAACTCACCGAAACCAATGACGAATCGCGCGTGCCGGTGCTGGGTGAGGTGCCCTACCTGGGTGCACTGTTCCGCAAGCGCGAACGCATTGCCAACAAGACTGAAATGCTCGTCTTTATCACCCCGAAGATGATTACCGACCGCAACGCCGCGCGCTGACGCGCGGGCGTAGCAGCCACCGCGTGGCGGTCGCACTCGTCGGTTTGCCCGGCGCCGGAAAATCCGCAGTGGGCCGGCGCCTGGGGATGCGGCTGGACGTTCCATTCATCGACACCGATCACGTGATCGAGCACCGCATCGGCTGCTCGATCCGTGATTATTTCGATCGGGAGGGAGAGGCCGCCTTCCGTGACCTCGAACAGACCGTGATCGCCGACCTGGCCGCCAATGCCCAGGGCGTGCTGGCCACCGGAGGCGGCGCGGTGCTGCGGGAAGCCAACCGCACCCAGCTGCGCGATCACTTCCATGTGATCTACCTGCGCTCCTCTCCCGAAGACCTGTTCCGGCGCCTGCGCCACGATGTCAAGCGCCCCCTGCTGCAGGTCGCGACCCCTTGGGCCGGCTGCGTGAACTGCACGACGCACGCGACCCGTTCTACCGGGAAACCGCCCATGACGTGGTCGACACCGGCCGTCCGTCCATCGCCATGCTCGTGAACATCATCGTGATGCAGCTCGAACTGGCCGGCATCGTCGAGCCGGGCGCGCACCCGGAAGAGCCCTCCGCCTGAGCCGGCGTTGGCCGCAGCGCCTAAACTCGCTGCCATGTCCTTGCCCGTACTTTCCGCTCCGCCAGAACGCGTCGACATCCAGCTCGGCGACCGCAGCTATCCGATCCTGATCGGTGCAGGGCTGCTCGATGACCCCGAGAGCTTTGCCGCCACGCCGGCCGCGGCTTCCGCCCTGATCGTCAGCAACACCACGGTGGCACCGCTGTACGCGAAAGCGCTGCAGACCGCGCTGGCCGGCCGTTTCCGCACGGTGCACCTGCTCGAGCTGCCCGACGGCGAAGTGCACAAGAACCTGCAGACCCTGAACCTGATCTTCGATTCCCTGCTGGGCCACGGCAGCGACCGCAAGACCGTGCTGTTCGCCCTCGGCGGCGGTGTGGTGGGCGACATGACGGGCTTCGCCGCCGCCAGCTACATGCGCGGCGTGCCCTTCGTCCAGGTGCCGACCACGCTGCTGGCGCAGGTCGATTCTTCGGTGGGCGGCAAGACGGCCATCAACCATCCGCTGGGCAAGAACATGATCGGCGCGTTCTACCAGCCGCAGCTCGTGGTCTGCGACCTGGGCACGCTGCAGACGCTGCCGCCGCGCGAACTCAGCGCCGGGCTGGCTGAAGTCATCAAGTACGGCCCGATTTACGACATGGCCTTCTTCGACTGGATCGAGGCCAACATCGAGGCGCTGACCGCGCGCGACCCCGCCGCGCTGGCCTACGCCGTCAAGCGCAGCTGCGAGATCAAGGCGCTGGTCGTCGGCCAGGACGAGCGCGAGACCGGCCTGCGCGCCATCCTCAATTTCGGCCACACCTTCGGTCACGCGATCGAGTCTGGCCTGGGCTACGGCGAATGGCTGCATGGCGAGGCCGTAGGGTGCGGCATGGTCATGGCGGCGCACCTGTCGCAGCGGCTCGGCGGCGTCGACGCGGCGTTCGTCGCACGCCTGACGCGCCTGATCGAGCGTGCCGGCCTGCCGATCATCGGCCCGGACCTGGGCGCGGAGCGCTACCTGGAACTGATGCGCGTCGACAAGAAGTCGGAAGCGGGCGAGATCCGCTTCGTGGTGATCGACAAGCCCGGCTCGGCCGCGGTCAGCAGCGCGCCCGACGCGCTCGTGCGCGAAGTGCTCGCGCAGTGCTGCGCGGGATGAGCCTCGCGGCCTACGCCTGCCAGCCCGCGCAGTCGCGCGGCAGGCGCCATGCCGAGCCGCCCGCGCCCACGCGCGACGCCTTCCAGCGCGACCGCGACCGCATCGTGCATTCCACGGCCTTCCGGCGGCTGGTCTACAAGACACAGGTCTTCCTGAACCACGAAGGCGACCTGTTCCGCACGCGGCTCACGCATTCGCTCGAAGTCGCCCAATTGGGTCGCTCGATCGCCCGCGCCTGCGCCTCAACGAAGACCTGGTCGAGGCGATCGCGCTGGCCCACGACCTGGGCCACACGCCCTTCGGCCACGCGGGCCAGGACGCGCTCAATGCCTGCATGGCCGACCATGGCGGCTTCGAGCACAACCTGCAGAGCCTGCGCGTGGTCGATGCGCTGGAGCACCGCTATCCGCAGTACGACGGCCTGAACCTCAGCTTCGAGACGCGCGAGGGCATCCTCAAGCACTGCTCGCGCGCCAATGCCGAGCGCCTGGAAGCGGCCGAGCCGCACGCGTGGCCCGGCGTTTCCTGGACCGCACACAGCCGGCGCTCGAGGCGCAGCTGTGCAACCTGGCCGACGCCATTGCCTACAACGCGCACGACATCGACGACGCGTGCGCTCCGGGCTCATCAGCGTCGAACAGCTCAGTGAAGTGGAGCTGTTCGAGCGCTATCGCCGCGAGGCGCTTGCCGAGTACCCGCAGCTGGAAGGCCGCCGCGTGCTCTACGAGACCATCCGGCGCATGCTCAGCGCGCAGGTCTACGACGTGATCGACGCGACCCGCGCGGCGATCGAAACCCTGGCGCCCGCCGATGCGGATGCCGTGCGCATGGCGCCGCCGCTCGTCGCTTTCAGCGAGACGATGCAGGCGCAATCCGAAGCGCTCAAGCGCTTCCTCTTCCGCAACCTCTACCGCCACCCGCAGGCACGCAGACCACCGACCAGGCGCAGCAAGTCGTGCGCGAGCTGTTCGACGCGTACATCGAGCGCGGCGGCGAAATGCCCGCCTCGTACGCCGAGCGCCGCGACAGGCCCCGCGCCGTGGCCGACTACATCGCCGGCATGACCGATCGCTTCGCCGTGCGCGAGCACGAGAGGCTCACCGGACGGCGGGGCATCGCGTGAGCCAGGCGGAGCGCCCCCGCGTGCCTGTCGCCGTTTTCGCCGTCCTGCTGGGCGGTGTCAGCGGCGCGCTGCACCTGGGCAAGCTGCCGCCCGCCGTGCCGGCATTGCAGGCGTCGCTCGGCATCGGGCTGGTCGAGGCGGGGTTCCTGCTGTCGCTGGTGCAGGTCGCGAGCATGACGCTGGGGCTGATTGCTGGTCTGGCGGCCGACACCATCGGCCTGCGGCGCAGCATGCTGACGGGGCTGGTGGTGCTGACGGTCGCCAGCTTGCTGGGTGGCCTGGTCGGCAGCGGTGGCTCGGGTGCCCATGCCGTGCAATGGCTGCTCGTGCTGCGTGCCGTGGAGGGCGTCGGCTTCTTGCTGACGGTCATGCCCGGGCCGGGGCTGATCCGTGCATTGACCCCGCCGGGCGCCGACAAGGCCGCATTGGGGTTGTGGGGCGCCTACATGCCGCTCGGCGTCGCCTTTGCGCTGCTGGTGGGGCCGGCCCTGATCGCCTGGGGCGGCTGGCCGGACTGGTGGTGGGCGCTCTCGGTCGTCTCGGCGGTGGCTGCCCTCTGGCTGCGGCTCGCCGTGCCCGCAGACAGGCTTCGCCCGGCCGCGACAGGCAATGCCGCCGGGGCGTGGTCGTCCCGCCTGCGCGCCACGGTGGGCGCGCGCGCGCTGGCTGATCGCGCTGACCTTTGCCGTCTACTCGGCCCAATGGATGGCCGTGATCGGTTTTCTCCCTGCCATCTACGCCGGCGCGGTGTGCCGGCCGGCTGGAACGCGGTGCTGACCGCGCTGGCCGCCGCCATGAACATCGTCGGCAACATCGCGGGCGGCCGTTGGCTGCAGCGCGGCGTGGCGCCCGAGCGGCTGCTGCAATGGGGGTTCCTCACGATGGCGCTGGGCGGCGTCGCGGCTTTCGCGCAAGCGGGGCAGGGCGCCGAGGCGCTGAGCCTTCCGCCTGTGTTGCGCTACGTGGCGGTCTGTGCCTTTTCCCTGGGCGGTGGCATGGTGCCGGCGACGTTGTTCCTGCTGGGCGTGCGGTTCGCGCCCGGGCCCACCACCGTTTCCACCACGGTCGGCCTGATGCAGCAGGCCTCGTCGCTGGGCCAGTTCCTGGCGCCACCGGCCGTCGCCTGGGTGGCCCACCGCGTCGGCGGCTGGCATTGGACCTGGACGGCCACGCTGGCCTGCTCGCTGGTCGGCATGGCGATCGCGCGGCGCCTGGGGCGGATTCGCCCTGCGGCGGAGATGGCATGACCGGCCCGGCGACAATCGGCCCCGCGCAGGCCGAAGCCGACACGCGGCGCTGGCTGGAGCGCGCGGTGATCGGCCTCAACCTGTGCCCGTTCGCAAAAGCCGTGCATGTGAAGGCGCAGATCCATTACGCCGTGTACGAGCCGGCCGAAGACGCCGGCCTGATGGACGCGCTTCTGGCCGAGGCCACGGCACTCGCTGCGCTCGACGCCTCCGTGCGCGACACCACCCTTTTGATGGCACCCAACACCTTGGCGGATTTTCTGGACTTCAACGATTTCACGGCGCGAGCCGAACGCCGGCTTGCGCGCGCCGGCTTCGACGGCGTGTTCCAGCTCGCCAGCTTTCACCCGTCGTTCCAGTTCGCCGGCACCGAAGCCGACGACATCGGCAACGCCACCAACCGCGCGCCGTACCCGACGCTGCACCTGCTGCGCGAAGACAGCGTGAGCCGCGCGGTCGAGGCGTTTCCCGACGCGCAAGACATCTTCGAACGCAACATCGAGACGCTCGAAGCGCTGGGCCCCGCGGGCTGGGCGGCACTCGACGTCGGCCCCGGGAGCGCCAAGCCATGAACACGAAATTCGCGGCCAAGACCGCGGTGAAGACGAACAAGGTCGCCAAGGCCGACGCCGAACTGGCCGAGGTGCTGAAGCCGGGCCAGTCCGTCGAGCTGCTGAAAGAGCTGCACATCCTCACCCGCGAGGGCCGGCTCAACCAGGACTCGCGGCGCAAGCTCAAGCAGGTCTACCACCTGTTCCAGTTCATCGAGCAACTGCTGCGCGAGCTGCCGGAAGAGGGCGCGGGCGCCACGCTGGCCGACCATGGCGCGGGGAAGTCGTACCTCGGCTTCATCATCTACGACCTGTTCTTCCGCGCGCGGCAGGGCGGGCATGTCTACGGCATCGAAACGCGCGCCGAGCTGGTCGAGCGCTCGCGGGCATTGGCACAGCGGCTGGGTTTCGGGCGCATGTCGTTCCTGAACCTCACCGTGGCCGAGTCGGCGCAAGCGAGCGAATTGCCGGCGCAGATCGACGTCGTCACCGCGCTGCATGCCTGCGACACGGCCACTGACGACGCGATCGCCTTCGGCCTTGCGAAGAAGGCGCGCTGCATGGTGCTGGTGCCCTGCTGCCAGGCCGAGGTCGCGGCCTGCCTGCGCGAGACCAAGGCGCTGGCGCTTTCGCGCACGCCGCTGGCCGAGCTGTGGCGCCATCCGCTGCACACGCGCGAAATCGGCAGCCAGCTCACCAACGTGCTGCGCTGCCTGTTCCTCGAAGCCAACGGCTACAGCGTGACCGTCACCGAGCTGGTCGGCTGGGAGCACAGCATGAAGAACGAGCTGATCCTGGCGCGCTACACCGGCCAGCGCAAGGCGAGTGCGGCGACACGGCTGGGCGAGCTGCTGTCGCAGTTCGGGCTCGACGCGCTGGGCGACACGCGCTTCAAGCTGGGCTGAGTCCGCCGGCCGCCCTTACGCCGGGCGGGAGGCGAGCAACGCGGCCAGGTCGTCCCGCGTGGGCCACGTCACCGTCTTCCACGGGCTGCGTTCGCTCGCGAGCAGCTTTTCCGTCACCGAGGCCAGCAGCTTGCGCCCGACGAAATTGCTGCCCGGCGCCTCGCGCTCGCCCAGTAGGAAGCTGCGGGCGTAGTCGTCCCAGCCGCTGAAGCGCTCGATCGCCAGTTCGACCGCTGGCACCAGCCATTCGAGCGCTTTTGTGGGTTCGACATGGCCCACGGCCGCCGCGCCCGTGGCGAGGTGGGCGGCGCGGCCGATCCAGAGCGCCAGGTCGCCGTCATTGGCCTGCGTGGCGAGCTCGCCGACGATCGTCGCCACCGTGGCCTCCGCACTCTCTTCGTCCGTGACCGAAAAATCGCGGTCCAGCAGTTTCTTCCAGGGGGCGATCTCTTTTCGGGGATGCCGATGCACAGCAGGTGCACCGCGCTGCGCTTCATTTCCTCGGCATCCCGCAGGTCGGACGCGAAGGTCTCGCGGTACACGGCGGCCAGCGCCACGGCAAAGTTCTCGAAGCGGGACGAGGCCGCGAGCCGGGCCTCCAGCGGGGCATTGCCCTCCTGCTGCTTGGCCTCGCGTTCGGCGGCTTCCTGCGCCAGTTCGGCCTTTCCCTCCGCCATCCCTTCCTTCACCGAGTCGATCAATTCCTTGAAAAGCTTGAACATTCGCGGTTCCCTCCAGGTATTTGTAAACGGGCCGCTTAGGATACAAGTCTCGAGCGTCAACCCAACCCATGGCCCCATGGCCCGTCTCCCCCGTCTCACACTGGCCGACATGCCGCACCACGTGATCCAGCGCGGCAACAACCGCCAGCCGATCTTCGTGGACCGGGCGGACCACGAAAAGCTGCTCGCCCTGCTGGCCGAGAACGCCGTGCGCTTCGGCGTCGCGCTGCACGCCTATGTGCTGATGGACAACCACTTCCACCTGCTGGCCACGCCCAGCAGCACCACCGGCCTGCCGCAGTTCATGCAATCGGTGGGGCGCAGCTACGTGCGCTACTTCACGACCGCCACGGTCGCAGCGGCACCCTGTGGGAAGGGCGCTACAGGTCGACGCTGATCCAGACCGATCGCTACCTGCTGACCTGCATGGCCTACATCGACCTGAACCCGGTGCGCGCCGGCATGGCGGTCGATGCGCGCGACTTCCCGTGGTCCAGCCACGGCCACTACGCCGGCCTGCGGCACGACAAGCTGCTGACGCCGCACCCGCTGTACTGGGAGCTGGGCAATACGCCGTTTGCGCGTGAGGCCGCCTACGTCGAGTTGGTGCGCGGCGGCGTGCGAACGGCCGATCAGGCCACGCTGACCGAGGCCACGCTGCGTGGTTGGGCGGCCGGCGACGAAGATTTTCTGGGGACGCTGCAGAAGTCCACGGAGCGTCGCGTGGTCAAAGCCAAGGCCGGCCGGCCGCCTTCCAGCGGTACTTCCTGAGCGCAGGGCGGCGCCAAGCCTTTGCCTGCAAAGGATCTTTTGCTCGCATTTTTAATGTGTCCCTAATTAAATTCCGATAAGAAAACTCAACATTTAATTCGAATCTGACCCCTATTAAAGTGTTTGGCATTCTTTGTGCATCGCAATATGCTCCCTTTCCCTGCGAAAACTGAAGGAGCGCGCCCATGACGACGGCTGCCGAGATTCAACATCTCCAAGAACACGGTCTGTATTCCGGTGCCGACGAGCACGACGCCTGCGGCGTCGGCTTCGTTGCACATATCAAGGGCGAAAAAAGCCATGCCATCGTGCTGCAGGGCTTGAAGATCCTCGAAAACCTCGACCACCGCGGCGCAGTGGGCGCCGACAAGCTGATGGGCGACGCGCCGGCATCCTGATCCAGCTGCCCGACCACCTGTACCGCGAAGAAATGGCCAAGCAGGGCGTCACGCTGCCCCCGCCGGGCGAGTACGGCGTCGGCATGATCTTCCTGCCGAAGGAACACGCCTCGCGCGAAGCCTGCGAGCAGGAGATGGAACGCGCCATCAAGGCCGAAGGCCAGGTGCTGCTGGGCTGGCGCGACGTGCCCGTGAACCGCGACATGCCCATGTCGCCCACCGTGCGCGAAAAGGAACCGCTGCTGCGCCAGGTCTTCATCGGCCGCGGCAACGACGTGATCGTGCAGGACGCGCTGGAACGCAAGCTCTACGTGATCCGCAAGACCGCCAGCGCCAACATCCAGCGCCTGAAGCTCAAGCACAGCAAGGAATACTACGTTCCCAGCATGTCGAGCCGCACCGTGGTCTACAAGGGGCTGCTGCTCGCCGACCAGGTCGGCACCTACTTCATGGACCTGCAGGACAAGCGCTGCATCTCGGCCCTGGGCCTGGTGCACCAGCGCTTCTCCACCAACACCTTCCCCGAGTGGCCGCTGGCCCACCCGTACCGCTACGTCGCCCACAACGGCGAAATCAACACGGTCAAGGGCAACTACAACTGGATGAAGGCGCGCGAGGGCGTGATGTCCTCTCCCGTGCTGGGCGCTGACCTGCAGAAGCTCTACCCCATCAGCTTCGCGGGCCAGTCCGACACCGCCACCTTCGACAACTGCCTCGAGCTGCTGACGATGGCCGGCTACCCCATCAGCCAGGCCGTGATGATGATGATTCCCGAGCCCTGGGAACAGCACGCCACCATGGACCCGCGCCGCCGCGCGTTCTACGAATACCACGCCGCCATGCTCGAGCCGTGGGACGGCCCCGCATCGATCGTCTTCACCGACGGCCGCCAGATCGGCGCCACGCTCGACCGCAACGGCCTGCGCCCCTCGCGCTACTGCGTGACCGACGACGACCTGGTCATCATGGCCTCGGAGTCGGGCGTGCTGCCCGTGCCCGAGCAGAAGATCGTGCGCAAGTGGCGCCTGCAGCCCGGCAAGATGTTCCTGATCGACCTCGAACAGGGCCGGATGATCGACGACGAGGAGGTCAAGTCCAACCTCGCCAACAGCAAGCCCTACAAGCAGTGGATCGAGAACCTGCGCATCAAGCTGGACAGCGTCAAGGCCGAACCCGTGTCCGCGCCGCTGTCGCAAGTGGCTTTGCTCGACCGCCAGCAGGCCTTCGGCTACACCCAGGAAGACATCAAGTTCCTGATGAGCCCGATGGCGCAAGCCGGCGAAGAAGGCATCGGCTCCATGGGCAACGACAGCCCGCTGGCCGTGCTCTCGAACAAGAACAAGCCGCTGTACAACTACTTCAAGCAGTTGTTCGCGCAAGTGACGAACCCGCCGATCGACCCGATCCGCGAAGCGATCGTGATGTCGCTGGTGTCCTTCATCGGCCCCAAGCCGAACCTGCTGGACATCAACCAGGTCAACCCGCCGATGCGGCTCGAAGTGAGCCAGCCCATTCTCGACTTCGCCGACATGGCGAAGCTGCGCGACATCGGCAAGTACACGCAAGGCAAGTTCAAGAGCTATGCGCTCGACATCACCTACCCGCTCGCGTGGGGTGACGAAGGCGTCGAAGCCAAGCTGGCTTCGCTGTGCGCCGAAGCGGTGGACGCCATCAAGGGCGGTCACAACATCCTGATCATCAGCGACCGCGGCGTGAGCCCGACGCAGGTGGCCATTCCCGCCGTGCTGGCCCTGTCGGCGGTGCACCAGTACCTCGTTCGCGAAGGCCTGCGCACCACGGCAGGCCTGGTGGTCGAGACCGGTTCGGCGCGCGAAGTGCATCACTTCGGCGTGCTCGCGGGCTACGGCGCCGAAGCCGTGCACCCGTACCTGGCCATGGAAACGCTCACGGCCATGCACGCCGATCTGCCGGGCGACCTGAGCGCCGACAAGGCGGTCTACAACTACGTCAAGGCCATCGGCAAGGGCCTGTCGAAGATCATGTCGAAGATGGGTGTCAGCACCTACATGAGCTACTGCGGCGCCCAGCTGTTCGAAGCCATCGGCCTGAACAGCGAGACGGTGAGCAAGTACTTCACCGGCACCGCCAGCCGCGTGGAAGGCATCGGCGTCTTCGAGATCGCCGAGGAAGCCATCCGCATGCACAAGGCCGCCTTCGGCGACGACCCGGTGCTCGCCAGCATGCTGGACGCCGGCGGCGAATACGCCTGGCGCACGCGCGGCGAAGAGCACATGTGGACGCCCGACGCCATCGCCAAGCTGCAGCACAGCACGCGCTCCAACAACTGGAACACGTACAAGGAATACGCGCAGCTCATCAACGACCAGAACCGCCGCCACCTCACGTTGCGCGGCCTGTTCGAGTTCAAGATCGATCCCGCCAAGGCGATCCCGGTCGACGAGGTCGAGGCTGCCGCCGAAATCGTCAAGCGCTTTGCGACCGGTGCGATGTCGCTGGGCTCCATCAGCACCGAGGCGCACTCGGTGCTCGCCGTGGCCATGAACCGCATCGGCGGCAAGAGCAACACCGGCGAAGGCGGCGAAGACCCCGCGCGCTACCGCAATGAACTCAAGGGCATCCCGATCAAGCAGGGCGACACGCTCAAGAGCGTGATCGGCGCGGCCAACGTCGAGGTCGACATGCCGCTGCGCGACGGCGACTCGCTGCGTTCGCGCATCAAGCAGGTCGCGTCGGGCCGCTTCGGCGTCACGGCCGAGTACCTGCATTCGGCCGACCAGATACAGATCAAGATGGCGCAGGGTGCCAAGCCGGGCGAGGGCGGTCAACTGCCGGGCGGCAAGGTCACCGAGTACATCGGCAAGCAGCGTTATGCCGTGCCGGGCGTGGGCCTCATCTCGCCCCCGCCGCACCACGACATCTATTCGATCGAAGACCTGGCCCAGCTGATCCACGACCTGAAGAACACCGCGCCGCACGCCAGCATCAGCGTGAAGCTGGTGAGCGAAATCGGCGTCGGCACCATCGCGGCCGGCGTGGCCAAGTGCAAGAGCGACCACGTCGTGATCGCCGGCCATGACGGCGGCACGGGCGCCTCGCCCTGGTCGTCGATCAAGCACGCGGGCAGCCCGTGGGAAATCGGCCTGGCCGAAACGCAGCAGACGCTGGTGCTCAACCGCCTGCGCAGCCGCATCCGCGTGCAGGCCGACGGCCAGATGAAGACCGGTCGTGACGTCGCCATCGGCGCGCTGCTGGGCGCCGACGAGTTCGGCTTTGCCACGGCGCCGTTGGTGGTCGAGGGCTGCATCATGATGCGCAAGTGCCACCTGAACACCTGCCCGGTGGGCGTGGCCACGCAAGACCCGATCCTGCGCAAGAAGTTCTCGGGCAAGCCCGAGCACGTCGTCAACTACTTCTTCTTCGTCGCCGAAGAGGTGCGCCAGATCATGGCCCAACTGGGCATCCGCAAGTTCGACGACCTGATCGGCCGCGCCGACCTGCTCGACATGCGCAAGGGCATCGAACACTGGAAGGCCTCGGGCCTCGATTTCAGCCGCCTGTTCGCGCTGCCGAACGTGCCGGCCGACGTGGCCCGCTTCCATGTCGAGAGCCAGGACCACGGCCTGGAACGCGCGCTGGACGTCAAGCTCATCGAGAAGTCGCGTCCCGCCATCGACAAGGGCGAGAAGGTGCAGTTCATCGAGGTGGCGCGCAACGTCAACCGCTCGGTGGGCGCCATGCTCTCGGGCGCGCTGACCAAGGTGCATCCGCAAGGCCTGCCCGACGACTCGATCCGCATCCAGCTCGAAGGCACGGGCGGCCAGTCGTTCGGCGCCTTCCTGGCACGCGGCATCACGCTGTACCTGATCGGCGACGCCAACGACTACACCGGCAAGGGCCTGTCGGGCGGCCGCGTGGTGGTGCGCCCCAGTCTCGACTTCCGGGGTGAAGCCGTGCGCAACACCATCGTCGGCAACACCGCGCTGTACGGCGCGACCACCGGCGAGGCCTACCTGTGCGGCGTGGCCGGCGAACGCTTCGCGGTGCGCCTGTCGGGCGCCACGGCGGTCATCGAAGGCACCGGCGACCACGGTTGCGAATACATGACCGGCGGCACGGTGGCCGTGCTCGGCAAGACGGGCCGCAATTTCGCGGCCGGCATGAGCGGCGGCGTGGCCTTTGTCTACGACGAAGACGGCCAGTTCGCTTCGCGCTGCAACCTCTCGATGGTGTCGCTCGACAAGGTGCTGACCTCGGCCGAGCAGATCGCCAGCGTGCATCGCAAGATCTGGCACGGCGGCGAGACCGACGAAGCCCAGCTGAAGAAGCTGCTCGAAGAGCACCACCGCTGGACCGGCAGCAAGCGCGCGCGCGAGCTGCTCGACACCTGGCCCGTGTCGCGCACGAAGTTCGTGAAGGTGTTCCCGAACGAATACAAGCGCGCGCTGGCCGAGCTGCACGACCGCAAGGTCGAGCTCACGAGCAGCGGCAACAACGCACACGTCGGCCTCGAGCCGCACGCGCTGGTCGCACCGGCCGCCGTTTGAAGATCAACCAAAACACAAAAGAAGCCCCAGTCGCACCTCACTCTTGAAACCGTCACATCCCTTTGGGGAAACATCGCGGAACCGGCTTTGCCGGGCCGCAGATGTTGCCCCCTTGAGGGGGAGGCGGCGACACGAAGTGAGCAAGCAACGGGGGTGTGAAAGGATTCACGATGGGAAAGATCACCGGCTTCATGGAGCATGAGCGCGTCGAAGAGGGCTACAAGCCCGTCGACGAACGCGTCAAGCACTACAAGGAATTCGTCGTCGGCCTGAACACCGATCAGGCAAGGTGCAGGGCGCGCGCTGCATGGACTGCGGCACGCCGTTCTGCAACAGCGGCTGCCCGGTCAACAACATCATTCCGGACTTCAACGACCTGGTGTACCGCAACGACTGGCAGAACGCCTTCGCGGTGCTCGACTCGACCAACAACTTCCCCGAGTTCACCGGCCGCATCTGCCCCGCGCCTTGCGAAGCAGCCTGCGTGCTGAACGTGAACGACGACGCGGTGGGCATCAAGTCGCTGGAGCACGCGATCATCGACCGCGCCTGGGACGAAGGCTGGGTGGCGCCGCGCGTCGCCAAGCACAAGACCGGCAAGAAGGTCGCGGTGGTGGGCGCGGGCCCGGCCGGCATGGCGGCGGCGCAGCAACTGGCGCGCGCCGGCCACGACGTGACGCTGTTCGAGAAGAACGACCGCATCGGCGCCTGCTGCGCTACGGCATTCCCGACTTCAAGATGGAGAAGACGCACATCGATCGCCGCGTCGAGCAGATGAAGGCCGAAGGCGTGGTGTTCCGCACCGGCGTGATGATCGGCGCCGCCAAGGACCCGTTGGGCAAGGGCTCCAAGGTCACGAACCTGGCCAAAGAAACGATCACGCCCGAGCAGCTGCAGAAAGACTTCGACGCCGTGCTGCTGACCGGCGGTGCCGAGCAGTCGCGCGACCTGCCGGTGCCCGGCCGCGATCTCGACGGCATCCATTTCGCGATGGAGTTCCTGCCGCAGCAGAACCGCGTCAACGCAGGCGACAAGGTCAAGGGCCAGCTGCGCGCCGACGGCAAGCACGTCATCGTCATCGGTGGCGGCGACACCGGCTCCGACTGCGTGGGCACCAGCAACCGCCACGGCGCCGTGAGCGTCACCCAGTTCGAACTGATGCCGCAGCCGCCCGAGGAAGAAAACCGCCCCATGACCTGGCCCTACTGGCCGGTCAAGCTGCGCACCAGTTCCAGCCATGAAGAAGGCTGCGAGCGCGAGTTCGCGATCTCCACCAAGGAGTTCATCGGCGAAAAGGGCAAGGTCACCGGCCTGAAGACCGTTCGCGTCGAATGGAAGGACGGCAAGATGCAGGAAGTGGCCGGCAGCGAGCAAGTCCTCAAGGCCGACCTCGTGCTGCTGGCCATGGGCTTCATCAGCCCCGTGGCCACCGTGCTCGATGCCTTCGGTGTCGAGAAGGACGCACGCGGCAACGCCAAGGCGAGCGTCGACTTCATCGGCGGCTACGTGACCAATGTGCCCAAAGTGTTTGCCGCCGGCGATATCCGTCGCGGTCAATCGCTTGTCGTGTGGGCAATTCGCGAAGGCCGTCAAGCGGCGCGTTCGGTGGACGAGTTTTTGATGGGATTCAGCGACTTACCGCGCTGATTTTTGTTTCAATTTCGGAGCGCTCGCGCGGCCCCGTTATCATCCGCTGCAAAACCGCATGCCGGGATGCTTGAAAGAGCGCCCGGCTTTTTTATTGAGATGGACCCAGCCACACAGCCACATCCTTTCGTAGAGTTTCGCGACGTCACGTTCGGCTATGGCGCGCGCGCGATCCTCGACGGCGTTTCTTTCTCCGTACCGCGCGGCAAGGTGACGGCGCTCATGGGCGCATCGGGTGGCGGCAAGACCACGGTCTTGCGATTGATCGGCGGACAGCAGCGCGCGCAGCGCGGCGAAGTGCTGTTCGACGGTCAGGACGTCGTCAGGTTCGACGCCCCGGCGCTCTATGCGGCGCGGCGTCGCATGGGCATGCTGTTCCAGTTCGGCGCGTTGTTCACCGACATGACCGTGTTCGACAACGTGGCCTTTCCTCTGCGCGAACACACGCAACTCTCCGAAGCGCTGGTGCGCGACATCGTGCTCATGAAGCTCGATGCGGTGGGCCTGCGCGGCGCGCGCGACCTGATGCCCAACGAGGTGTCGGGCGGCATGGCGCGGCGCGTGGCGCTGGCGCGTGCCATTGCGCTCGACCCCGACCTCGTGATGTACGACGAGCCCTTCGCGGGCCTGGACCCGATCTCGCTCGGCACCGCCGCGCGGCTGATCCGCCAGCTCAATGACACGCTGGGTCTCACGAGCATCATCGTGTCGCACGACCTGGAAGAAACCTTCCGCATCGCCGATCACGTGATCATTCTGGCCAACGGCGGCATCGCCGCGCAGGGCGCGCCCGACGAGGTGCGCCACAGCAGCGACCCGCTGGTGCATCAGTTCGTGAACGCCTTGCCCGACGGGCCTGTGCGCTTTCACTATCCGGGCGTCAGCATCGAAGCCGATTTCGGCAATGTCGAAGGGGGCCGTTCATGAGTTGGTGGAAGCCCGCCGATGTCGGCTACGCCGTGCGCCGCCATCTGGCCAATGTGGGCCATGGCGCGAAGCTCTTCATGCGCCTCGTCGGTCCTGGCGCGCAGATCATGCGGCGCTTCGGGCTGGTGCGCGACCAGATCCATTTCCTGGGCAACTACTCGCTGGCCATCATCGGCGTGTCGGGCCTTTTCGTGGGCTTCGTGCTGGGCCTGCAGATGTACTACGCGCTGCAGCGCTACGGGTCTTCCGAAGCGCTGGGCCTGCTGGTCACGCTGAGTCTCGTGCGCGAACTCGGCCCCGTGGTGGCGGCGTTGCTGTTCACCGGCCGCGCCGGCACCTCGCTCACCGCGGAGATCGGTCTCATGAAGGCCGACGAGCAATTGAGTGCCATGGAAATGATGGCGGTCGACCCGGTGCAGCGCATCCTCGCGCCGCGCTTCTGGGCCGGCGTCATCACGATGCCCTTGCTCGCGGCGGTCTTCAGCGCGGTCGGCATCATGGGCGGCTACGTGGTGGGCGTGCTCATGCTGGGCGTCGACCCGGGCGCGTTCTGGGGCCAGATGCAGGGCGGCGTCGACGTATGGCGCGACGTCGGCAACGGCGTCATCAAGAGCATCGTCTTCGGCTTCACCGTGACCTTCATCGCGCTGCTGCAGGGCTACGAAGCCCAGCCCACGCCCGAAGGCGTGTCGCGCGCGACCACCAAGACCGTGGTCACGGCGTCGCTGGCGGTGCTGGGGCTCGATTTCCTGCTCACCGCCATGATGTTCAGTATCTAAAAGGGGCGGCCCCATCGTTCTAGACAGAGAGTGCAAACCATGCAACGTTCCAACAACGACATCTGGGTCGGCCTGTTCGTGCTGATCGGCGCGGCGGCATTGCTGTTCCTCGCGCTGCAGTCGGCCAACCTGCTGAGCCTGAATTTCCAGAAGACGTATTCGGTGACTGCGCGCTTCGACAACATCGGCGGCCTGAAGCCGCAAACCGCGATCAAGAGCGCGGGCGTGGTGGTCGGCCGCGTGGAGTCCATTGCCTTCAACGACAAGACCTTTCAGGCCGACGTCACACTGGCATTGCAAAACCGTTACAGTTTTCCCAAGGACAGCTCTCTGAAGATCCTGACCAGTGGCCTGCTCGGCGAGCAGTACATCGGGATCGAGGCGGGCGCCGACGACAAGAACCTGCAGGCAGGCGACACCATCACCGCGACCCAGTCGGCCGTGGTGCTGGAGAACCTGATCAGTCAGTTCCTGTACAGCAAGGCGGCGGAAGGTAATACCTCCACGCCCGCCACAGCCAGCAAAAAATGAAAACACGATCAAATCTGTCAATTGCTATGAAAAACATAGCTGGTAGCGCGCGCTGGGCAAGTGCCGCAGCGGTGTTCGCGCTCATGGCCGGATGCGCAACGGGCCCCAACGCCAACCCGGCCGACCCGCTCGAGCCGTTCAACCGCGGCGTCTCGCGCTTCAACGACGGCGTCGACGACGCGGTGCTCATTCCCGCCGCCACCGCCTACCAGAAGGTATTGCCCTCGATGGTGCGTACCGGCGTGAACAACTTCTTCGGCAACATCGGCGACGTCTGGAGCCTGGCCAACAACGTGGCCCAGCTCAAGCTGCAGGGCAGCGCCGAGACCTTCATGCGCCTGAACGTCAACACCTTCTTCGGACTGGGCGGCCTGCTCGACGTCGCGAGCGAGGCGGGCATCCAGCGCCACGAAGAAGACTTCGGCCAGACGCTGGGCTACTGGGGCGTGGGCCCTGGCCCGTACATCGTGCTGCCGCTGCTGGGCTCGTCGACCCTGCGCGACACCGCCGCCAAGCCGCTGGACTTCTACGGCGACCCGCTGAACCACGTGCACGACATCCCGTGGCGCAATTCGCTGACCGTGCTGCGCGTGGTCGATACGCGCGCGCAGTACCTGCGTGCCAGCCGCCTGCTCGGCGACGCCGCGCTGGACAAGTATTCGTTCACGCGCGACGCGTTCCTGCAGCGCCGCCGCAGCCAGGTCTACGACGGCAATCCGCCGGACGACGGCAGCGGAAAGTAAAAAGGGTGGCCCGCGGGAGGGAAGCCTGCTTGCATCCGGTTGCAAGGCTTCACCTGCGGGACAGGAACCCGGTCGGCCCCGCGCCGCTCGAATCCGTTTCTGTCTCAGCACATCGCTTTCCCGACGTGCTTCGCGGATTTTCAAATTTGATTGAGGGACTCTCCATGAACATCAAGACCTTGCAACGACGCGATATCGGCCGCCTGGTGCTGGCCGGCGCCGTGCTGTTCGGCGCCGCCGTTGCCTTCGTGCAGCCCGCGCGCGCCGCCGACGAAGCGCCCGACGCGCTCGTCAAGCGCCTGTCGACCGACGTGCTGGAAACCATCAAGTCCGATCCGACCATCAAGTCGGGCGACGTCAACAAGATCATGTTGCTGGTCGACAGCAAGATCATGCCCAACGTCAACTTCCAGCGCATGACGGCTTCCGCCGTCGGCCCGGCCTGGCGCACCGCCACGCCCGAGCAGCAAAAGCGCCTGCAGGACGAGTTCAAGACCCTGCTGGTGCGCACCTACGCCGGCGCGCTCGACCAGGTGACCGACCAGTCCGTCACCATCCGTCCGTTCCGCGGTTCGCCCAGCGACACCGACGTGCTGGTGCGTACCGAAGTCAAGGGCCGTGGCGACCCGGTCCAGCTCGACTACCGCCTCGAAAAGACCCCCGGCCAGGGCGCCGGCTGGAAGGTCTACAACCTGAATGTGCTGGGCGTGTGGCTGGTCGACACCTACCGCACCCAGTTCTCGCAGGAAATCAATGCCCGCGGCATCGACGGCCTGATCGCCGCGCTGGCCGCGCGCAACAAGGGCAACGGCAAGGGCTGAGAGGCAGCGCGCGATGCTGGTCCTGCCCACCCGACTCACCCATGACGAGGCCCCCGCCTGCATGCGCATGCTGCAGCAGGGGCTGAAGGGCCAGACCGATTCGTCGTCCACCGTGGTGGACGCGACCGCGCTGGCGCAGTTCGATTCGTCGGCGCTGGCCGTGCTGCTGGAATGCCGCCGCGAGTCGAGCGCGCTGGGCCGGGGCTTCTCGGTCAAGGGCCTGTCGCCGCGCCTGCGCGAGTTGGCGGCCCTGTACGGCGTTGCGGGCCTTTTGCCGGCCGCCCCCTGAGCGTTGGCCCCCGGCTTTTCACTTCGCTTCGCTGCGTGTAATTCGCCACCCCCCGAGGGGGAGGCGCGGTTCGCCTTGGGGCGGCCCGACGGCGGCCGCATGAGGGCATCGAGCCGCTGCGCGGCAGCTTTCGGACTCGCCCCGTAAAATCGCGGGCTCCCATGCCCGCGATCTCATTCCAATCGGTCTCCAAGACCTACCCCCCCTCCAGACAGCAGAAAGCCCAAGGCAAACAAGGGCTGAAGGCGGTCGACGAGGTCAGCTTCCAGATCGAGCCGGGCGAGTTCTTCGGCCTGCTCGGCCCGAACGGCGCCGGTAAAACCACCCTGATCAGCATGCTCGCGGGGCTCTCGCGCCCCACGTCCGGCGCCATCAGCGTGCACGGTTTCGACGTCCAGCGGGACTACGGCGAGGCGCGGCGCCAGCTGGGCATCGTGCCGCAGGAGCTGGTGTTCGACCCCTTCTTCAACGTGCGCGAGTCGCTGCGCATCCAGTCGGGCTACTTCGGCATCAAGAACAACGAAGCCTGGATCGACGAGCTGCTGCAACGCCTGGGCCTGGCCGACAAGGCCACGGCCAACATGCGTCAGCTCTCGGGCGGCATGAAGCGCCGGGTGCTGGTGGCGCAGGCGCTGGTGCACAAGCCGCCGGTGATCGTGCTCGACGAGCCCACGGCCGGCGTCGACGTCGAGCTGCGACAGACGCTCTGGCAGTTCGTCGCCAGGCTCAACAAGCAGGGCAGCACCGTGCTGCTGACCACCCATTACCTTGAAGAGGCCGAGGCGCTGTGCAGCCGCATCGCGATGCTCAAGCTGGGCAAGGTGATTGCGCTCGACCGCACCAGCGAGCTGCTGAAGTCGGCCGCGAGCAATGTGCTGCGCTTCAAGACCGACGCCATGCTGCCGTGGGCCATTGCCCAGCATGCGCGCATCACCGGGCGCATCGTGCAACTGCCCGCGCAGAACGCCCATGAAGTCGAACAACTGCTGGCCGCGATCCGCGAAGCCGGCGTCGCGGTGGAAGACGTGGAAATGCGCAAGGCCGACCTGGAAGACGTGTTCATCGACTTGATGGCCGGCGAGCAGACTCCCCTGGAGGTGGCGCGATGATGGCCGTCACGGGTTGGCGCGCGCTGCTCTACAAGGAGACGCTGCGCTTCTGGAAGGTGGGCTTCCAGACCGTGGGCGCGCCGGTGCTCACCGCGCTGCTGTACCTCATGGTGTTCGGCCACGTGCTCGAAGGCCGCGTGACGGTCTACGGTACGGTCGGCTACACGGCCTTCCTGGTGCCCGGCCTCGTGATGATGAGCGTGCTGCAGAACGCCTTCGCCAACAGCTCGTCGTCGATCATCCAGAGCAAGATCATGGGCAACCTGGTGTTCGTGCTGCTCACGCCGCTGTCGCACTGGGGCTGGTTCCTGGCCTACGTGGGCTCGTCGATCATCCGCGGGCTGGCCGTGGGGCTGGGCGTGTTCGTGGTCACCATCTTCTTCGCCGTGCCCGATTTCGTGGCGCCGGTCTGGATCTTCGTGTTCGCGCTGCTGGGTGCGGCCATGCTGGGCACGCTGGGCCTCATCGCCGGGCTCTGGGCCGAGAAGTTCGACCAGATGGCGGTGTTCCAGAACTTCCTGATCATGCCCATGACCTTCCTGTCGGGCGTGTTCTATTCGATTGGTTCCCTGCCGCCGTTCTGGCAGAAGGTGAGCCACCTGAACCCGTTCTTCTACATGATCGACGGCTTTCGCTACGGTTTCTTCGGCGTGAGCGACGCTTCGCCCTGGCTCAGCCTGGGCATCGTCGGCACCGCCTGGCTGGTCGTGAGCGCCATTGCCGTCCACCTGCTGCGAATCGGCTACAAAATCAGAGGCTGAGTCATGGCTCTCCCCCCTCTTCGCGCACTTCGTGTCGCTTCGCCAACCCCCTTCCGGGGGCAACGCCGGCGGCCCGGCAAAGCCGGTTCCGCAGCGTTTCCCGATAAATTACCAATCCCATGACCGCCGAACAACTCCAGGCCCTGATCCAGTCCCATCTCCCGTGCGAGCACATCACGCTCGAGGGAGACGGCCGACATTGGTACGCCACCATCGTCTCGGCCGAATTCGAGGGCAAGCGCGCCATCCAGCGCCATCAACGGGTCTACGCCACCCTCGGTGCGAAAATGCACACCGACGAGGTGCATGCGCTTTCGATGAAGACCTACACGCCGGCCGAATGGGCGGCGGTGGAAAAATAACGTTTCGCCCCTCCCGGGGCCCCTGATTTCGCTGGAACTTCGATGGACAAACTTCTGATTCGCGGCGGGCGAGAGCTCCGCGGCGAAGTACTCATTTCCGGCGCCAAGAACGCCGCGCTGCCCGAGCTGTGCGCGGCGCTGCTGACCGACCAGCCCGTGGTGCTGCATAACGTGCCGCGCCTGCAGGACGTGTCGACCATGCTCAAGCTGGTGCGCAACATGGGCGTGACCGCCGAGCGCGACGACAACGGCACCGTGCGCCTGAACGCCGCCGACCTGACCAATCCCGAGGCGCCGTACGAACTCGTGAAGACCATGCGCGCCTCCGTGCTGGCCCTGGGCCCGCTGCTGGCGCGCTTCGGCCATGCCAAGGTGTCGCTGCCCGGCGGCTGCGCCATCGGCTCGCGGCCGGTCGACCAGCACATCAAGGGCCTGCAGGCGATGGGCGCAGAGATCGTGGTCGACCACGGCTACATGGTGGCCAGCCTGCCGGCGGGCCGCACGCGGCTGAAGGGCGCGCGCATCCTGACCGACATGGTCACCGTCACGGGCACCGAGAACTTCCTCATGGCTGCCGCGCTGGCCGAGGGCGAGACGCTGCTCGAGAACGCCGCGCAGGAGCCCGAGATCGTCGACCTGGCCGAAATGCTGATCCGCATGGGCGCGAAGATCGAAGGCCACGGCACCAGCCACATCCGCATCCAGGGCGTCGAGAAGCTGCACGGCTGCGAACACGCGTGGTGGCCGACCGCATCGAGGCCGGCACCTTCCTGTGCGCCGTCGCGGCCACGGGCGGCGAGGCCTTTTTGCGCCACGCGCGCGGCGACCACATGGACGCCGTGATCGACAAGCTGCGCGATGCCGGCTGCACCGTCACGCCCGAGAAAGACGGCGTGCGCATCAGCTCCAAGGGCCCGGCCTACGAACACCTGAAGGCGCAGAGCTTCAGCACCACCGAATACCCGGGCTTTCCGACCGACATGCAGGCCCAGTTCATGGCGCTGAACGTCATTGCGCGCGGCGCCTCGATGGTCACCGAGACCATCTTCGAGAACCGCTTCATGCACGTGAACGAGATGGTGCGCCTGGGCGCGACCATCCACGTCGAAGGCAAGGTCGCGATGGTCGAGGGCGTGCAGCAGCTGTCGGGCGCCACCGTGATGGCCACCGACCTGCGCGCCTCCGCCAGCCTCGTCATCGCCGGCCTCGTGGCCGAGGGCGAGACGCTGGTCGACCGCATCTACCACCTGGACCGGGGCTATGACCGCATGGAATCGAAACTGCGCGGCCTGGGTGCCGACATCGAACGCGTGACGGGAGCCGCCGCATGATCACGCTCGCTCTCTCCAAAGGCCGCATCTTCGAAGAGACGATGCCCCTGCTGGCCGCCGCCGGCATCGAGGTCACCGAAGACCCCGAGAAGTCGCGCAAGCTGATTCTGGAGACCACCCGCCCCGACGTGCGCGTGGTGCTGGTGCGCGCGTCCGACGTGCCCACCTACGTGCAGTACGGTGGTGCCGACCTCGGCGTGACCGGGCTCGACGTGCTGCTGGAGAACGGCAACCAGGGCATGTACCAGCCGCTCGATCTGCGCATCGCCGCTTGCCGCCTGAGCGTGGCCGTGCGCGCCGACTACGACTACGCCTCGGCCGTGAAGCAGGGCTCGCGCCTGCGCGTGGCCACCAAGTACGTGGGCCTGTCGCGCGACTTCTTCGCCAGCAAGGGCGTGCACGTCGACCTGATCAAGCTCTACGGCAGCATGGAACTGGCGCCGCTCACGGGCCTGGCCGACGCCATCGTCGACCTGGTCTCGACCGGCAACACGCTCAAGGCGAACCACCTCGTCGAGGTGGAACGCATCATGGACATCAGCGCCCGCCTGGTGGTCAACCAGGCCGCGCTGAAGCTCAAGCGCGAGCCCATTCGCCGCATCATCGACGCGTTCGCGTCGGCCATTCCCTCCGCCTGAAATCCACGAACCTCACGCACATGACTCTGAAAGCAGCCCCCGCCCGACTGTCCACGACTTCAGCCAGCTTCGACGCTGAATTCAAGGCGCGGCTGCATTGGTCCGCGGACGACGACGCGGCCATCGAGAAGGTCGTGGCCGACATCCTCGCCGACGTGCAAAAGCGCGGCGACGAGGCGGTGCTGGAATACACCAACCGTTTCGACAAGCTGGACGCGAAGACGTTGCCCGAGCTGGAGCTCACGCAGGCCGAGCTGAAGGCCGCGTTCGAATCGCTGCCTGCCGTTCAGCGCGATGCGCTCGAAGCCGCCGCGCGCCGCGTGCGCAGCTATCACGAGGCCCAGAAGAAGGCCAGCGGCGAGAGCTGGAGCTACCGCGACGCCGACGGCACGCTGCTCGGCCAGAAGGTCACGCCGCTCGATCGCGTGGGCATCTACGTGCCGGGCGGCAAGGCCGCCTACCCGTCGAGCGTGCTCATGAACGCCATTCCGGCGCACGTGGCGGGCGTGGGCGAAATCATCATGGTCGTGCCGACGCCCAAGGGCGAGAAGAACCCGCTCGTGCTGGCCGCCGCCTATGTGGCCGGCGTGACGCGCGGCTTCACCGTCGGCGGCGCGCAAGCCGTGGCCGCGCTGGCCTACGGCACCGCCACCGTGCCCGCCGTCGACAAGATCACCGGCCCCGGCAACGCCTACGTGGCCGCCGCCAAGCGCCGCGTGTTCGGTACCGTGGGCATCGACATGATCGCGGGCCCGAGCGAGATCCTGGTGCTGGCCGACGGCAGCACCCCGCCCGAGTGGGTGGCCATGGACCTGTTCAGCCAGGCCGAGCACGACGAGCTCGCCCAGAGCATCCTGCTGTGCCCCGACGCCGCCTACATCGATCGCGTGCAGGCCGAGATCGACCGCCTGCTGCCGACCATGCCGCGCGCCGAAATCATCGCCGCCTCGCTCAACGGCCGCGGCGCGCTGATCCACACGAAGAGCATGGAAGAGGCCTGCGAGATCAGCAATCGCATCGCCCCCGAACACCTCGAGGTGAGCAGCAGCGAGCCCAATCGCTGGGAACCGCTGCTGCGCCACGCCGGCGCGATCTTCCTGGGCGCCTTCACCAGCGAGAGCCTGGGCGACTATTGCGCCGGTCCGAACCACGTGCTGCCCACCAGCGGCACGGCGCGTTTCTCGAGCCCGCTGGGCGTGTACGACTTCCAGAAGCGCTCCAGCCTGATCGAGGTCAGCGAGGCCGGCGCCCAGGTGCTGGGCCCGATCGCCGTGACGCTGGCCGAAGGCGAGGGCCTGCAAGGGCACGCCGAAGCCGCCCGCATGCGCCTGCGTAAGATCTGAGGCTCCACAAACCCTCCGGGAGGAGCCAGCAAGATGATCGATCGTCTCTATCGTTCGCGCCTGTTCAAGTTCGCCACGGGCCTCGTTGCCGGTGC
This sequence comes from Variovorax sp. E3, assembly GCF_016082275.1. Taxonomy (GTDB): domain Bacteria; phylum Pseudomonadota; class Gammaproteobacteria; order Burkholderiales; family Burkholderiaceae_C; genus Variovorax. The sequence goes on from NZ_MOWM01000008.1 coordinate 93,989, forward strand.
CGCGTTGCTCGCGGCCTGCAGCCAGATGCCGCAGACAGCCACCACCAGCACCGCGCCCAGCGCCGCCGCACCCGCGCCGCGGCTCGGCACGCAGTGGGGCGAGGGGCTGGAGTCGAGACCCGCACGGTCGCGGCCAAGCGCCTGTCCGAGCAGCCCGACGACGTGGCTTCGCTGGGCTACAACGAAGCCTCGACCGTGCGCCGCGCGGTGGGCGCCAATCCTGAGCGCCGCCTGAACCTGCTGCTGGCCGACGGCGACGTCGAATGGTCGGTGCTCGACGAGAGCGGCAACCCGCTGCCGCTGCAGCGCGCCCGCCGTGGCAGCGGCGGCGACGACACGTTCCGCCTGGCCGGCGTCGAGGGCTCGCGCTACACGCTGCGCTTTCGCAACCTCAGCGAGCGCAGCTACGAGGTGATCGCCACGGTCGACGGCCTGGACGTGCTCAACGGCAAGCCCGGCAGCCTGCGCAACGGCGGCTACGTGCTGCGCCCGATGCAGGCCCTGACCATCGAGGGCTTCCGCAAGAGCCAGAACGAGGTCGCGGCCTTCCGCTTCGCCACGCCCGGCCGCGCCTACGCCGCGAACACCGAGGCCGGCGACGTGCGCAACATCGGCGTGATCGGCGCCGCGCTGTTCGAGCTCGAAGAGCGCGACGCACCGCGCCGCCCGCGTCGCGACGCTTCGCCGTCGCAGCCGAGCGCCTTCCCGGCCGACGGCAGCTACGCGCCGCCGCCGCGCTACCGCCAGTGACGCCGCAGCCATGAAACGTGCCGCCTTCCTGCTGCTCGCGCTGGCCGCCGCCGGCGCGCAGGCCATGAGCATCCGCGAACTGCGCACGCTCGAGGCCGGCGAGAAGGACGGCAAGGCCTACGCCAGCTACTACCTCGTGGGCGTGCTCGAAGGCCTGCGCGAAGGCGTCGAATCGTCGCAGCGCAACGGGCAGAAGCCCGTGTTCTGCGTCGAGGGCCGCCGCCTCGAACCCGCCATGGCGCGCTCGCTCTACCAGACCGAACTGACCCGCAACGCCGACAGTTACGAAGCCGACATGCCCGTGCAACTGGTCATGGCCGCGCCCTGAAAAACAGCTACCGCTGCACCCGATGACCGCTCCAGAATCCGCCCGCCCGCCGCTCGACCGCATCCGCCCCGACGTGCGGTCCATGCATGCCTATGCGGTGCAGGACGCGCGCGGCTTCATCAAGCTCGACGCGATGGAAAACCCCTTCGGCCTGCCGCCCGCGCTGCAGGCGAGCTGGGCGCACGGCTGGGCGCGCTGGCGCTCAACCGCTACCCGGGCGACCGCGGCGCCGACCTGCAGCGCGCGCTGGCCGCCCACGCGCAGATGCCCGAAGGCTTCTCGCTGATGCTGGGCAACGGCTCCGACGAACTGATCTCGCTGCTGGCCATTGCCTGCGACCTGCCCGGCGCGACCGTGCTGGCGCCCGTGCCCGGCTTCGTCATGTACGCCATGAGCGCGCAGCTGCAGGGCCTGAAGTTCAGCGGCGTGCCGCTCACGGCCGACTTCGAGCTCGACGAGGCCGCCATGCTGGCCGCCATCGCGCGCGAGAAGCCCGCCATCGTCTACCTGGCCTACCCGAACAACCCGACCGCCAACCTGTGGGACGACGCCGTCGTCGAGAAGATCGTCGAAGCCCAGGGCGCGCAAGGCGGGCTGGTCGTCATCGACGAGGCCTACCAGCCTTTGCCGCCCGCAGCTACATCGACCGGCTGGCGAAGCACCGCCACGTGCTGCTGATGCGCACGCTCAGCAAGTTCGGCCTGGCCGGCATCCGCCTGGGCTACCTCATGGGGCCGGCCGCGCTGGTCGCGGAAATCGACAAGGTGCGCCCGCCGTACAACATCAGCGTGCTGAACTGCGAGTGCGCGCTGTTCGCGCTGGAACACACCGCGGTGTTCGAGGCCCAGGCCCGCCAGATCCGCGAGGAGCGCGAGCGCCTGATGACGGGGCTCGGCCGCCTGCCGGGCGTGAAGACCTGGCCCAGCGACGCCAACATGATCCTTTTGCGCGTGCCCGATGCCGCCAAGACCTTCGAAGGCATGAAGGCTCACGGGGTTCTTGTGAAGAACGTTTCTAAAATGCACGAACTGCTCGCAAATTGCCTGCGCCTGACCGTCGGAACGTCCGACGAGAACGCGCGGATGCTCGCGGCGCTCGAAGCCTCACTATGACCACCCCACAGCCCGCCGACCGCATCGCGTCGGTCACCCGCAATACCGCCGAAACGAAGATCACCGTCAGCGTCAACCTGGACGGCACCGGCAAGGCCAAGCTGGCCACCGGCATCGGCTTCTTCGACCACATGCTCGACCAGATCGCCCGCCACGGGCTGATCGACCTGGACATCGACTGCCAGGGCGACCTGCACATCGACGGCCATCACACGGTGGAAGACGTCGGCATCACGCTCGGCCAGGCCGTGGCCAAGGCCATCGGCGACAAGAAGGGCATCCGCCGCTACGGCCACGCCTATGTGCCACTCGACGAGGCCCTGAGCCGCGTCGTCATCGACTTCTCGGGCCGCCCGGGGCTGGTGATGCACGTGCCCTTCACCAGCGGCATGATCGGCGGCTTCGACAGCCAGCTCACCTACGAGTTCTTCCAGGGCTTCGTGAACCACGCCTTCGTCACGCTGCACATCGACAACCTCAAGGGCGTCAATGCGCACCACCAGTGCGAGACGGTGTTCAAGGCCTTCGCCCGCGCCATGCGCGGCGCGCTCGAGCTCGATCCCCGCTCGGTCGGGGTGATTCCATCGACCAAGGGTTCGCTCTGAAACTCCCCGGCGAACAGCTATGAAATCTGTAGCAGCAAATACGGTCGCGGTCGTCGACTACGGCATGGGCAACCTGCACTCGGTGTCGCAGGCCGTGCGCCACGCGGCAGACCAGGTGGGCGTGGAGGTGTTCGTCACCTCCGACCCCGACGTGGTCCGCAAGGCCACCCGCGTGGTGCTGCCGGGGCAGGGCGCCATGCCCGACTGCATGCGCGAGCTGCGCGACTCGGGCCTGCAGGAATCGGTGCTCGAGGCGGCGGCCAGCAAGCCGCTGTTCGGCGTGTGCGTGGGCATGCAGATGATGCTGTCGCGCAGCGACGAGGGCCCGACCGACGGCCTGGGCCTCATTCCGGGCGAGGTCGTCAAGTTCGACCTGGCCGGTCGCCTGCAGGCCGACGGCAGCCGCTTCAAGGTGCCGCAGATGGGCTGGAACCAGGTGCGCCAGGCCCGGCCGCACGCGGTGTGGGCGGGCGTTCCCGACCTGAGCTACTTCTACTTCGTGCACAGCTTCTACGCCCGTCCGGCCGACGCCCGGCACAGCGTGGGCGAGGCCGATTACGGCGCGAGCTTTACCGCAGCCATTGCACGCGATAACATTTTTGCCACCCAGTTCCACCCGGAGAAGAGTGCGGACCACGGGTTGCAGCTCTATCGCAATTTCCTCCATTGGAATCCCTGAACCTATTTTTCCGACCGGGCCGAAACCTTCAAAGCCCGGCTTCAGCTCACTCGCGTCACTTCCATGCTCCTCATTCCCGCCATTGATCTCAAAGACGGCCACTGCGTTCGCCTCAAGCAGGGCGACATGGACCAGTCCACCATCTTCAGCGAAGACCCCGCTGCCATGGCCCGCAAATGGGTCGAGGCCGGCGCGCGGCGGCTGCACCTGGTCGATCTGAACGGCGCCTTCGCCGGCAAGCCGCAGAACCACGCGGCGATCAAGGCGATCCTGAAAGAGGTGGGCGACGACATTCCGGTGCAGCTGGGCGGCGGCATCCGCGACCTCGACACCATCGAGCGCTACATCGACGACGGCCTGCGCTACGTGATCATCGGCACCGCCGCGGTCAAGAACCCCGGCTTCCTGAAGGACGCCTGCAGCGCCTTCGGCGGCCACATCATCGTGGGCCTGGACGCCAAGGACGGCAAGGTCGCCACCGACGGCTGGAGCAAGCTCACGGGCCACGAAGTGGCCGACCTGGGCAAGAAGTTCGAGGACTACGGCGTCGAGTCGATCATCTATACCGACATCGGCCGCGACGGCATGCTCTCGGGCATCAACATCGAGGCCACCGTCAAGCTGGCGCAGGCGCTGACCATTCCGGTGATCGCCTCGGGGGGCCTGTCGAACATGCTGGACATCGACAAGCTCTGCGCGGTCGAGTCCGACGGCGTCGAAGGCGTGATCTGCGGCCGCGCGATCTATTCGGGCGACCTCGATTTCGCCGCCGCGCAAGCCCGCGCGGACGAACTGGCGGCCTGACGTCCCCACGGCGCAGCGCGTGCTTTCCGCGCTCGCCATTGCCAACTACCGCTCGCTGCGGCAACTGACGGTGCCGCTGGGCCGGCTCACGGTCGTGACCGGGGCCAACGGCAGCGGCAAGTCGAGCGTGTACCGGGCGATGCGGCTCCTGGCCGACATCGCCAACGGCGGCGTGATCCGGTCGCTGGTGCGCGAAGGCGGGCTTTCATCGACGCTGTGGGCCGGGCCCGAGCGCTTTTCGGCAGCCATGCTGCGCGGGGAGCTGCCGGTGCAGGGCACGCGGCGCAACGAGCCGGTGGCGCTCAAGCTCGGCTTTGCCGGTACCACCTCCGACGACTTCGGCTACGCCATCGATATCGGCCTGCCGCCGCCATCGCCTCCCATGCCGCCGACGGCTTTTTCGCACGATCCGGAAATCAAGCACGAGGCTATCTGGAGCGGCCCTTTGCTGCGCCCCGCGACCCATCTGGTCGATCGCAAAGGCGCTGCGCTGCGCCTGCGTGAAGGCAGGGGCTGGCAGGCCGTGGGCCGGCCGATTCCTGCCTTCGCCAGCATGATGACCGAGTACGCCGACCCGCGCGACGCGCCCGAAATGCTCACGCTGCGCGAGCAGATGCGTTCATGGCGCTTCTACGACCACTTTCGTTCGGATGCCGAGGCTCCTGCACGGCAGCCGCAGCTCGGCACCTACACACCCGTTCTCGCGAACGATGGCATGGACTTGGCCGCGGCCCTTCAGACCATCCGCGAAATTGGCGACGACGAAGCACTGGACCGTGCCGTGGAAGATGCGTTTCCGGGTGCTCGTATCGAGATTCGAGTGGTGGACGACCGCTTCGAAACGCTGATGCACCAGCACGGCCTGCTGCGCGCCCTCACGGCCGCCGAGCTGTCCGACGGCACCTTGCGCTACCTGCTGTGGATCGCGGCGCTGCTCACGCCGCGCCCGCCCGCGCTGCTGGTGCTCAACGAGCCCGAGACCAGCCTGCACCCCGACCTGCTGCCCGCGCTGGGCCGCCTCATCGCGCAGGCCGCGCGGCATTCGCAGGTGATCGTGGTGTCGCACGCCGCGCGGCTGATCGCCGCGCTGGACGACAGCGACGGCATGCAGCCGGTGGTGCTGGAGAAGCAGTTCGGCGAAACGCGCATCGCCAACCTGGACATGAGCGAAATCCCGCGCTGGGAGTGGCCCGCGCGGTAGGGCCGGGCGAAGAAAGCCGGAAAAGGCCTACTCGGCCTTCACCGACATCGTCTGGATGATCGTCTCCAGCTGCGCGCTCATCGGCAGGTTCAGGCTTTCCCCCGTGGGCAGCTTGCGCAGGAACCAGCGTTTGTACTGCCGCTCGATCTCGCCGTCTTCCGCCAGCACCTGGAAGGCGTCGACGACCAGCTTGTCGAGCTGCGGGTCGTTCTTGCGGTACATGATCCCGTAGGGGTCGTAGGAGAGGAAGTCGCCGACCACCTCGTACTGCGACTTGGCCGCGTCCTGCGCGATCAGGCCGTAGAGCAGCACGTCGTCGGTCGCGAACGCGTCGACCTGCCCGCTCTTCACGAGCCCGAACGACTCCGCATGGTCCCGCGCCACCCGCAGGTCGATGTTCAGCTTGAACTTCTCCGACAGGTCGCGCAGCGTCTTCTCGTTGGTGGTGCCGGCCGTCACCGCCACCTTCTTGCCCGCGAGGTCGCGGAACGACTTGATCGGCGAGCCCTTCTTCACCAGCACCTTGGTGCCCGAGACGAACATCGTCGGCGAGAAGCTCACGCGTTTCTGGCGCTCCAGGTTGTTGGTGGTGGAGCCGCACTCCAGGTCGACCTTGCCGTTCACGACCGCGTCGATGCGCGAGTCCGAGGTCACGGGCACCCAATCGATCTTGAGGCTCTTGTTCACCGCGTCCTCGATGGACGTCACCAGCGAGCGGCACAGTTCGATCGAATAGCCGATCGGCTCCTTGCGCGTATTGATGAGGTAGGAGAACGGCACCGACGACTCGCGGTAGCCGATGGCGATGGTGCCGGTCTGGCGCGCCTTGGCCAGCGTGCCGGTGAGCTCCTGCGCCTGCACCGGAACCACCGCCGCGGCCAGCAGCACCGCGGTGGCGAACAGCAGGCCGATGCGCTTCACGGCGTTGCGGCTCATGGCATTGCGACTCATGGCGTCGCGGCTTACGCGTGCGCTGGGTGGGCGAGGGTGGCGTTGGCCTCCTCGTCGAGCGCCCTGGCGTTGATGTCGGCGTCGCTCTCGGAGAGCAGCTCGCCCTCCCACTTGGCGACCACCGCCGTGGCGATGGAGTTGCCCACCGCGTTGGTGGCCGAGCGGCCCATGTCCAGGAAGGTGTCCACGCCCAGGATCAGCAGCAGGCCGGCCTCCGGAATGTCGAAGTGGTTGAGCGTGGCGGCAATCACCACCAGCGAGGCGCGCGGCACGCCGGCCATGCCCTTGGAGGTGAGCATCAGGATCAGCAGCATCGTGACCTGCGTGCTGATCGGCATGTGGATGTTGTAGGCCTGCGCGATGAACAGCACGGCGAAGGTGCAGTACATCATCGAGCCGTCGAGGTTGAACGAGTAGCCCATCGGCATCACGAAGCTGGAGATCTTGCGCTTCACGCCGAAACGGTCGAGCGCCTGCAGGATCTTGGGGTACGCCGCCTCCGAACTGGCCGTGGCAAAAGACAGCAGGAAGGCCTCCTTGATGAGCACCAGCAGCTTGAACACGCGCGGGCCCAGGAACAGGAACCCGGCCAGCACCAGCACGCTCCACAGCACGAACAGGCCCAGGTAGAAGTCGCCCATGAACACCGCGAACTTCAGCAGAATGCCCAGGCCGTTCACGGCCACCGTGGCGGCCATGGCGGCCAGCACCGCCAGGGGCGCGAGCTTCATGACGTAGCCCGTGATCTTGAGCATGGCGTGCGACAGCTCCTCGATGGCCGCCACCAGCGTCTTGGCCTTGTCGCCCAGCGAGGCGAGCGCCACGCCGAAGAACATCGAGAACACCACGATCTGCAGGATCTCGTTGTTGGCCATGGCCTCGACGAACGATTTGGGCACCGTGTGGCTCACGAAGTCCTTCAGCGTGAACTTGGCGGTGGCCAGGTTGGCCGAGGCGCCGATGTCGGGCAGCGGCAGGCCCAGGTTCTCGCCGGGCTCGAGCAGGTTGGCCATGATCAGGCCGATCACGAGCGAGATCAGCGACGCGTGAGGAACCAGCCAATGGCCTTGCCGAACACGCGGCCCACCGACTTGGCGTCGCCCATGTGCGCGATGCCCACCACCAGCGTGGAAAACACCAGCGGGCCGATCAGCATCTTGATCAGGCGCAGGAACACGTCCGAGACGATGGAGACGTAGTCCGCGATCTCTTTCGCGGCCTTCTTGTCCGGAAAGCTCGAGAAGATCATGTAGCCCACGATGATGCCGAGCACCATGGCGATCAGGATCCAGGCGGCCATCGGCAGCTTCTTCTTCATGCGTATCCCCTTTGACGTGTAAGAGTGTTTTTTCTCGGGTGCACGGGGCCGACCTGCACGTTGTCCCCCGATGCAAGCAGCCACAGGGTATCCAAGAAGGCCCCGGGCACGCAATGGCCCTGCAGCCAATTCCGTGCCATGCGGCGTGCGCTGCCTACAATTCCTTGCATGGAAATCAGCTCGATCGAGTTTCGCGGCCAGCCCGCCGTCCGTGCCGTGGGCGCCGACGGCAGTGCCCTCACCGTGGCATTGCATGGCGCGCAAGTGCTCTCCTGGACCACGGCCGACGGGGTGGAAAGGCTCTATCTGAGCCCGCGCGCCGTGTTCGACGGGCAGGCCGCCATCCGCGGCGGCGTGCCGATCTGCTGCCCCCAGTTCAACCAGCGCGGCATGCTGCCCAAGCATGGCTTCATGCGCAATTTGCCTTGGGCCCCGGAGGCTTCGGGCACGCCCGGCACGTTGCGCCTGACCCTGCGCGACACAGAAGCCACCCGCCAGCTCTGGCCGCACGCTTTTGAGGCGCATCTCGAAGCGCGCCTGTCGGCCGGACAGCTGCACACCTCGCTCACCCTCGTCAACGTGGACAGCGCCCCCTGGACCTTTGCCGCCGCGCTGCACACCTACCTGCGCGTCGACGACATCGCCGATGTGCGCCTGGAGGGCCTGCAGGGCGCCAAACGCTGGGATTCGCTGCGCGACGACCGCTACGAGGAAACCGCGGCGGCGTTGCATTTCGATGCCGAATTCGACAGCGTTTACGCCGCGCCCGCCCAGCCGCTGCGGCTGGTGCAGCCGGCCGGCACGCTTGAAATCTCGCAAAGCCCGAACTGCACCGAAACCGTGGTCTGGAACCCGGGCGCCGTGCTCGGTGCGAAACTCGCGGACATGCCCGAAGACGGCTTTCGCCACATGCTCTGCGTCGAGGCGGCCCGCATCGACGAGCCGGTGTTGCTGGCACCCGGCGCCCAATGGCAGGGCTGGCAACAGCTTTGCGTTCTCTGATTCTTTTCCGGTTCATCCCCATGCTTGCCAAACGCATCATTCCCTGCCTCGACGTCACCGGCGGCCGTGTCGTCAAGGGTGTCAACTTTCTCGAACTGCGCGATGCCGGCGACCCGGTCGAAATTGCCGCGCGCTACAACGCGCAGGGCGCCGACGAGCTGACCTTCCTGGACATCACCGCCACCAGCGACGGCCGCGACCTGATTCTGCCGATCATCGAGGCCGTGGCCGCGCAGGTCTTCATTCCGCTGACCGTGGGCGGCGGCGTGCGCACCGTGGCCGACGTGCGCCGGCTGCTCAACGCGGGCGCCGACAAGACCAGCTTCAACTCGGCCGCCATTGCCGACCCGAACGTGATCGATGCCGCCTCGCAGAAATACGGCTCGCAGTGCATCGTGGTGGCCATCGACGCCAAGCGCCGCACCCCTGAGGAAGCCGCCACCCGTGGCGCCGGCTGGGACGTGTACAGCCACGGCGGGCGCAAGAACACCGGCCTGGACGCCGTCGAATGGGCCGCCGAGATGGTCCGCCGCGGCGCCGGCGAGATCTTGCTGACCAGCATGGACCGCGACGGCACCAAGAGCGGCTTCGACCTGGCCCTGACCCGCGCGGTGAGCGACGCGGTCGGCGTGCCGGTGATCGCCTCAGGCGGCGTGGGCAACCTGGACGACCTGGCCGACGGCATCCAGACCGGCGGCGCCGACGCGGTGCTGGCCGCCAGCATCTTCCACTACGGCGAATACACCGTCGGGCAGGCCAAGGCCCGGATGGCCGAGCGCGGAATCCCCGTGCGCAGCTGAGCCTTTGAGGGTCTTTTTCTATCCCCGACAATACCTCCATGAATTGGCTCGATGAAGTGAAGTGGGACGCGAACGGCCTGGTGCCGGTCATCGCGCAGGAGCAGGGCAGCAACGACGTCCTGATGTTCGCGTGGATGAACCGCGAGGCGCTTGAAAAGACCGCCGAGCTGGGCCGCGCCGTGTATTTCAGCCGCTCGCGCAACAAGCTCTGGTTCAAGGGCGAAGAGTCGGGCCACGTGCAGACCGTGCACGAGATCCGCCTCGATTGCGACAACGACGTGGTGCTGCTCAAGGTCACCCAGCTCGGCCACGAGCCCGGCATCGCTTGCCACACCGGCCGCCACAGCTGCTTCTTCAGCAAGTACGAAAACGGCAACTGGACCGTGGTCGAACCCGTCTTGAAAGACCCGGAGTCGATCTACAAATGACCGGCACCGTGAACAGTACCCACACTTCCGACGCCCTGGCGCGCCTGGCCGCCGTCATCGAGGGCCGCCTGCCCGCGCGCGGCGGCGACCCCGAGAAAAGCTACGTCGCGCGCCTGCTGCACAAGGGCCCTGACGCCTTTCTCAAGAAAATCGGCGAGGAAGCCACCGAGGTCGTCATGGCCGCCAAGGACGCCGATCACGGCGGCGACCGCTCGAAAATAGTCTACGAAGTGGCCGACCTGTGGTTTCACACCATGGTCGCGCTGGCGCATTACGGTTTTTCGCCGGCCGACGTGGTCGCCGAACTGGAGCGCCGCGAGGGCACCAGCGGCATCGAGGAAAAGGCGCTGCGCAAGGTGCAGCAGCGCGCCAGCGACGAAAAAGGCGAGGAGGCCTCCCCATGAACGAGCTCACCGCAACCGAAGACTTTTCCGGCAAGACGCCCGAACAGCTCGAAAGCTTGCGCCAGATCACCCTGGCGGTCTATGTGCTGTATGCGCTGTCGTGGTTCACGGGCGGCCTGACGGGCATCGTGGGCATCGTGCTGAACTACATCAAGCGCGAAGACGCCCAGGGCACGCTCTACCAGAGCCACTTCACCTGGCAGATCCGCACCTTCTGGTGGGGGCTGTGCTGGTCCATCGTGGGCTTCATCACCATCTGGATCCTGGTGGGCTTCGTCATCCTCTTCGCCACGGCCGTATGGATGATCTACCGCCTGGTCAAGGGCTGGCTGAACTGGAGCGAACGCAAGCCGATGGCTGTCTAACCACCATGTCACACGATCCCAACTGCATCTTCTGCAAAATCATCGAGGGCAAGATTCCCTCGCGCAAGGTCTACGAAGACGAAGACCTGTTCGGTTTCCACGACATCGCGCCCTGGGCGCCGGTGCATTTCATGCTGGTGCCCAAGAAGCACATCGCCTCGATGGCCCAGCTGACGCCCGACGACGCGGCCCTGATGGGCAAGATCATGACGCTGGCCCCCAGGCTGGCGCTGGAGCAGGGCTGCAGGCCCTATCCGGACGGCGGCTACCGGGTCGTCGTCAATACGGGCGCGAAGGTGGGCAGGAGGTTCATCATCTCCATGTCCATGTCATGGGCGGTCCCCGGCCATGGCTTCGCGGCTGAGCCGCATTAAGCCAAACTGTCACATTACGCCCGACTAAAATCGGACACATTCTTAGGAGTCTTCCATGGGTTCTTTTTCTATCTGGCACTGGCTGATCGTGCTGCTCGTCGTGGTCATGATCTTCGGCACCAAGAAGCTGCGGAACATGGGTTCGGACCTTGGCGGCGCCGTCAAGGGCTTCAAGGACGGCATGAAGGACGGTTCCTCGTCCGACGCGCCCGCCGCCTCGTCGGCCCCCGCCCAGCAAGTGACCGGCCAGCCGGCCAACAGCGACAAGTCGACGATCGACGTCGAAGCGCGCCAGAAGTCCTGAGCGCGGACCGCACGTGCTCGACCTCGGCATTGAGAAGCTGGCGCTGATCGGCGTCGTGGCGCTGATCGTCATCGGCCCGGAGAAGCTGCCGCGCGTGGCGCGCACCGTCGGCACCCTGCTCGGCAAGGCGCAGCGTTACGTGAACGACGTCAAGGCCGAAGTCAACCGCTCGATGGAGCTGGACGAGCTTCGCAAGATGAAGACCACGGTGGAGGATGCGGCGCGCGACGTCGAGCACAGCATCCACACCGGCGCGAGCGAGTTCGAAAAGCAGTTCTCCGGTTCGGGCGAAACCCTCTCGGCGCTGGCCGAGCCGGAGCAGTCGGTGCCCGAATACAAGCACCCGCGCAAGAACTGGCGCCTGAAGCAGGGCGCCACGCCGCAGTGGTACAAGGCGCGCAACGGCGTGCGCACCAAGGCGCTGTCGGGCGCGGCGCGGGTGGCCCGCTTCCGCCCGCACACGATCAACAAGATCAACTAGCGCTTCCCCAACACCGCGTTCTGCACGCGCCGCACGCCGGCCGACGTCACGCTTTCTTCTTTTCCAATGGCCGATTCCGACAACAAGAACAAAGATAAAGAAGACGAGCTGGCGGGCACCGAGCAGCCGTTCGTGGCGCACCTGGTCGAGCTTCGCGACCGTCTGCTCTACTGCGTCTACGGGCTGGTGGTCGCCGGCATCCTGCTGGCCATCTGGCCGGGCCCCGGCGGGCTGATCGACCTGATCGCCATGCCGATCAAGGCCCACATGCCGCACGACGCGAAGCTCATCGCCATCGGCGTGTTCTCGCCTTTCTTCGTGCCGCTGAAGGTGCTGATGATGGCGGCCGTGCTGCTGGCGCTGCCCTGGCTCATGTACCAGGCGTGGATGTTCGTGGCGCCAGGCCTGTACAGCCACGAAAAGAAGTTCGCGCTGCCGCTGATCTTCTTCGGCAGCCTGCTGGCCTATGCGGGCATTGCCTTCGTGCAGCTGTTCGTGCTGGACAAGATGTTCAGCTTCATCCAGCGTTTCGCGCCCGCGGCGGTGCAGGCGACACCGGATATTTCGTCCTACGTCGAGGCCATCCTGTCGCTCTACATCGCCTTCGGCGTCGCCTTCCAGGTGCCGATCGTGGTGATGCTGCTGGTGCGCTTCAACATGGTGACCATCGAGAAGCTGAAGTCCTTCCGCGGCTACTTCATCGTGGTGGCCTTCGTGGTGGCCGCCGTGCTCACGCCGCCCGACGTGGTGTCCCAACTCGCGCTGGCCGTGCCCATGTGCCTGCTGTACGAGGTCGGCATCATCGGTGCCAAGTACTTCGCCAGCTCCGGCCGGAAGCCGGAAGACGAAGAAGAGCAGAGCGCGGATTCAGCTTCCAGCTGACCCAACTCCCCCGAGCCCCGAGAAGAGGCTCAGGAATTCAGCCCAGAAACACCGAGGAACTGGCTTCGCCGGGCCTCAGGTGTTGCCCCCGGCAGGGGGAAGGCGAAGCGACACGAAGTGCGCGCAGCTGGGGGCGAGCCCAAAAACACCGAGGAACTGGCTTCGCCAGGCCTCAGGTGTTGCCCCCGGCAGGGGGAAGGCGAAGCGACACGAAGTGCGCGCAGCCTGGGGGCGAGCCCTATTCCGTTTGGTTGGGGACTTGCTTGACCGGGCTCTTCGGCCGCAGCCCCGGTGTCACATCCAGTTCCATCTTGTCGCTGCCGCGTTGCAGCGCGAAGCGCGAGGTGCTGCCCGGCTTCAGGCCGGCCACGGCGGTCAGCAGCGCCTGCACGTTGTCGGTCTTTTTCTCGCCCACCGAGGTGATCACGTCGCCCGGGCGAATGCCGGCCTTGGCCGCGGGGCCGTTCTGCAGCACGCCGGTGATGATCACGCCCGCATCGGCCTTCACGCCGAAGGTCTCGGCCAGTTCGGGCGACAGGTCGCTCGGCTCCACGCCGATCCAGCCGCGGCGAACCTGGCCTTCCTTGACGATGCCCTCGAGCACGATCTTGGCCATCGACACCGGAATCGCGAAGCCGATGCCCATGCTGCCGCCCGAGCGCGAGTAGATCGCGGTGTTGATGCCCTGCAGGTTGCCGTTGACGTCGATCAGCGCACCGCCCGAATTGCCGGGGTTGATGGCCGCGTCGGTCTGGATGAAGTTCTCGAAATTGTTGATGCCCAGCTGGTTGCGGCCCAGGGCCGACACGATGCCGCTGGTCACGGTCTGGCCCACGCCGAAGGGGTTGCCGATGGCCAGCACCTGGTCGCCCACCTGCAGCGCGTCGGAGTCGCCCAGCACGATCACCGGTAGCTTGTCGAGTTCGATCTTGAGCACGGCCAGGTCGGTGTCGGGGTCGGTGCCGATCACCTTGCCGCGCGCATGGCGGCTGTCGTTCAGCGTCACTTCGATTTCGTCGGCGCCCTCGACCACGTGGTTGTTGGTGAGGATGTAGCCGTCGGTGCTGACGATCACGCCGCTGCCCAGGCCCACCTGGGGCTGGTCGTCCTGGTCGCCGAAGAAGAAGCGGAACCACGGGTCGTTGCTGCGCGGGTGGCGCTGCGCGGCCTTGCTGGTGTTGATGCTCACCACCGCCGGCGAGGCCTTCTTGGCCGGCACGCTCAGGCTGCCGGGGGCCGGCATGACAGGGCCGCCGCTGGGCGCCTGCACGACCGACACCACGCCGCCCAGCGAGGTCGCGCGCTTGTTGAGCCACTCGGGCTTGAGCGTCGCAACGACGAAATAAGCCGCGAGCAGGACAGTCACGGCTTGGGCAAAGAGCAGCCAGGTGCGTTTCATGAAAACTTGATCAAAAGACGTTCGGAGGGCGCCATTCCGGGCGCGGCACTGTCTGCGATTGTCCCTCAACGGCACGGCCCGTGGTCCGCGCGACAATGTCGCGATGAGCACCACCCGCCACGAACTGCTGCACGCATTCGACCTGCTGCTCGCCCCCGGGCGCTTCAAGGATTACGGACCCAACGGCCTGCAGGTCGAGGGGCGCACCGTGGTCCGCAAGATCGTCTCGGGCGTGACCGCCAGCCGCGCGCTGATCGAAGCCGCCATCCGCGCCGAAGCCGACGCCATCTTCGTCCACCACGGCCTGTTCTGGCGCGGCCAGAGCGGCTGCGTCACCGGCTGGATGAAGCAGCGCCTGGGCCTGCTGCTGGGCGACGACGTCAATCTGTTCGCCTACCACTTGCCGCTCGATGCGCACCCGGAGCTGGGCAACAACGCGCAACTCGGGCTGCAGCTGGGGCTCGTCGCCCATGCCGGCGCGACCGGACGCTTCGGCGAGCAGGAGCTGGGCTTTCTGGGCACGCCTGAAAACGGCGAGGGTTTTGCCGACGCCAAGGCGCTCGCCGCGCACGTCGAGGGCGTGCTGAAGCGCCCCGTCACGCTGCTGGACACGGCGCACCGCCCCATCAAGACCATCGCCTGGTGCACGGGCGGCGCCCAGGGCTACTTCGAGGCCGCCATCGCGGCCGGCGCCGACGCCTTCATCACCGGCGAGATCTCGGAGCCGCAGGCCCACTACGCCCGCGAGATGGGCGTGGCCTTCCTGGCCTGCGGCCACCACGCGACCGAGCGCTATGGCGCGCAGGCGGTGGCCGGGCATGTGGCGGCGCAGCTGGGGCTGCAGCACGAATTCATCGACATCGACAACCCGGCATGAGCAACCCGTCCATCGCCATCACCCTGGGCGATCCCGCGGGCATCGGCCCCGAGATCATCGCCAAGGCCTTTCGCGACGCGCCCGAGGCCGCGCGCGGCACTTTCGTGGCCGGCGACGTCGGCACGATGCGCCGGGCCGCGCAGGCGCTGGCTGCTTCGGGCCAGCCGGCGTGGCCGGTGCTCGAGATCGAATCCGTCGCCGAGGCCGCCAGCGCGCCGCCGGGCTGCATTCCCGTGCTGCAGGTGATCGCGCCGCCATCACACATCGACATCGGCCAGGTCAGCGCCGAGGCCGGCCGCGTGGCGGGCGAATGCGTGGTCTGGGCCGCGCGGGCCGCATTGCGCGGCGAAATCGCCGCCATCGTGACCGCGCCGCTGCACAAGGAGGCGCTGTCCGCCGCTGGTTTTCCGTACCCCGGCCACACCGAGCTGCTGCAGGCCGAAGCGGCCGCGCACCTGGGCCGCGCCGTGGCCGACGTGCCGGTGCGCATGATGCTGGCCAACGACGAGCTGCGCACCGTGCTCGTCAGCATCCACATGTCGCTGCGCCATGCCATCGAGGCCGTGCGCTTCGAGGGCGTGCTCGAAACGCTGCGCATCACGCACCGGGCCCTGACGCATGCGCTGGGCCGCGTGCCGCGCATCGGCGTGGCGGGCCTGAACCCGCATGCGGGCGAGGGCGGTTTGTTCGGTTCGGAAGAGCGCGAAATCATCTTGCCCGCCATCGAGGCCGCGCGCGCCGAAGGCATCGACGCCCACGGGCCCTATGCGCCCGACACCGTGTTCATGCGCGCCCGCGCCAAGCACGGCGTGGCGTCCAGCGGCGAGTTCGACGTGGTGGTTGCGATGTACCACGACCAGGGCCTGATCCCGGTCAAGTACCTGGGCGTGGAGAAGGGCGTGAACGTGACGCTGGGGCTGCCGCTGGTGCGCACCAGCCCCGATCACGGCACCGCGTTCGACATCGCGGGCACGGGGCAGGCCGATGCGGCCAGCCTCGTGGAGGCGCTGCGCATGGCCCGCGCGCTCAAGGGCGCGTAGGCCCCCCGGGCGCTCAGGGGCGCTTGTTGAGGCTGTCGCGAATCTCGCGCAGCAGCACGATGTCTTCGGGCGTTGCGGGCGCGGCGGCGGGTGCCGGCTCTTCGGTGCGCCGCAGGCGGTTGATCTGCTTGACCATCATGAAGATGATGAAGGCCAGGATCACGAAGTTGACCGCGATGGTGATGAAGTTGCCATAGGCCAGCACGGGAACGCCGGCCTTCTTCAGGTCGGCCAGCGTGTTCGCCACACCGGCCGGCGCGGTGCCGAGCACCACGTAGAGGTTGGAGAAGTCGAGCTTCCCGAACACCACGCCGACCAGCGGCATGATGATGTCGGCCACGAGCGAGTCGACGATCTTGCCGAAGGCGGCGCCGATGATCACGCCGACCGCCAGGTCGATCACGTTGCCCTTGACGGCAAATTCCTTGAATTCACTGAGGATGCTCATGATTCAAAAGGCTGCTGGAGCTCTGCTGTTGAAGGAGGTCCGAGTATGCCCGCGATTGCTCACTTCTCCAGCGGGCGTGGCGCCACGCTGACGTGTGCCGCGGGCAACCCTTCACGACTTCTGGCGGCGATTTGCCGGAAGCCGTCTTCCAGGTGGCGCACGAGGCGCGGCGTGTCGAAGTAGCCCCGGCGCGCGTCCTTCGTGGCGACGAGCCGTGCGCGCAGCGCGGCCAGCTCGTTTGGATGCGTGGCGTAGTGAATGGCCTTCTGCACGTACTCCGCGTGGTTGGTGGCCACCAGCTCCGGCAGGCCGATGGCCCCGAGCAGGCTGCCGGCCATGCGCGACACCATCGTCGAGCCGGTGAGCGCGAGCAGCGGCACGCCCGACCACAGCACGTCGTTCGCGGTGGCACCGCTGCTGTAGGGGAAGGTGTCGATGAACAGGTCGGCCAGCCCGATGCGCGCCAGGTGCTGGTCCACCGGCATGCGCGGCGACACGATCAGGCGCTCGGCCGCCAAGCCGGCCTTGTGCCACTGCGCGCGCAGGTTCTGCTCGAAGCCGTTCGGTCCTTGCGCCAGCCACAGCACCGCATTCGGAATGCCCTGCACGATGCGCGTCCAGGCGTCGAAAGTCTCGGGCTGGATCTTGAAGGACTGCGAGAAGTTGCACAGCACGAACGCGTCGTCCGGCAGGCCGTGCGCCGCGCGCGTGGCCTTGAGCGGGTTGACGGGGCGCCTGGTGTCGATCACCTGGAAGGTCTCGGGCAGGCGCAGCAGCTTCTCGGTGTAGCAGTCTTCCGTGCCCGGCGGCGAGAGGAAGTTGTCGGACACCAGGTAGTCGTAGTTGGCGGAACCGCTGGTGCCCATGTAGCCCAGCCACATGAGCTGCGCGGGCGCCGTGTGGTAGGCCATCACCTGCGGCTTGGCGCCGCGCGTGTCGCCCGACAGGTCGATCAGGATGTCGATCTCGTCCTCGCGGATGCGCTCGGCCATCTGCTGGATCGACTGGCCGTGCATGTCGACGAAGTGCTCGACCGACGCCGCGATGCGCGCGCGCGCCGGATGGCCGTCGTCGGGGCCGTAGGAGTACACGAAGACCTCGAAGTCCTTGCGGTCGTGCAGGCCGTACAGCTCGGCCGTCAAGTGGGCCACGGGGTGGTTGCGGAAGTCGAAGGAGTAGTAGCCGACGCGGATGCGCGGCGCGGTGCGGCGCGCCCCGGCGTCGGCGTCGGCGAAAGGCCTGATGGTCGAGCTCTTGTCGGCCAGCGTGGCGGAGCGATGGGTCCAGCTCATCAGTCGGCGCGCGTCGTCGTAGTTCGACATCAGGATGAACGACGACACCGCCTGGTCATTGGTCGGGTTGTCCAGCAGCGAGGCGATGCGGGCGCGCAGCTCGGGCACGCCGTCCCAGCGCGCGATATGCGATTTTTCGCCGAGCATCCAGACCATCGCGGGCATGAAGTTCGCATCGTCGCGCAGGCATTGCTCGAACTCGGCGATGGCCGCTTCCGACTGCCCGGCCATCACGTAGGTCACACCCAGGTTGCAGCGCGCGAGCACCTGGCGCGGGTGGGCCTCGAGGGCCTTCCTGAGCACCTCGATGGCCTTGTCGTAGTCGCCCTGGCGGAAGTTCACCGTGCCCAGGTTGTTCAGCAGCAGCTCGTTCTCGGGCAGGCTTTCGAGCGCCAGCTTGTAGAGCTCGGCCGATTCGTCGAAGCGCATCGACGCGCCTTCGAGCGTGCCGCACACGCCGTACAGCGCGGTGATGCCTTCGGGGTCCGACAGCACCTTGTGCCGGTCTTCCGCGGACCAGCTGCGCATGGCATGCTGCATCGGCGCGATGGCGTCTTCGGCGCGGCCGCCGCTGAGCAGCGCCCGGGCCAGCAGGTACGAGGCCTCGAAGTCCAGCGGGTCGGCGGCGGCCCGCTCGAGCGACGTCAATGCGCCCGCCCAATCCTTCTGGTGCGCGCGGATCTTGCCGATGTTCTTGTGCGCGGTGGTGTAGTTCTGGTCGAGCTTCAGCGCCTGCATGAACTGCGCGACCGCTTCGTCGAAGCGGTTCTGCTCCATGTCGATCGCCCCGGCGTTGTTCCATGCCGCGGGCGCCAGCGGCGCGAGCCGCGTGGCCTCGGCCGCCGCCTCGCGCGCCTGGCGGATCTTTTTCTGCTGGCGATAGACCGCCGACAGGTTCACGTAGGCCTCGGGGTAGTTGGGCAGCGCCTTGATCGCGCGGCTCAGGTCCTGCTGCGCCTCGGCCAGCAGGCCGATGTGCATGAAGATCGTTGCGCGGGTGTTGAAGTAGAACGGGTGCGGCGACTGCGCGATGGCGCGGTTCACGTAGTTCAGCGCCAGCCGGGGCCGCCCTTGCCGGTACAGCGCCTCGCCCGTCAGGTGCAACGCGTCGGCCTGCTCCGGAAAGCGCGACAGCATGTGCTCGTAAACCCGCAGGGCTTCGGCGAAACGGCCCACGCGATGCAGCGTCAGCCCCTGCTCCAGGAGTTGGCCGGCATCTTCGGCGAAGGCCGCGGAAGCGATGGGGGAGGGGGCGAGAGCAGGTGAGTTCATGAAGCCGTGAAGTGAACGGGTCAGGAGGTCAGCCGGAGTGCGCCGATCTCGATGCAAATGCAAGAAGGCCGGCTCCCCAGTATAGGGGCCGGCCTTCTTTTTTCAGGGCCGGCGCAGGCCTGGCGGACACGAAGCCGCCGCTGCGCCGGGCGCGATCACCAGGACCAGGAGGCCCCGACGCCGCCGCCGATCTTGCCGCTCTGGCCGGTACCGACGTTGACCTTGATCTGCGACGACTCGCCGAGACGGAAGCTGATCGCGGCCGCCACGGCCGAGCGGCCGTCGTAGGAGCCGACGCCCACGCCCACGCCGAACTGCTTGCCCGCTTCGAGCGCAGGCACCGAGGCCGCCGCCAACGCGATCGCCGCGCCGGTGCTGCCGGTCTTGCGCGCGTCCTGGGTCTCGGCGCGAACCTGGTTCAACTGCTGCATGTTCGCCGCGTCCGTCGGCAGGATGCCGGGCGCCACGTTCTGCACGCGGCCGTTCGCGACCACGCCGTTGCCCGCCGTGATCGTGCCGCCGGCCGTCACGTTGCCCGTCACGTTGACCGTGCCCGCGTTCAACGTCGTGACGTTGCCCGTCACCGCGTTGATCGTGGTGATATTGCCGGTCTGCGTGTTGAGCACCGTGATGTTGCCGTTGGCCGCGGTGATCGTCTGGAAGTTGCCGGTGGTGGCATTGACCGTGTTCGCGTTCACCGTGCTTGCGTTCACCGTCGTGGCGCTGACCGTGTTGGCGGTCAGTGCGTTGATGGTGGCGCTGGCCGCCGACAGGTTGGTCGTGGTGACGTTGGTGGCATTCAACGTGTTGATCGTGCCGTTGCTTGCC
>NZ_MOWM01000009.1 GCF_016082275.1 Variovorax sp. E3
TTCCTGCTGGTGTGCGCGGCATCGGCGCTGCTGCTGCGGCTCGGTTGATCAGTCGATTGCATTTTTCCGTTTCACAACCACTCACTCCAAGGACTTTCCATGCCTCATTCCCATGAGCACCACGACACGCTCGACGTCTGGTCCGTCGAAGGCCGCTTCCAGCACCTGATCTACAGCCCCAAGGGCGGCATCGAAGGCGTGCTGATCGACACGGACGGCGTGGCCACGCAGTTCGTGTTCGAGCGCCACGATGAAGCCGCCGCGTCCGCCTTCGCGGGCTTGCAGGTCGGCCAGGCGCTTGTGATCGAGGGCACGGAGGAAGGCCCCTCTCCAAAGGGTAAGACCAAGGGCGACGCGGCGCACACGGTGTACCGCTTCGAGCGGCTGGCCTCGATCGACGGTCAGCCGCCGCAATACGCCAAAGCCGACGAACGCGTCGACGGCGAGGTGGTGCGCTTCAACTACGCGCGCCACGGCGAAGCCAACGGCGTGGTGCTCGACACGGGCGACTTCGTCCACACCAGGCCCGAGGGCCTGGCGCGGCTGGGCCTGAAGATCGGCGACAAGGTACGAGCCGAAGGCCGCGCCCACCTGTTGGTGACCGGCGAGGGCCGCGTGGTCGAGGCCGCGCGGGTCAATGGCCGGCCGGTGCGCGAAGCCGGGACCAGCTGACGCCGCCCGCATCGGCTTGCACAGGATCGCTTTTCCTTCAACCAGTTCGCACCAGAGCTCTGACACGCGTTCCGCAAAACACCCTGGCGGCCCAGAGACCATCGGCACCCTGGGCGCGAACGGCGTCCGGTCTTGCTTTGGGACCGTGGAACCGCGGCGGACGGCAGGCCGCGCTGCAGGCGGATGCCGTGTTCGACAAGTCGACGGAACGGGAAGCCTTCTTCGCGCATTGCTCCCGCCATCCCTCGGGTTAGGCATGCAGCGCCGCTGCCGGCGGCAGATGCACAGGCGCAGCCCGCGCCATGCGAAGCCCCCGCCCGGGATTCAGTCGCTCAGTCGCCCTTGGTCACCGCAGCCAGGATCTCGCCGAGCATGGATTTGAGAACGCCCATGTCGCGGTTGTGCCGCGCCTCGATCAGCGGATCCACGCCCGCAGCGCTGGCACCGCCCCCCATCGAGCCCTGCGCACGGCTCACCACGTTGTCGAGCTTGGTGATGAGGTTGTTCCGCATTGCAGTGAATTGCGCCAGTTCACCGCGCATCCGGGCCATCTCTTCCCGCATGGCTGTCATCTGCTCGAGCACATGCTGCAACGCCGCTTCAGTGCTGAAGGCCACGGAGTCGGCGCGGGTGACGGGTTCAGCGGCCGTCGCGGCCAGGACCGCCGCCGAAAGGACGGGGCCAAGCCGCGCCTCCAGATGGTCCGCGGCCCGCGCGGCGGCCAGATCCAGCGCGGCAGGTGCACCCGGGCCCCCCAGGTGCGGCCATTGCGCGTAGACCCGGGCGATCGCGCGCTGGGTGTGCAATCGCAGTCCGGGCCGCCCGCCGCGCGGCTGCCGACGCAGCGCATCGCGTGTGGCGGAGGAAGGTGCTCGTTCGGCCGCTTCTTGCGGGGGAGCCACACAATCGGAGAAAGCGCCCGCCGCGCTCCACTTCTTCAACGAGGACTCGCTGGGCGCTTGATGACCGTGCAGCATGGTCAGGATGCGGGCCAGTTCCGCCAAGCTGCAGCGCGGCGGCCAGCCCTGCAAGGAGGCCGCAACGCTCGGGAGGTCCGGATCGCCGGCTGGGAGAGAATTTTCCATTCCGTTTGGTTACCCCATAACTGAATTATCACTGCGACAGGCCTCGTCCATGCCCTTTCGCCCGCAAACAGGCGCTTTCCGTGAAACATTGCGTGCTTTTGGTCGAGAAAATCGATCTAACTCCTTGTCCCACATCATTTTTTTCTGAAGTGGAAAAAATCCGTGAAACATTGGGATGTGCCTTCTCGCAGATCACGAGCGCCGGCTGTGGATGGCGGGCGCCGGCGATGGCCTCGAGGTCGGCGACACCCCCAAGGCTCGCCAGCGCGTTGTTGCGATCCGCGGGCCCGCCAAGGGCCATCGACGCCCGGGGACCGGGCATACCGCATTCATGGAGAAGAACACCTATCGGGAAATATGAAGTGAGCGCAAACACACTTCATAAATGGAAGCGCGTCCGCCGCGGGATGCGCGGCGGGCGCCAGCGCTCGCGGGTCAGGCGGCCTTGAGCCCGAGGAAGCCGTCGAGCAACTTGACCAGGCGACGTTGCTGGGTTTCGTCCAGCCCTTCCAGGAGGATCGTTGCCCGGCCCTTGCGATCCGTGCTCATCGACGCGACCCGCCTGCCCTGCCCGTCGAGCCACTCCGCCGCGCCGGCACGGCGCGGCTTGACGCCCGGCGTCTGAATGAGCATCTTGAACACGTCGGCCGACGCTGGCCGGGGCTCCTGAGCGGCCATCGCGCGCGCGCGCTCCAGCACCCCTTCAGGATCCTTCTGCAACGCTTCCGTCAATGGCTTGCCCCATCGGAACTGCAGGTCCAGTGGAGACATGAAGGCGGCCACGACCTCCTGCGGCAGGCTGCTGAGCGAACGGGCTTTCGAGACCGCGCCCATGTCCACGCCAAGCGCGGCCGCGAGCTGCTTGCCCGACGGAAACAGGCCTTCATCGAGCGCCCGCGCGTACATGACGCCCTGCTCCCAGGGAGACAGATCCGCGCGCTCCCGGTTCTCCCGGTCCATCTCGATGAACAGCTGCGCATCCTTCATGCCCTCCTCGACCAATGCCAGCACCGGCAGGCCCAGCTCGAGACAGGCCCGATGGCGACGATGGCCGTAGACGAGTTCGAAGCGCGGCGCATCCGGCACGGCGGCCGAGATGGCCCGTACCTTGATCGGCTGGATGTTGCCACCGGCACTTTCGATTTCGGCTTTGAGGCTGGCGAAGGCTTCGCTCGTGAAGTGCGCCGCGTTGCGATTGGCCCATTTCGAGGCCACGACATGGCGCGGATCCAGGCGCCGGGTGATCTCAGCCCCATCGAAGGCTTCCAGCCGCTGGCGCAGCTCGACGACCTCCTTGTGCACCTCCGATTGCTCGGCCATGAAGGCCAGCATCGACCCCGGGCTGGTCCTTGGGGCGACGACTGGACGGACCACCGGCAGCGATTCGGACACAGAGGCTGCGGGGGTGGGCGCAGCAGGTGCGCCCACCTCCTCGGCACTCGCCGGCTCCACCGGGACGGCGGCCACGGGCGACTCGACCGGCGCCAGGTGCAGCGCATCCACCCGTTGACTCGGAAGGTTGGCGGTGACGCTGAAAGCGCGCTTGATCAGGTTCTTGTTTGCCATTGCTTTGATCCCTCTCTAGTCGCGGTGTGCCACCGCTGGTTGTTGCCCCCGTCGACCGCGGGCATCGAATTTTTCCGGTGACGCCAAGCGCCCTGCCCTTGCCAAGCAGCGCGGATTTCCGTCTCGCCAACCCGGCACGGGGTGCGCGAAGAACGGGGATTTGAACGGTTCAAACCCCCATGCCGAGGCGATCACGCCAAAGGACCGACCCTCGGGTGCGTGGCGCTTTTTTTGACAGGCGGGTCTCGTCCTGATCAAAGACCGCAGGGAAAACAGGTCCCAATGCACGTCCTTGCGGGCCTGCGCCACGCCGGCGGCGCGATGTCCAGCAGAGGCTTTGAACCGTTCAAACCCCTGCACTGGTGGTCGAGAACGGGCACGGCCTGCTTGGGTTGCTCCGGCTGTTGCCGGCAACCTCCGGCGTCGGCAGCGATCCACACGACAAGATTGCGAAGAAAGGGTCTGTGTCCGGCCCGCGTCTTCAGAAAAAAGAATCTGAGCGGCGAAGGACCCGTCCGGATGTGCGGTTCGGCCTCGCCCCGGTCGCGGCGCCTTTTGCGCGCTCAAGCCACCACCTCCTGGGGGTTTGAACGGTTCAAACCTCCCAGGCCCTCGTCGGCCTGAAGCTGTCGGCTCCACGCGTTGCGCACCGACACTTCCACATGCTGCACGAAAAGATCGTACGCATCCCGCGCTCGCTTGTACGTCTTGTCCTTCGCGTCGCTGGCCTCGCTGTCATAGACCGTTCCGAAGCCCGACGATTTCTGCGAAGCGATCGAGGTTCTTGGAATCTCCAGCGGCAATACCTTCTCCTTGTACGTCGCGGTGATCCATTCGCGCACGGCGTCGGCGGTCGTGGACGCGCCGCGGCCGGCCTTGGGAGGCACGCGAGACAGAAGCACATTGATGAAATCGAAGCTCTTGGTCTGGCCGCGCGACTCGAGCATGCTCTCGGTCAGGTCGGAGAACAGCGACCAGAACTGGGTCGAGGAGGCGAAGTCCAGCGTCTCGGGCGGCAACGGCATGATGATGCCGTTGGCCGCCATCAACGCATTGATCGTCAGGTAAGACAGGGCAGGGGGGCTGTCGATGATGATCACGTCGTAGTCGGCCCGCACGTCGTCGATGCCCAGGTCCAGCACCTTGTAGAACTCGAAGCCCGACAGCCCCTCCTTGCCCTGGCGCGAAGGCAGCATGAACTCCGCGTCGAACAGCGAGGAGGCCGCGGGTACGAGGTCCAGCCCATCCCAGTAGGTGCTGCGGATCAGCGGACGCACGGTCGTGAGCGATCCATCGGCCAACGACATGATCGTGTCCTTGGCACCGATCTCCACATCGGGCAAGATGCCGAACAGGGTCGTCAGCGACGCCTGAGGATCCGTGTCGATGACCAGCACCTTGTGTCCCATCAGCGTCAGGCCCTGGGCCAAGGTCATGGCCGTGGTGGTCTTGGTGGTGCCACCCTTGAAGTTCGCAATCGAGATCGTCACGGCCTCCGCACCTTCCGGGCGCAATACCGCCTTGCGATACTCGCGCACCCATTGCCTGGCCTCCGCGAGCTCGAACACCCGTTTGCGGCCGTTCGACACCAGGGTGCCGGCGGGCATGTCCTTGCGGCTGCCGATCTTGTGGGCGAAGGAGCCGCGAGACGATGCCTCGCACATCGTGGCGACCTGGTCGGCACTGAAAGTGGGAGAGGCTTTGCGAACCATCGGCGCCAGCATGGCCGCGCGAATGCTGGCCAGCATCTCCGCGGCATCCTCTGCCTGCTGATGAACCCCTGCCAATGTGATCTGCGGTCGAATTTCCATTGTTAAGCCGTTTGTGGTTTGATGGTGCGATTGTGCAGGTTGGACGAGTTTTGCGCAAACAGATGAGATTTCGTCCAAATGATTGGGCTTTCTTCCTGAAAAAGCTCCACGCGCCGGAGGCGGGTATTTTCAGATTTCATACCCTTGAAACCCTTTATCTCTTTAGCAGGGAAAAGTCTTTTAAAATCAACAGCTTACGACATATATTGGAGGTTCTTCGGTTGAAAATGGAGGTCCTTCAGGCCGCCATGGAGTGGATTCAGGACGATCCGGAGAACGGGCAGGGCGCTCTGGCGGTGGATACAGTGACCTGAAAAAAACCGGTTTTCGCACGCTTTGGTGGCAAATATCCGACCGAAAGGGCGCCGTGCCGGAGCTTTTTCGGTGAACACGGACGCCGCCGCAGGCGCGGGTGCCTCCCAGTAGGCGGAGCTTTTTCAGTGAACCCCAGGGTGGGACCTGAAAACCCACAGGTGAATCGCCGACTCACATGTCGCCGTCGGTGCGTTAAAGTCGCGGCCATGAATCAAGGAGCGAGAGATCTCACGGCGGTGGCACGGGCGGCAGGACCGCTGCGCAAGCCCGTGTTCTCGCTCGCGCTCGTGCCGCAGAACAGCAAGATCACGGCGCTGGGACGACGCACCTGGAATGTGCTGCTGCACATCGCACAGAGCCAGGGCCTGGAGCAGGAGAGCTTTCGCGCCGCGCTGACCGACATCGTGCGCGGACTGGACTACAACTCGGGCGACATGAAGATCATCAAGACGCATCTGCGCTCGATGGTGTCCACGCTCGTGGAGTGGCAGTCGCCCACCAGCGGCGAATGGCAGACCTGGGATGTCTGCGGCATGCTCTCGCATGCCCGGCTGAGCAAGGAGCGCGGCCAGGTCTTCGTGGAGTGGTCATATGCGGTGAACATGCGTCACGAACTGCTCGACCCCGAGATCTTTGCCAAGCTGTCGCTGGATGTCATCTCGCAGCTGGGCTCGCACCCGGCCGTCGCGCTGTACGAGATCTGCTCGCGCTATCTCGGTGTGGGGCAGACGGCGCGCAAGGCGTGGGGCTGGTGGCGCCCGGTATTGCTAGGTCGCCCGGACGACGAGCGGTTGCAGAAGCTGGAGTACCGCATCTTCAAGCGCGACACGCTGCGTCCAGCCATCGCCGAGATCAACGCCTTGGCCGACATCGAGATCGAGATGCTCGAATTCAAGTCGGGGCGTTTTGTCGCTGACCTGCAATTCACCGTGCGCAAGAAGCCCGCCAAGACCCTGGTGTCCCAGCAGCGCAGCGCAGCCGAGCCGGTGGATGTGGCCGTCCTGGCCAGTGCCCAGCGCCTGGGCATCGACCACGCGCGCGTGGAGCGCCTGATCGACGAGTTCGGCGAAGGGGCGGTGACGACCGGTCTGGAGGCGGTGGAAAAGCGCGCGGCCAGCGCGTTCCCCGAGCCGCTGCGCGATCCGCTTCGCTACCTCAAGAGCGTTTTGCCCGGCCACGCGGTGGAGCAGGAGCAACTGGCGCAGGAGAAGGGGCAGGCCGCCAGCGAAGCGGCGATGCCGGCCGCGCTGCCGCCGGCCGAGAAGCTCGTCCAATGGGAAAAGAAATGGCTCACTGGACGTATCGAGCGCATCGTCCAGGAAATCGGCGCGCTGCCGGCGCCGCGGCAAGCTGAACTGATCGAGGAATTGCGCGAGCACCTGCAGCGCCGCAATGCGCACCCCGCGGTGATCCAGCGACTTGCCGCCAAGGGCTGGACGCACGGCATGGTCCGCCATGAAATGGTCAGCTTCTATGCTGCGGCGGTCTACGGCGAGCATTGGGACAAGCCGACCGACCGCGATCTGCTGGTCATCGCGACGGAGTAGGGCGGCCTCGTGCGCGAGGCGCGTTGCCCCCGCCGTGGCGCGATCGATCAAGCGTCGGACGGCAGCGCCGGTAGCGCGTCTCGCAACGTCCCATCCGTCTTTCGGTCTCTCTGACTCTCAAACTCGGAGCCTCGCGAACAAGGCTGTCGGCGCGGCATCCTGCCGCACCCGGGTGTGCGGCTGGCCGGCGGCGTTGGCGGCGGGACGCAGGCCGAGCCGTCCCAGGATGCACGGCTCGTTCCGAAGTGGTCGGTACCGCTCAGTCGCCGCAGACGCGGGCAAGCCCACGATCGAGCGCGATGGCTTCCAGCGTGCTCAGCCGGCGCGACTGCGCGTACGCCTTCGTCGTGCGTGCCATGTCGCCGCGGCACGCCGGGGCATCCCGCAGCGTTTGGGTGGCCGCCAGCTCGTCGATGAACCGGGCGCGCAGATCGTCGAGGGCAGGGCGCAGTTCGGTCTTCAGATCGGCGCGGCGTTCCGGCGGTGCCGTGCCGGCGCGTCGCCACTCGGCCATCAACGCGAACTGCATGAGCTTGCTGGCCTCGATCTGGTCCGAGAAGAATGCTGCGGCCAACTCCGTCGGCACGTTGCGGCGTTTCGCCTCGTCCACCGCCGCAGCGATCACCTCCTTTTCGCGCGGATCGTTCGGGGGATCGGCAACCGGTTGGCGCGTGTCCCATTTCGTCAGCGCGACGCCACGCGAGATGCCCAGGCGCTTGGCGCTCAGATCCACGAGCGCAGTGAAGTCCCGCGCGGGGACGGCCTTCGCGAGGCTGCAGACACTGGCAATGCAAAGCGCGAAAGCCATCGCCGTGCCCGCGGCACGAAGCGATGGGCGAGAAAACGTGAACGACATGAAAACTCCTTTCGGTCTCGGGTTGGGGAAAATTGGAAAGGGTGGCGCATCGGCGCCAAGGACCGTGGGCGGCGCGACGTGCGCGCGATCACCGTGGCGAGGCCGGGGACGCGAGGCACCCGCGGCGCAAGGTGCGGGTGGCATCAGAACGACTGCCGAACGAACCGTCGGATCCGAGGGTCCGCGTCGTCAGAAAAGAATTCGCCCGGTGTCGCTTCGAGCAGGATGCGCCCGCCTTCCATGAACACGATCTTGTCGGCCACGGCGCGCGCAAACCCCATCTCGTGCGTGATGCAGATCATCGTCATGCCCTCGCGCGCCAGCAGCAGCATCGTGTCGAGCACCTCCTGGACCATCTCCGGGTCCAGTGCGGACGTGGCCTCGTCGAAGAGCATGACCGAGGGATGAAGGCACAGTGCCCGCGCGATGGCGGCGCGCTGTTGCTGACCGCCCGACAGCTGTGCGGGGTAGGCCGACGCCTTGTCGGCCATGCGGACCCTGTGCAACTGCTCCAGCGCGAGTTGGCGCGACTGCTGGACCGAGCGGCGACGCACCCAACGCTGTGCCAGCGTGCAGTTGTCCAGCACCGTCAGGTGCGAGAACAGGTTGAACTGCTGGAACACCATGCCGATGTTGGCGCGAACCAGATCTGCATGACGCATCGCGGGCGAGACGCACATGCCGTTGACGATGACGCTGCCACTGCCGTAGCTTTCGAGACCGCCGATGCAGCGCGCCAGCGTCGACTTGCCTGAGCCGGACGGACCGCAGACCACCACACGCTGCGCTGCATGGACCAGGAGGTCGACGTGGCTGAGGACTTCGTGGGCGCCGAAGTGCTTTGTGAGGCCACGCACGGACACCACGGCGGATGATTCAAGCGGGTCCATGTTCATGCGCCCCGCCGGTAGAGCGCCGCGGCCGGACTCTCGGGCCACGCGAGCAGACGGGCGGCGCCCGTACGCTCGCGTCCGTAGACGATCCATGCATCGTCCACGGTGCCGAGAAACTGCACGGTGCGCACGCACTCGGGATGCGTGGCCGCGATCGACGCATAGGCAAGCCCGGCCCCGAACCGTCCTTCGATGAGTCCGCGGGTGACCTCGGCCACCGTGGCCACCAGCTCGACGCGCTCCCACTCGCCGGGGTCGATGTAGTCGAGCGTGGGGCGCATCGCGGCCAGCGCGGCGGGATGCGCGACATCCCTGCGCTGGACGATGGCCAGATCCTGGCTTGCCGAGATGAACGTATCGATCACGAAGAGGCCGCGGCGGAACTTGGCGACCGTCGCCGCCGTGGCTGGATGCACCGCGCACTGGACCATGAAGTCCGCGCGGCCGTCGAGCACGGCGGCCGCGCCTTGCTCGAAATCCGCGACGAATTCCAGCGTCGCGCGGTCGTGCAGGCCGTGGAACGCGAGGTAGCGAGAGGTGACGTGATCGTGGTTGCTGCCCGAAGGGCCGAGCGTGATGAATTTCAGGTGGTTCATGCGGGAGTGGCGCGGTGGTGGTCGAAGCGTTTTTCCAGGCGCCGCATCGCGAACATCAGGGACGTGTTCAGCGCGAGGTACATGAGGCCTGCGCTCAGGAAGACCTCGTACGGCGCATAGGTCTGGGCCGTGAGCAGGCGGGCGGTGCCGGTGAGCTCGAGCAAGGTCACGGTGCTCGCGAGCGAGGTGGCCTTGCAGGTGAGGATGAGTTCGTTGCCGAAGGCCGGCAGCGCCGCGCGAACGGCCAGCGGCAGCTCGATGAGCCAGAAGGTCCGCGCGCTGCTCAGCCCCAGCATGCAAGCGGCCTCGCGCATGCACGCGGGGACCGCGCGCAGGGCGGTCGCCAGCGTCTTGCCGGTGTAGGAGGCGGAGTTCAATCCCAGCGCGATCACGACGCACCAGAAGGGATCGCGCAGCACGGGCCAAAGGGGCGACAGACGCAGCACGTCGAACTGCGCCGCGCCGTAGTACAGCAGAAAGAGCTGCACGAGCGACGGTGTGCCGCGAAAGAACATGATGTAGGCGCCAGCCAGCACGCGCAAGCCGCCAAGGCGCGCATTCCGGCACAGCGCAAGCGGCAGCGCGAGCGCCGTGCCGACGAGGATGATCAGGGCCGAGAGTCTGAGCGTGAGCCAGATTCCCGTGGCCAGCGTGGGCATGACGGACCCGACGAGAGGAAGGTCGAACATGGGGATCAGCGGGCGTAGGGGCGCGAGGCGCGATGCTCCGCCCATTCCAGCAGCACGGTGGCGCCGGCCGTCAGGGCGAGGTAGATGCTGGCGGCGGCCAAGTACATGGTGAAGGGTTCGCGCGTGGCGCCTGTGGCCTCGGCCGCTTTGCGCATGAGTTCATCGCAGCCCACGATCGAGACGATCGACGTCTGCTTGAGCAGCACGATCGACTGGTTGCCGAACGGGGCCAGCGCGGCGCGCATCGCTTGCGGCCAGATCACGGTCCGCAGCGCCTGCATCCTTGTCAGTCCGAGCGATCGCGCCGCTTCGCGCTGTGTCCGCTCCACCGAGCGCAACGCGCCGCGCGCGATCTCCGCCACGTAGGCGCCGAACGACACAGCCAGCGCGATGATCCCGGCCACGAAGCTGTCGACCTCGACGTAGCGCCCGCTCAGGTGGGCGAGCGTCAACGAGCCGCCGAAGAACACGGCGAACACGATCAGCAGATCGGGCACGCCCCTGACCACGGCCGCGTAGGCATAGCCCAGGGCTCGCAGCGCCCGCAGGCCGGACAGCTGCAGCCAGCAGCCGGCCGCGCCGAACAGCACGCCGACGACCAGCGCGCAGCCCGCGAGTTGCAAGGTCGTGAGCGCCCCCAGCAGCAACTGGCTGCCGAATCCGTGAAGCATTGCCATGGCTGCGGGCCGTCCTACATGAGCTTGAAGGGGAAGTACTTGGCCGTGATGCGGTCGTAGGTCCCATCGGCTCGGATGGCAGCGAGCGCGGCATTGACCTTGGCGCGCAGCGCCGCGTCGCCCTTGCGCATGGCGATGCCGTTGCCGTCACCCAGCAGGCCGCCTTTGAGGTCGGGGCCGACGAAGGCGAAGTCGCGGGCCTGGGGGGTCTGCAGGAAGCCCACGAAGTAGGTCACCATGTTGCCCAGGATGTACTCGACGCGACCTGCCACGAGGTCGTTCTCGGCCGCCTGGGGCGTGTCGTAGTACTTGATGTCCGACGCCCGGAATGCATCGGCCAGGTAGGCGGCCTGGATTGAGCCGCGCTGCACGCCGATGGTGCGGCCCTTGAGTGCGGCCGGGCTCACGTCGGGGGACGCGCCCTTTCTCGCGATGAAGCGCGAGACCGTCTCCTTGTATTTGTCCGAGAAATCGACGCGTTGGCGACGTTGCTCCGTGATGGCCATGCTCGCGACGATGAGGTCGTAGCGTCGGGCCATCAGGCCAGGAATGATGCCGTCCCAGTCCTGGGCCATGACCTCGCACCGAGCCTGCATCCGTTCGCACAGCGCATTCGCGATGTCGACGTCCCATCCCTGCAAGGTGCCCTGCGCGTCCTTGAAGCTCCACGGCGGGTAGGTGCCTTCGGTGGCGATGCGATAGCTGACCTGCGCACTCGCGCTGCTGGCGGCGATCCCGCAGCAAAGCAGCCACCAGAGCCATGGGCGTGGCCGCCCGACAAGAGAAAGAGCGAAATTCATGGAAAGACCTCGTGAAGCAACCGGCGAATGCTCACGAAACCCAGCCCGACCCGCAACGCTTGCATCCTGTGCAACCGCATCGTCCTTTACGAACTGCGGCTGTTCGAGAGCACGCGCGTCGCGAAGGACATTGCAGCGCATGCAAAACATGCCTTGGCTTTTTTACGAAGTCTTCTTCCTCCTCTGGCTGGCCGGCAGCTCTGCAACCAGGTATGAAGACGTGGTGGATGCCACGGCAAACACAGGTGCGAATCGCTCGGAGATCCGTCGCAGGCTCAGCTGCTTTGCCTCTCGGATTTCAGGGACGACCTCGAGCACCAGGGCGACTGTTGACTCGTCCCGCACTTCGCCTGGAGGCAGCAGGGTGACGGCCGCTCGAGCCTGCGGAACAGAACCCTCCGCGAGAAGCCGCAATTCCGCGAGTGATGCCAAGTCGGTGTCGATCTCCTCCCAGAACTCCTTCGCCAATCTTTGCATCGCCGCAGCATCCCGGTCTTGGATGTCGCAAGCGCGGAGCGGCCGCAGGGGTTCGCTCCACAGCCGTCTTCGTTGGCGATCGATGTCAGAGCCTCAAGTGCCGATGAACAGTTCTTGCGCCGCCTGCTCCAGGCACTCGGCGAAGCTGGGATCTCCGGTGTAGGGAGAGTGTCCGCGCAACCACAACAGTCCCACCGGGCGAACCAGGAGCGGCATCTCCGTGCGCAGCGGGGCCAGGGTGCCGAGCTCCGCATACTTGTGGACCAGCGACGCGGGCAAAGTCGCGATCGCGTCGCTGCCCTGCAGGTAGGCCAGCGTGACGTTCAGCGAGAGCGTCTCGATGAAACTGATGGGCGGTTCGACGCCGTTCACTTCGAACGCCGTGAGCAAGGGCTGGCGCAGCAGCGAGTCATGTGGCGGCAGCACCCACGGACATTCCACCAGTTGGCGCCAGGTCGGTTTGAACTCGCCCCGTGCCAGCGGGTGGCCGTTGCGGGCCACCAGCATGGTCGCGTCTTCGAAGAGGGCCTTTTCCTCGAGGTTTGTCGCGGCCAACTGGGACGGCAACGTGCCGACGATGAGATCAAGGTGTCCCAGTCGCAGTTCTCCCAGCAGGATGTCCATGGTGGCCTCGCGAACCATGATCGACGACTTGGGAGAGGCGTGCTTGAAGAGCATCAGCGCCTTGGGAAGCAGCCAACCGGCCGAGGCCGGTAGCACGCCTACACGGATCTTGCGGGACGTTCCCGTGGCCAGCGCGTGCAGTTCCTCGCCTGCCTCCGACAGATCCTGCAGGACCTTGCGAGCGTGCCGGATCAGACATTCACCATAGGGCGTCGGCCGGAGTCCGCGACCGGTTCGTTCGAACAGCGCATGGCCCATGGCCGCCTGTAGATCCGTCAGCGTGCGGGACAGCGCCGGCTGCGTCACGTTCATGGCGGTGGCTACCTTGCCTTGATGACGAAGGTCATCGAGGGCCACGAGGACCTGCAGGTGGCGCATCTTCAATCCGGCGCGGATGTACCAGTCCAGTTTGGCCATCGGGAGTCTCCTGATATGCATTCCCGCGAGAGCGGCAAGACGCGAATCATCGCAGTAACTGGTACAGGCCTGGACTCAAGGGGTTACGTTTTAACAAAAACGTTATATCGAGCACTTATTTTTCTAATTGTCTCGGGGACTTTGCGCGCCCATGATTCGGCTCCCGGGGATGGCAGAAAGTCCTCAAAAAGTACACAGATCGCTAGCCCGACCAACGTTCTGAAGGAGCACGAAAACATGTTGAATAAGTCGCTGCGCTGGGCCGCCGGCTTGGTGCTTGTCGCCAGCCTGGCCTCAGGCGCTTGGGCGCAGGCCCCCATCAAGATCGGCTTTCATGCCGGCCTCACCGGCCCTGCCGCGGCCGACGGCAATGCAGCGCTCGCAGCCGCGCGGGTGGCGATCGAGCAGGCCAACGCGCAAGGCGGCATTGGCGGCAGGAAGCTTGCGCTCGTGGTCGAAGATGACCAGGGCAAGCCTGAACAGGCGGCGCAGGTTGCCAACCGCCTGATTGGCGAGGGCGTGCTGGCGGTGATCTCCGCTGCGTACTCCGCGCCAGCGCGCGCCGCCGCGCCGGTTTTCCAGAAGGCGCGGCTGCCCTACGTGGTCGCGGTGTCCTCGGCGCCCGAAATCACTCGGGGTGGGGACTACATGTTCCGCGTCACCAGCGTGGGCGAAGTGCAGGGTCGCGCCGCCGCCAAGGCGATGGGCGAACTGCTGCACAAGAAGCGCATTGTGCTGCTCACGGTGAAGACGGACTTCGGCAAGGCGCTGGTCGCCGGCTTCAAGGAAGCGGCGCCACGCTTTGGGTTGGAGATCGTGAAGGAGTACGAATACGCGCCGACCGATCGCCAGTTCGGGCCGCTGATCGCATCCATCAAGGCAGACAACCCGCAGGCCATCTATGCCACCGGTTTCTATTTCACCGGAGGCCCGCTGGTGGCGCAACTGCGAAGCGCCGGCGTGACGGCCGACATCATGGGTGCGGAATCGCTCAGTCCACAGCCATTCATCGACATCGCCGGCCCGGCAGCCGAAGGCACGGTGATCACCAACGTCATCGACTGGGGTTCGCAGGATCCGGGGATCGTGGACTTCCTCAACCGCTACAAGGCGGCGACCGGGACACCCGCGGCGGCGGTGGCCGCGACGACGCATGCCGCAACGACCGTCCTGCTGGCCGCCTTGCGCAACGCGAAGTCGGATGAGCCCGCCAGGATCCGTGCGGCGCTGGAAACCACCGAAGTCATGACGGTGATGGGTCGAGTCAGCTTCAACAAGTTGCGCGAAGTCAGAAAGAATTTTCCGCTCTCGATCGTCCGCAACGGCAAGTGGCAGCGCTTCGGCGTCATCGACGACGCCGGACTGCTGGCGCCTCCCGAGCAGTGATCCCCCGAAAGAGACCATCGCACCCGTTGGTGCGTCAATGAAGGTGAAACGCAAATGACCTACCACGCCCATACACGCAAAGTCGCCCACGATGACCTGGTCTGGGACTTCGGCACGCCGACTTACCAGGTTTTTCCGTACGAGCACTATCGCTGGTGCCGCGAGAACGACCCCGTACACCGGGTGAACCTGCCGAACGGCAATGTCGTCTACATGATCACGAAGTACGACGACATCAAGGCGGCGGCACTGGACCACAAGCGGTTTTCCGCCGCGGTCACGGACACCGTCGGCTGGCTGATGTTCAAGGATCCGCCCGAGCACACGACGATCCGCAGCAGCGTGCAGTCGCATCTGTCGAAGAAGGGCATCGATCTGATCGATGAGGCCATCGACCGCATCAACCGCGAGACCTTCCAGTACCTGCTGGACGGCCGGGGTGGCGACGCGGCCACGTATTGCCAACTGTTCCCGGCGGCCGTGGTCAATCACATGCTCGGGATCAAGATCGACCCGCAACAGATCGACTACTGGATCGGCTGCTCGCTCAGGGCCATGGGGCAGGCCTTCGGCTTGCCAGGCAAGCCGGAAGACCACAAAGGCCAGGCGGACCTTGTCACCTTCCTCGAAGGTGTGGTGCGCGACTACATCGCCCATCCGGAAGACAACATCGGGTCGCTGCTCGCGCAGAACGCGGCACCGGGCGGCAAGTTGTCCGTGCGCAATGTGGCCGACTTCATGAACATGCTGTTCACGGGCGGACATGAAACGACCACCTTCACCCTCAGCAGCGCGATCGGCATCCTGGGTCAGGACCCGGCCCTGTTCAGGCGCCTCAAGGACGATCGCTCGCGCATCCCGGCCTTCATCGACGAGACGCTGCGCTACCGGCCCGTGCTGCAGTCGAACCCTCGCATCGCGGCCGAGGACATCACGATCCGCGGGGTGACGATTCCCAAGGGCTCCATCGTGAAGCTGTGCACCGGCAGCGGCAACATGGATGAAGACGTCTTCGAGAACCCCGAGGAGTTCAACATCGACCGGCCGAACGTGAGTGAGCATCTGTCATTCAGCCGCGGGGTCCACACCTGCATCGGAGCCGTCCTCGCGCGGCGTGAGCTGTCCAAGGCCATGACGCACTTGTTCGAGACGGTGGCTTCCATCCGGCTGGACGCCGATCGCCCCGTGAAACCCCACCTCGGGGGAACGGGCAACGAGCACGGCTTCGATTCCGTGCCGGTGGTGATCGAAGCGGATGCAGTGAGGGCCTGAGCCGTGAAATACACGAGCATCGAACGATCGAGCCCGCAGTCGCAGGCGGTGCGTGAGAACACGCGCGGCTTTCGCGCGAGCTGCGAGCGACCCGACGCGGTGTCGGTGCAGGATCGCAGGCAGGCCATCGCGGGCATGATGCGGGAGGGCTACAGCCAGCACGTGCGGCGCGAGAGCGACGTTTTCGGTTCGGTGGACATGGATGGAGTATCGGCCGAGGTGGTCAGCATCTCGGGGACGAAACCCGATTGCAATCTGCTGTTCCTCCACGGCGGCGCCTATTTCCTTGGAAACCCGCAAACCGCGCGGACCCTCACAGTCCCATTGGCGCGGCTTGCAAATGCCAAGGTGTTCGTTCCTGACTATCGCCTGGCCCCGGAACACAAGTTTCCCGCCGCGGCGGACGACGCCTGGGCCGCATACAGATACCTCATCGAGGTGGAGGGAGTCGACCCAGCCAGCCTGTTCGTCGGCGGCGACTCCTGCGGCGTCAACCTGGCCTTCGGCGCGCTGCTCAGAGCGCGGCAAGCAGGTCTGCCCACGCCGCGCGGCGTCGTCGCTTTCTCGCCGTGGCTCGACCTGACTTCTTCGCTGCCGTCGTTTCGCACCAATGCCCAGCTCGACGAGTTCGTGCACGTCAACATCGTCGATACGTGGGTCGCGCAATACATGGGAGAGCAGAGCTGGGGCCATCCGCTGGCGTCACCCTTGGGCGCGGACCTCAGAGGCATGCCGGCCTGCTTCATCGCCTGCGGCAGTACCGAAATGTGGCATGACGATGCCGCGGTTCTCGCGCACAGGCTCGACAAGCTCGGCGTCGATGTCGAACTCGAAGTCTGGAAGGACCTGCCGCACGTCTGGCCCATCTTTGCGGGGCAGCTACCCGAAGCAGACGAAGCCCTGAGCAATGCAGCGCAGTTCATGCGCCGCTGTCTGCGCTGATCGACCTCATCCCTTGACTGGAAAGAACATGGACTTCAAGAGCTATATCTGTCTGAGCTGTGGTTGGGTGTACCAGGAGAGCGAAGGCTTGCCCGAGGAAGGGCTCGCCGCGGGAACACGCTGGGAGGACATCCCGGCGGACTGGCGGTGCCCGCACTGCGGCGACAAGAAGTCGGATTTCAACATCGTGGAGTTTTGATCATGACTGTCATCGTCACAGAAAAGTGCGATGGGTGCCGGTTCACCGACTGCGTGACCGTCTGCCCCGTGGCCTGCTTCCATACCGACGGCACGATGGTGTACGTGAACCCGGTCGAATGCATCGATTGCGGTGCCTGCATCCCGGTGTGTCCGGTCCATGCCATCTACGAAGCGCGAGACCTGCCGGCCGAGTTCGAGCACTGGCGAGGGGTGAACGCCGAGCGCGCCGCTGGCCTGCCAAACATCTCCGAGAAGCTCGAACCACTGCCGACCGCACTCGGCCGCCAGCAGGCCATGGGCTATGGCAGTTAAGCCGCCTTCCCACGCAGGAGTGAACCCCATGCGCATCGCGATCATCGGCAGTGGACCTTCGGGCTTTTACGCGGCAGAAGCCGTTCAGAAGAAGGTTCCCGGCGTGGCCATCGATATGTTCGAACGCCTGCATGCGCCCTATGGCCTGGTTCGCTACGGAGTGGCCCCCGACCACGAAAAGCTCAAGTCGGTGACCAAGGTCTTCGACATGATCGCGGCAAAGCCGGGCCTGCGATGGTTCGGCCAGGTGGAGTTGGGGCGTGACATCCAGCTGGAAGACCTCACGCGGCGGTATCACGCCGTCGTGCTCGCCACCGGCGCCCAGGCCAGCAGAAGGCTCGGCATCCCCGGGGATGACAAGCCGGGCAGCTACAACGCCGCGGACTTCGTCGCCTGGTACAACGGCCACCCCGACTTCCGTCACCTTCGGTTCGACTTGTCAGGCGAGACCGCGGTGGTGGTCGGCCATGGGAACGTGGCATTGGATGTCGCGCGCATCCTGCTCAAGCCGGTCGACGAGTTGGCTTCTACCGAGATCGCCAGCCATGCGCTGGAAGCGCTTCGCAACAGCAAGGTGCGCAAGGTGTGCGTGGTCGGCAGGCGCGGGCCGGCTCAGGCCAAGTTCACCAACAAGGAACTGGCCGAGTTCGAGCAACTTGCGGGCGTTAGCGCGTTGGTGCGCGACGACGAGATGGCATTCAACGAAGCCAGCCGATTCGAGCTGGAAAGTCCGGCCGGGGACGAGGCCCGCAGGAACGTGGCGCTTCTGCGCAAGTTCGCCGAGGCGCCCGCCGATGCCGCATCTCCCAACGAGCGGTGCATCGAATTCAGGTTCTACCTGGCACCCGTCAGGCTGGAGGGGGAGGAAGAAGTCGCGGCGTTGGTGCTGGAGCGTACGGCCCTGACCGGATCCGCCTTCCAGCAGGGATCGCGCGGCACGGGCGAGTTTCTTCTCATGCCCTGCCACGCCGTGTTTGCCAGCGTTGGCTACAAGGGCGTTGCACCGGCCAACGTTCCTTTCGACGCGCGCGCAGCGACCGTACGCCATGTGAACGGCAGGATCGTTGACGAAACAGGCGCGCAACGCCCGGGCCTGTATTGCACCGGTTGGATCAAGCGTGGCCCGAGCGGTGTCATCGGCACCAATAGAAACGACAGCTCGGAAACCGTGGCGACGCTGTTGGCCGACCTTCGGGCCGGTGCGCTGGGCGAGCCGGCGGCCGACGGCGACATTGCGACCTGCTTCGCGACCGCGGCGTCGACTTCCTGGACTTCCAGGCGTGGTCCAGGCTGGATTCGTTCGAAAAACAAACGGGCGCGCGCTCCGGTAAAGCGCGAGAAAAACTGGTCCACCGGCACGAAGTGCGCGCGGCGCTTCAAGCAATCGCTGGATCTTCATTGACCTGCACTACGTGAGAAACACATGGATCTAAATCTTTCCGGCAAGAAATTCTTCGTCACCGGCGTGGCATCAGGAATCGGTCACGCGACCGCCGAACTGCTGATTCGAGCCGGCGCTGAAGTCGTGGGCGCCGATCGCGCCGAGTTGAGCAGTCCGCTGCCACTCGCTGTCTTTCATCACCTGGATCTGAGCGATCCCGCGCTGATCGATCGCGCCGTCGCGGCGGCAGGTGACGGCTACGACGCGCTGATCAACGTCGCGGGTGTGTCGTCGCTCGCCTCGACGGACATGCAGTTCCGCGTCAACTTCCTCGGCACGCGGCACCTGACCCTGGCGATGGTGCCCAGGCTCAAGGCCAAGTCGGCCGTCTTCAACGTCGCCTCCAGCACGGCGGTGCGCTGGGAACAACATCTGGACCGTTTCACGCCGCTGGTCGAGACGAAGAATTTTGAAGAGGGCTTGCGGTGGCTCCAGGCGAATCCTCAGGAGAGCCCGATTTCCTATGCATGGTCCAAGGAGGCGCTGATCATCTGGACCATGAAGACCGCGCTCGAATGGATCGGCACGGGGCGCCGCATCAATGCCTTGAGCCCGGGACTGACCTACACGCCGATGCATGCCGAATTCGTGCAGGCGCACGGCGAGGCCCTGCTGAAGAAGGACGCCGAGCGCACCGGCGACGCCGGCCGCGCCGAAGACGTGGCGAAGGCCCTGGTCCTGCTGCAGCACGACTACGCCGCCTGGTGGAACGCGGCCAACATCAATGTCGATGGCGGCTTCAGCGCCTCGGTGTTGCTGGCGAAGGAAAACTTCGGCGACGTCTGAGCGCCCGCTGGGCAAGCGTCACGGCAGTCGAGTCAATCCAGGAGACATGATGAAAACCCCAATCCGTTCCAAGATCCGACCGGCCTTTGCGCTGGTCACCCTGATGCTGGCGGCCGCAGCTGCATCGGCTCAAAGCCCGAGCACGGTCGAGTCCAGACTCAAGGCCGAACTGACCGCCATGGGCTACCCCGAAGGCAAGCTGCCGAGCCTGGCGCCCGACAGCGGTCCCTGGCTGCACGGCGCCGTGGTCGGCAACCTGTTGTTTCTCTCGTCCGCCGCTCCGCAGGATGCCGATGGCCAATGGGTCAAGGGATCCGTTCCGGACAAGATTTCGGTGCAGAACGCGCCCATGCTCGCGCGCCGTGCGTGCGTGCGGCAGATCGCCCGAATGAAGCACGTGCTTGGGGATCTGGATCGGGTCAAGCGGATCGCCTACGTGCGTTTCAACATCGCCGTGGCACCTGGGTTCTCCGACCTGACTCCGATCGCGGAGGGTTGCTCGACGCTCTACACCGCGGTGTTCGGTGAGGCCGGAAAGCATCCGCGCGTGCTGGAGGGGGTGAGCGCCAACCCGAGCAACACGGCGATGGAAGTCGAAACGATTGTGGAAGTCCGGTGATCCGGATTCTTGAAGGAGCAGATATGGAAGTGATTGTTGTTGGGGCAGGTATCGGTGGACTGAGTACCGCACTCAGCCTGCACGATGCAGGAATTCCCGTAAAAGTTTATGAAGCAGCGCCGCGCATCGAGGCGATGGGTCTCGGTATCCACCTGCAGCCCAATGCCGTGCGTGAACTCACTGAACTGGGCCTGGGTGAAGCGTTGAAGGCGATTTCCGTCGGCATCGAGAACCTGGGCTTCTACAGCGTGCATGGCAAGCGAATCTGGAGCGAATCGCGCGGCAGCGCTTCCGGTTACCGCTGGCCCCAATGCGCGGTGCACAGAGGCGATTTGCAAGTGCTCTTGCTCAAGGCCGCCAGGGAGCGCATCGGGGAGCAGAACATCGTCACCAATCACACCTTGACGGCGTTCGAGCAGGACGAGGATGGCGTCACGCTGCACTTCGTCGACAGCGAGACCCGGCAGCGGCTGCCCTCCGTGAAGGGCGGCATCCTGGTGGCCGCGGATGGCCTGCATTCGAGCGTGCGCAAGCATTTTTTATCCCGAGCAGGGATTGCGATTCGGTGGCCAGTTGATGTGGCGCACGGCCGTGGCCGTGGAGGCTTGGCTGGGCGGCAACACGATGACCATGATCGGCCACCGCAACCAAAAGCTGGTGGCCTACCCGATCCGTGCACTGCCCGATGGCCGGGTCCTTGGCAACTTCATCTTCGAGCTGGGGCAGTCCGGCGACGGCCCGCCGCGCGAGGAGTGGAACCGCAGGATCGACAAGGCAAAGTTCGCGCACGCCTTCGCGGATTGGAAGTTCGACTGGCTCGACGTGCCCGCGCTCATTGAGGCGGCGGACAGCATTTTCGAGTTTCCGAAAGTCGATCGCGACCCTGTCGAACGCTGGTCATTCGGACGCGTCACCTTGCTGGGGGATGCGGCCCATCCCATGCACCCGGTCGGATCGCAGGCCGGCTCCCAGGCCGTGGTGGACGGCCGCGTGCTCGCCAAGCATCTGGCCGACCATCCGGACCGCCCCGAGTTCGCCCTGCAGGAATATGAAGCGGAACGACTGCCGCCGATGCGCGACATCTGCCTGTCCAACCGCAACCTGTCGCACGAGATCATCATGGACCTTGTGCAGGAGCGTGCACCCAACGGGTTCAGCGACATCGACGATGTCATTCCGGCAGCGGAGATCGCGCAGCGTGCCGAGGCATTCCGCACCAGGGCGGGATTCGACGTGACATCCCTGAATGCGCGCGAATCCCACTCGCGCCATCGGGGCTGCCCGGTTCATCGCGCTTGAGGCCCTGGCCTCCACTTGACTCATCTTCAAGGCAATAGGCGCTCTTCATGAACCTTATTCTGAATCTCACCACCCAGGGGCTGATCAACGGCGCGATCTACGCGCTGGTCGCGATCGGCCTGGCCATGGTGTTCGGGTTGCTGCGGGTGCTGCACATTGCGCACGCGGGCCTGTTCACCCTCGGAGGCTACCTGGCCCTGGTCACTACCAACGCCACGGGCAGCTTCGCATTGGGCGTGCTTCTGAGCATGGCAGCCGTGGCCGCGTGCGGAATGCTGATGTACCGGCTCTGCTACGAACCGATCCTGGAGCAGCCGCCGTATGTGCCCCTGATCGCTTCCGTGGGCATGTTTCTCGCCATCGAGGAACTTCTGCGGCTGGTCTTTGGCGACTATGGCCTGTCCTACCACGTGCCGCCGCTGCAAGGCGCCGTAGTGCTCGCCGGCATGCAGATCAAGTACGCCGAATTGGCCGCCGTGGCCATGGCCGTGATTCTTCTGGCGGGGCTTGCCGTCTTTGCCGCGCGCACACGGGTCGGCATGGCCTGGCGCGCCAGCGTCAGCGAGCCGCGCATGGCGGCGTCGTGCGGAATCAGCCTGCGGCAGGTCCGCTATGTCAATTTCGCGATCGGTTCCGCCTTCGCCGCGGCCGCCGGTGTGATGGTGGGTGTGCTCAACAACCTGGTGGAGCCTTCCATGGGCGCGGTGCCTACCTACAAGGCCCTGGCAATCATCGTCATTGGGGGGCTGGGCAACATGGGAGGCACCCTCGTGGCGTCACTTCTGCTGGGCCTGGTGGAAGCGTTTGGATCGACCTACCTGGCCAATGTGCTGGACCGCGACAGCGTGGCGTTCGCCGCAATGCTCGCCGTGCTGCTGGTCAAGCCGGAAGGCCTCTTCTCCGGCGGCCACTGGCTTCGCCGGCTGGTGCAGCTTACGAAACAGAAAGGAGCGACTCAATGGGCGCTTATGAAACGTCACTCCTGACCCTGGTGGCCATCCATGTGATTCTGGCGCTGAGCCTCAACCTCATCACGGGCTTGTGCGGGCAGGTGAGCCTGGGGCACGCGGCGTTCTTCGGCGTTGGCGCCTATGCGACCGCGCTGCTCGCCAAGGCCGGCTTCGGCATGGCCGTCACCTTGCCCTGCGCCTTGCTGCTGGCTGGCGTCGTCGGCCTGGTGGTCGGCTTCTGCAGCCTGCGGGTGCGGGATGACTTCCTGGCGATCGCGACCATGGCGGCGGGCTTCCTGTTCGTCGGCGCGGTGCGCACGACCGATGCGCTGGGGGGAGAGCTGGGCATCTCGCAAATACCCGCGACCGGCCTCGGTGCTGCCTACCCGCTCCTGGTGGTCGCCTGCGCGGCATTGACAGGGTCGGTCTGCTGGGTCGTCAAGCGCAGCTGGCTGGGCTATGTTTTCGAAGCGGTCAGCGCCGATGAGCAGGCCGCGCGCAGCCTTGGAATCGACACGCCGCTTTACAAGCTGGCGGCGTTCACGATCGGCACGGCATTGGCAGGCCTGGCCGGTTGCCTGTACGCCTATCACCTGGGCAACGTGGGCACGGAGGCATTCGGGTTCCCCGTCTCCGTGATGATCCTGGCCATGGTGGTGATCGGCGGTATGGGTTCGCTTTGGGGCAGCGTGCTCGCCGCGGCGCTGCTGACACTTGCGCCCGAGTGGTTCCGCTTCGTGAACGACTACAAGCTTCTGGTGTTCGGGCTGTTGCTGTTCGCCATCATGCGTATCGCCCCTCAAGGATTGTTTCCCTGGCTGGTGCAGCAACTGCGCCTGCTGCGGGCGAAGGAGGCCGCATGAGCACGAAGCTGTTGCAGATGCGTGACCTGGGCGTGCGCTTCGGCGGAGTCGTCGCGGTGAACGGGGTCTCGTTCGAACTCGCCACGGGCGAACTGGTGGGGTTGCTCGGACCCAACGGGGCCGGCAAGACCACCCTGCTGCGGCTCATTTCCGGAGCGGTCGCACCCGGATCGGGCGAGATCCTGTTCGGCGGCCGGTCCATCAGCGGGCTGGCCGCGGCTGCGCGCGCGCGGCTCGGCATGGCGATGTCGCATCAGATCGTGCGTCCGTTCCGCAACATGACCCTGCTGGACAACGTGGTGCTGGCCGCCGGTGCCCAGATCACCCTGACACCATGGCGCGCTGTCGCCACATTGGATCGCAAGGGCCTGCGCGAGGCGGCGCTGCGCTGTCTGGACATGGTGGGCATCGCGGCTTTGGCGAACAGCATGCCTTCGACTCAGCCGCTGGGGGTACTCAAGCGCCTGGAGGTTGCCCGCGCCCTGGCGACGAAGCCTCGCTTGCTTCTGCTGGATGAACCGCTGGCGGGCCTCGGGCACGACGAGGCGGTGCGATTGGCCGACCTCATCCAGCGGCTGAACGCATTGGGAACCACGATCCTTCTGATCGAACACAACCTCGCCGAGGTGATGCGGATCTGTCCGCGCATCGTCGTGCTGGACAACGGCCGCAAGATCGCCGACGGCCGCGCCGCCGAGGTGATGACCAACCCGCACGTGGTCGAGGCTTACCTCGGCGAAGGAGCAGTCCATGCTTGAAGTCGAGCGCTTGAGTTGCGGGTATGGCGCCGCCGTGGTTCTGCATGAACTCTCTCTGACGGTGAAGAGGGGAGAGATCATCGCGCTGATCGGATCGAACGGCGCAGGCAAGACCTCCACGTTGCAATGCATCGCCGGCCATGTGCGCGCGACCAGCGGCAGCGTCCGTTTCGATGGCCGGGATG
This sequence comes from Variovorax sp. E3, assembly GCF_016082275.1. Lineage (GTDB taxonomy): Bacteria > Pseudomonadota > Gammaproteobacteria > Burkholderiales > Burkholderiaceae_C > Variovorax. The sequence goes on from NZ_MOWM01000009.1 coordinate 24,040, forward strand.
TCACCGCCTTGGCGCCGCAGGCCCGGGTGCGTGCCGGCATCGCCATCTCGCCCGAAGGCCGCAAGCTGTTCGGCGACATGACGGTGCGCGAGAACCTGCTGGTGGGAGGCTATTCGCAGCCCGGCCGCGTGGCTGCGCGCAACATGCAACGCGTGCTGGACATGTTCCCCCGGCTGCAGGAGCGATTCGGATCGATGGGACGCACGCTCTCGGGCGGCGAGCAGCAAATGGTGGCGATCGGCCGCGCGCTGATGGCGCAGCCGGATCTCATCCTCATCGATGAACTGTCGCTGGGCTTGATGCCGAAGAATGTGGACATCTGCTATGCGGCCCTTCACCAGCTCAAGCAGCAAGGGCTGGCGGTGCTGCTGGTCGAACAGAACCTGTCCAAGGCACTGGCGTTTTCGGATCGCGTGTACGTCCTGGACTCCGGTCGGCTGATCTGGTCGGGCAGCGCCAAGGCCGCGCGTGCGCGCGGCGACCTGGCCGCCACCATTCTGGGACATGCGCCCGCCGAAGCCGGCGCGCAAGAGGAGGCACTCCAATGAAGGCGATCGACCTGGCCTACGTGCGCTACCAGACGCCCGATCTGTCGCGACTGGAAACCTTCCTGCTCGACTTCGGCATGCATCCGGCAGCGCCCTGCGACGGCAAGCGCCTGCTGATGCGCGGGAGCGGCACCGCGCCGTTCGTGTATGAGGCCGTACTGGGCAGCGAACCTCGCTTCCTCGGCGCCGGACTGCAGGTGGCATCGCGCGCCGACCTTGCCGCACTGGCGCGCTTGCCCGGATCGAGCGAAGTTGAGCCGGTGTCCGAACTTCCCGGGGGCGGCGATCGCGTGCGCATGCGCATGCCCGACGGCTTCGAGATCGATGCTTTGCACGGTGCTGTGCCCGCGCAGCCGCTGCATCTTGCGCGGGTGGACGACTTCAACGCCGCTGCAGCCAAGCCGCGCAAGAACCTGCCGGTGCGGGTGGCACGGCAGATCCAACCGGTGCGGCGCCTGGGCCATTTCGTACTGCACGTCAGCGATCACGACGCGTCGGTGGCCTGGCTGCGCGAACGCTTCGGGCTCATCGCCTCGGACTACCTGGCCGTGCCAGGCGAACCGGCGCGCACCATCGGCAGCTTCCTGCGGGTGGATGCGGGACAGGCGTGGGTGGACCACCATTGCATGCTTGTGCTGCAGGCGCCGGTGGTCGGCGTGCACCACTGCTCGTTCGAGATGGACGGGCTGGATGCGGTGATGAGCGCGCACGACTTCCTGCTGGAGCGGGGCTACACCCTTGACTGCGGTGTCGGCAGGCATCTGCTCGGAAGCCAGATCTTCGACTACTGGCGCGATCCCTTCGGCTTCCGGATCGAGCACTACACCGACGGGGACGTGGTGAATCACCTGCACCTCGCCAGCGTCTTCGCCGGCACGGCCGACGAGACCACCCAATGGGGGGCGAAACCGCCCCTGGACTTCTTTTCTTGACGGAAGCAAAGCGCATGACGATACAACGCATCAGCAGCCCCGAGGTCACCGAACCCGCGCCGGGCACGTGGTCCAACTGCCTCAAGGTGGGCGACACGGTGTACGTCGCAGGCCTCACGGCCCGCGACCGCAATCTGCAGCCCGCCGGCGGCGACGAATACCACCAGGCTCGCCTGATCTTCGAGCGGATCCAGCATCTGGTCGCCGCCGCGGGTGGCGCCATGCGCGACGTGGTGAAGCTCAACATCTACGTCACGCGGATCGCAAATCGCGAACAGGTCTGGCGGGCCCGCCGCGAATTCTTCGAGGGCGCGTTTCCGGTCGCTACCTTGGTCGAGGTCAGCGCGTTGGCGCAGGCCGAGATCCTGGTGGAGATCGAAGCGGTCGCCGTGCTGGGACATGGAGGAAGGCCATCATGAATCTCAGGGAACAACCGATTCACAGCGACGTCGCGACCGTTCTGTCGCCCGCCACACGCGAGAAACTGTCGCAGGTGGGGACGGCGAACATTGCCAACTCGCTGCTCAGGCGCGGGTTCCGCAACGCCTACCTGTTGGGGCTGCATCCGGTTTCCGGAATGCAGGAGTCGATGGTGGGACCGGCCTACACGCTGCGCTTCATGCCGGCGCGCGAGGACATCGACACCATGGCCAATTACGGCCGTGACGACAACCTGCACCGCCGCGCCGTGGAGGAGTGTCCGCCCGGCCACGTGCTGGTGATCGACACGGGCGGATGCGTGCGCTCGGCTGCCGCGGGCGACCTGATGGCGTTGCGCATGCGCCAGCGCGGTGTGGCAGGCGTGGTCACCGATGGAGGCTTCCGGGACACGCCCGGTATCCGCGCCACGAACCTGCCGGCCTACCAGCGCCAGGCCGCGCCACCGGCTACCCCCATTGCCATGCACCCGGTCGAGCTCAATGGCCCGGTGGGCTGCGCGGACGTGGCGGTGTACCCGGGCGATGTGCTGGTGGGCGATGCCGAGGGCGTGGTGGTGATTCCGCTGCACCTGGTTGACGAGATCGCCCAGGAAGCACTGGAGGCGGTCGATTACGAGCGCTTCGCGGCACTGCACATCTCGCGCGGGCGCCCGATCTTCGGATTGTTTCCGGCGACCCCGGAAAGCCGCAAGGAATACGACGGCTGGGTCGCGGCCGGGCGTCCCTCACTGGAGGTTCTGCAATGAATGCGCCCAACGAAGCCACGATGAAGACCCTTGAACTGCTGATCCGCACGCAGGAGCTCGATCCGGCCAAGTGGATCGACTTTTCCGAGTACGGATTTCGCCAGTACTTTCTCTGGAAGAACGCGGACACCGGGGCCAGCATCGCCTTGCTGGAGTACCAGAAGGGCGGCCGCATCCCCGTGAAGCACTCGCATGCGTCCAACCAGTTCATGTACTGCCTGGAAGGCGACTACGAGTACACGGACAGCCAGCTCCGGCTGACTGCGGGTTCTTTCTACATGAACCCGAAGGACCATCCGCACGGCCCCACCGTCGCGCACGAGCGCAGTGTGCTGATCGAAATCTACGACGGCCCCCACTACTACGAGAAGCCGGCGTTCCACACGGACCAGTCCATCTCCGGCTTCCTTTCCAAAACCTGAGGAACTCACTCAAATGTTCGACACGCAAGAAGTGCTGCGCCAATTCGGCATCCAGCCAATTCACGCCGGCGCCTGCTCCGGCCCCCAGGGCTGGAGCACAACCGAAGACCGCGTACGCATCGACGCGGTCAATCCGGCCGACGAAACGGTGACCGCCCGCGTTGCCGGTGCGAATGCCGTCGACTACGAGAAGGTAGTGGCCGCGGCAGCCGCCATGCAGCAGTCCTGGCGCATGGTGCCGGCACCTCGGCGCGGTGAACTGGTGCTGCGCATCGGACAGCTGGCAACCGAACACCTCGAAGGCCTGGCGGCCGTCGTCGCGCTCGACACGGGCAAGTCGCTGATGGAGGCCCGGTCCGAAGTGAAAGAGCTGGTCGACATGGCGACCTTCGCCGCGGGCCAGTCGCGCATGCTCTACGGTTTCACGCAGCAGTCGCAGCGCGCAAAGCACCGCATGTACGACCAGTGGCTTCCGCTCGGCGTGGTCGGCGTCATCTCGGCCTACAACTTCCCCGCGGCCGTGTGGGCTCAGAACGGCTTCCTGGCCGCGATCGGCGGCAACACGGTGGTCTGGAAGCCGAGTCCGAAGGTGCCGCTCACGGCCCTGGCGCTTCAGCACCTGAGCAACATCGCCATGCAGGAAATGGGTTTCGAAGGCGTTTTCACGCTCTTCATTCCACAGAGCAATGAGCTCGCCGAACTGCTCGTGGCCGACGCGCGCGTCGCACTGGTCTCGTTCACCGGATCCACCACGGTGGGCCGCAAGGTGGCCAACGTCGTGGGCCGCACGCTCGGGCGACGCTACATGCTGGAATGCTCCGGCAACAACGGCTGCATCGTGGACGAAACGGCAGACCTCAAGCTGGCCGCGCGCAGCATCACCTTCGGCGCCGTGGGCACGACCGGGCAGCGCTGTACCAGCACGCGCCGGGTGATCGTGCATCGTTCCGTCGAAGGCGAGCTCGTGGAGTTGCTGAAGAAGTCCTTTGCGCAGATCCGGATCGGCGACCCGCGCGAGCCCGGCGTCGTGGTCGGGCCGCTCGTGGACAAAGCCGCCGTGGGCCACTTCGAAAGCGCGGTGCGCGACGCGACTGCATCGGGCGGCCAAGTCGTTTTCGGCGGCCGGCGCATCGACCGCCCCGGCCACTACGTGGAGCCCACGCTCATCACCCGGGTTCGCCCGGAGTGGCCTTGCGTGCAGCACGAAACATTTGCGCCCATCGTGTACGTGGTCGCTTACGACTCCATCGAGGAGGCCATCGACATCCACAACGGCGTGCCCCAGGGCCTGGCGTCCGGCATCCACAGCACGAACCTGGGCAACATCGAACTGTTCCTCTCGGCCGCGGGCAGCGATTGCGGTATTGCCAAGGTCAACATGGGAACGACGGGCGCCGACATCGGTGCGGCGTTCGGCGGCGAAAAGGAGACGGGCGGCGGTCGAACGGCCGGGTCCGATGCCTGGAAAGGCTACATGCGCCGGCAGAGCGTGTGCATCAACTGGGGCGGCGAGTCGCCCTGGGACAGCCGGCTCAAACTCTGAGGACAATTCTTGAAACTAGGAACTGTTGAACTGCGCACCGGCGAGGAGCGCCTTGCCTGTCTGCGCGCGGACGGCAACGTCGTGATAGCTCCGCGTGAGTTCAGTGACATGCAGCGCGTGATCGACGCATGCGACACCGCCGTTCCGGCATTGCGCAAGCTTTGCGAGTCCGCGCGCTCCGAAGTCACCGCGCTCTCCGAGTTGCGGCTTCTGTCTCCGATCCGCCGCTTGCGCCGCGACGTGCTGTGCACGGGTTGGAACTACTGGGACCACTTCTACGAGAGCGATGGCAAGCGCGAAGGGCAGGACGTCCCGAAACCCGAAGCCCCGACCTTTTTCACCAAGGGACCGGATGTCCTGATCGGGCCGCACGACGACATCGCGTACGACCCCGTCATTTCCGGGAAGTGGGACTACGAGGCCGAGATTGCGCTTGTCATCGGCAAGGAGGGGCGCAGCATCCCTTGCGAGCACGCGATGTCGCACGTGTTCGGCTACTGCCTTGCCAACGACGTCTCCCAGCGCGACCTGCAACGCCGGCACGGCGGCCAGTGGCTCAAAGGAAAGAGCATCGACGGCACCATGCCCCTCGGCCCGTGGCTCACGCTGCGCGACGACGTCGAACTGGCGAATGTCACTCTCGAGTGCGAATTGAACGGCGCCGTCATGCAGCAGGCGAGTGCATCGCAGATGGCATTCGGCATTGCCGAGCTGGTGAGCGAACTCTCGTTTGGAATGACCCTGAGGCCCGGCGACGTGCTCCTCACCGGCACCCCCAGCGGGATCGGCAACGCACGAACACCGCCGGTGTTCCTCAAGGCGGGCGATCTGGTGGTCGTCCGCGCGACCGGTCTGGGAGAACTGAGAAACCGGCTCGTCGCCAAAGACTTGGCTTTCTATGAGACCCCCGCCTGACATCCCCCATCCAATGAAACCAAAGGAATTTTGCATGCCCACCATTGCAGTCGTCTTCCACTCCGGCTACGGCCACACCCAGCGCATGGCGCAGGCGGTGGCGCAAGGCGCCGGCGCGGAACTCATCGCCATCGACGCCGAGGGCAACCTGCCGGCCGGCGGCTGGGAGCAGCTCAAGGCGGCCGACGCCATCATCTTCGGCACACCCACCTACATGGGCAGCGTCAGCTGGCAGTTCAAGAAATTCGCCGATGCCTCATCCAAGTACTGGTATGCGCAGGAATGGAAAGACAAGATTGCCGCCGGCTTCACCAACAGCGCCGGCGTGAACGGCGACAAGCAGTCGACGCTCACCGCGCTGTTCACGATGGCCATGCAGCACGGGATGATCTGGGTCAGCCAGGGGCTGATGCCGAGCAACACCAAAGACGCGAAGCGCAATGACGTGAACTATCTCGTCTCCTTCAGCGGCGCCATCGCGCAGTCGCCTTCCGACGCGGGCGCGGCGAGATGGCAGCGGGCGACCTGGAGACGGCGCGCCTGTTCGGCGAGCGCGTGGCGTCGGTGACGGCCCGGATGGCCGCCGCGCAGCATTCGGACACCGCGCCCGCTTGATCGCCGGGGCCATCACGCTGCCTTGAAGCGATTTCCTCTCGACAACCATCAGGAGCAATGCGAGTGAAAACGCCCGCCATCGTCAACCGCCGAACCGCGCTGCTCGCAGCCGCCTGTTGCCTCCCGGGGGCGGCGGCTTTCGCGCAGGAGCCGCGGTTCCCCTCGCGGCCCGTGCGATTGATCAGCCCATTCCCCGTTGGCAGCGGGCCCGACGCAGTGGCGCGTCTCGTCGCGGACAAGCTTGCACGCGCCTGGGGCCAACCGGTCGCGGTAGAGAACAGGCCGGGCGGCAATGGGTTCATCGCCATCAACGCCTTCAAGCGCGGCGCCACCGACGGGCACGACTTGATCCATCTGGAGAATGTGCACCTGACGGCGTACCCGTATCTCTTCAAGAGGCTGCCCTTCGACGGCAACAGGGATTTCGAACTCATCGCCCCGCTGTTCAAGACCTATTTCTTCATCACTACTTCGGCCAACAGCAAGTACCGCGACGTGGCCGACCTGGTCGCCGATGCCAAGGCGAACCCGGGCGGGCTCAGTTATGGCTCCTGGTCGGTCGGCAATCCTGCACACCTGGGGTCGGCACTCTTCGAGACGATGACGGGCACCGAAATGCAGCACGTCGTCTACAAGGAAACGAGTCAGCTTTACAGCGGTGTTGCCAACGGGGAACTGACCTTCGCCTTGGGCACCAGCGCCACGGCGGGCGCGCTCTATCGGGCCGGAAAGCTCAAGTTTCTTGCGATCGCGGCTCCCCGCAGGCTCGCGGCATACAAGGACGTGCCCACGGTCGCGGAAGCAGGCGGGCCCGCCGGGTTCGAAGTCAGCGGTTGGACCGCTTTTGCCGCGCCGCGCGGCGTATCCCCGGCGGTGCTGGAAAAGATCCGCCGCGATGTCGCCAAGGCCCTGAGCGAGCAGGATGTTCGCGACAAGCTCGCTGCTTTGGGCTACGAGCCCTTTTCTGCCACCCCCTCGGAATTCGCCCGGCATATTTCCGCCGAATCATCCAGGTTCGCCGAAGTCATCAAGAAAGTAGGCGCGCATCTGGACTGACGCGTCCGCTTTCAAGGCTCGGGCTCGGGCTTGTGCTGGCGCTATTGCCTGATCTTGCCCGTGCTGCTGACGATCGAGAGTTCGACGTACCTCGAGCCGACATGCATCCCCGGCTTGAAGGCGACGACATAGTCGCCCGCGTCATAGTTGCCAATGCTTTCGAGCGTCGCGGGCATGGCTTCACGGGTGACCTTCGCGTTCTGGCGCCGAACCGCTTCCACAATCACCTTGGCCGCGATGAAACCCTCCATCATGGCGAAACTCACCGGCAGGTCCAGCTTGCCGGCCCGTTCGGCGGCGTCGTTGAGCTCCTTCGCGAGTCGGCTTGAAATCCGATAGGGGCTGGGCGTTACTTGAGCAATTGCCACGCCTTGCAGCTGCTCCTTGCCAAGTCGCTTGGACAGTTGCTCGACATCGGCATTGGAGCTTGCGAACAGTTGCGCAGACCCGCCGCTCGCGCGGTATTGCTCGATGAATGCGGCCGCGGGGGCGCCATTGGACACCATGATGATCGCCTGCGGCGATGCTTTGGCGAACACTTCGACTGCGCGAGCGACACGGGTGGTGCCTGGCGGATAGGAGGCCTTGGCCATGATGGCCACGTGTGCCTTTGCCGCCGCTTCGTCTGATGCCGCAATGACTCCTGCGGCATCCGGGCCGTCTTCATAGAAAAGACCCAAGCGGGTGATCCCTATCGTGGCAAGGTGTTGCGCGATCTTGCCGATTTCGTCGTGCAGACCAGCGCGGATGCTATACAGGTAAGGTGTACTGGCGCGCAGGTCGGTCGCGCGGTATCCCAGCAGTGCAATCTTGTTTTTTTCCAGGATGCCGGACTCCACGAGGCTGGTGATGTTCCGATTCCCGAAATAGCCGGCCAGCACGAGCGGCCGTTCTTCGGCAATGAGTCGCCGGGTCGCGTTGACCGTATCTTCCGGCCGGCCGCCGTCGTCTCGAGTTGCCAAGGTGAAAGTGTTGCCGTTCGCGCCTCCCGCCTTGTTGACGGTGTCGAAAAGCAGTTGCATGCCAGCGGCATACGCACGCCCCTGACCCGCCTCGAGACCCGACATCGGGCCCACTTGGCCCACAACGATCTGACCGCCTTGGGCAACCGTCATGAATACGGCGGTGGCGACGGCCAACGAGAGGCGCACCGAGCGAGGGGTAGATTGCACTTGAGATACCTTCTGTGTGACGACATCGACCTGATGCGTCAACGGGTCCGCAATCAGAGCCCCAGTGGAAAAGAAGCGATTGTTGCCAGGTCCCTCCTTCACATCCAATGAGTTTGTCGGAGACCGACATAACTGCCCTGGCATGATCCCAATGGCAGTGACCTGCCCGGTTTCTTCGAGACATCAATTTCCAGGAAGACGCTCCCGCCCGAAGAGGAGCCCATGAAGAAGAGCCGATTGAGCCAAGAACAGATGGTCGCCATCCTGCGTGAAGCGGATCGCACCACGGTGGCCGAGGCGGTCAAGAAAAGCGAGGTCGGCGACGCCACCATCAATGCCTGGCGCAAACACTTCGACCAGATGGAAGCGACCGACGTCAAGCGTTGACGGCGCTGCCTGGTCAGCGTCGCCTGCAGCCGGCGGTAGCCATCGCAGCGGTGGTTCAGGTCGAAGATGTCGATGATGGTTTGCCGCAGCGCGGCGTGCTTGTCTGCCACCTTCACATGCGCTCGATGGTAGAGGTACGGGCTGCGCGCCAGATCCAATTGGGCAAGGAGCGCTGGCAGCGCATAGGGCTCTTTGAGGTCGCCAACCAGCATCCTCGATTCCGGAGATGGCATGGTCCGCCCACCTACAGTTCCGCGGTTGAAGTGAGGCATCTGCCCAGCAGGATGGGGTCTCGCGGAGGCGGAACCAGCGTGCCAAAGTGGAGGTTCAACGTAACCACTTAACCTGGAGGCCCCAAGCATGCAATCTATCGCAAATCTGCCGGTTATTGGCCTGGATCTGGCGAAGTCGGTGTTCCAACTGCACATCGTCGATGCAGATACGGGCGAGATCCAATGGCGTCAGATCAAACGCGCGAGACTCACCGAGTTCTTCACCAAGTGCGTTCCAAGCCTGGTCGCCATGGAAGCGTGTGGCGCCTCCCACCACTGGGCTGGAACAATTCGGCAACCGGGTCTCGAGGTCAGGCTTCTGCCGGCTCAGCATGTCAAGGCATTCTTGCTTCGCGACAAGACAGATGCGATGGATGCCCAAGCGATATGGGTGGCGGCTCAACAGCCGCACATTCATTGCGTGCCCGTCAAGACGGAACGTCAACAAGCCTGCATGGCGCTGCACGGGATGCGTCGCCAGCTTATGAAGATGCGCATCATGCAGACCAATGCGTTGCGAGGGATCTTGGCCGAGTTCGGAGTCGCGAGCCGAAGCTTGCCGACCCGGACGCACGCACGGGGCGGCCCAAACGCGCGACGAACGGCGAATCGCCCTGGGAGGGAAGGCTCGGCGAGGCTGTCAGGGTGTAGGCGGGCCGCAGCGCGCGGCCTGCTCAAAAGCGCAGATGGGCGCGATCTCAGGTCTTGCCGTGGAACTGGTCGCGGTATTGCGAAGGGGACATCTTGAGCACGCGAACGAAGGCCCTTCGCATGACCTCTTCCGACGAGAAGCCGCAGTGCGATGCCACCGCCTTGAGCGACAGCAGCGTGTTTTCGATGGCAATGCAGGCCGTCTCGATGCGCAGAAGTTCGACCGCGCGCGCAGGCGTGATGCCCGTGGCGCGTCGGTAGAAGCGCGCGAACGTGCGCTGCGTCATGGCCAGCCGCCGCGCAAGGCGCTCGTTGGTCAGCGGTTGGCGCGGATGCTGGACGATCCAACGGTGCAGCGCCAGCACGCGCTCGTCATCGCGCCCTTCGCCGGGAAAGCCGGTGCGAAACCGCCGGGGCGTTCCAAGGCGATCCGCAGAAGGCGAAAGGCGCTGCGCGATCTGCGCTGCGAGCGCCTGGCCGCAGTCATGCGCCACGATGTGAAGTGCCAGTTCCATCCCCGACGCGGCGGCGATCATGTCGATGCCGTCCGGCGATCCGACTTGCGACGCGCGCGCGCTCGCCGCTTGCCCCACGACGAATCCTTCCTCGCCGATCGAAGCCAGCGAGCGGATCCGTTCGCTTTGGCGCGCGATCCACTCCACCACCTGTTGCTGACCCAGCGAGAGGTTGCGCACTGCGCGGACGGCGCCATGTCCGCCAGCGACGATGAAGCGATCCACCGGCCGCTGCGGTTCGTCGGGCAGCGCCGCAACATGCAGTGCGGCCTCGCCGTTGCTGTGCACCGGGCCGGCCCGCGTCGCAAACGTGCGTACGGCGTAGTGCGGCGGCGTTTGCGCGTCATGGCACGCCTGGCGATCGAGCGTCTCGTTGGCCAGATCGAAGGTGCGCATGGCGGCGCTGGCCTCGAACAGGTCGAAGCCTTCCAGCAGAACGATCCACACCTCTGGCATCGGTGTGCGCGCTACCGGGACCGCGCCGCAGGCTCGGCGCACATCCTGATGCCGCGCGCATCGCAATGGAAGCTTTGGTTCCAAGCGCTTGGCGTGGACCGCTCGGCGTGGCAGGAACAATGGAAGATTTGTCGCTGCGGTCCCACGCTGGTCTCCTTAGACTTTTGATCTTAGGCCGCGGCCGTGCGCTTGCCTACAAACCTGAAGGCGCAGCGCATTCCACGCGGCTTTTCCTGGGGTTCGTGCCCCCGATGAAAGGTGGAAGATGAGCGCACAAGGTCGCTTTGGATGCGAAGGACGATGCTGCGAAAAGTCTGTGAGCACAGAGGGCGCCAGCGTTCTGGCCGAGCCGGCGCGAAGCGACGTGCAAAGGGACATCCGCGATGCACTCGAACAAGTCACCGACCTGCAGGCGTTGTTCGACGTGGTGGCGCGCGGGGCGCGCAGGCTGGGGTTCGAGCAATGCGCCTACGGGCTGTGCCTCGGCCTGCCGTTCACGAACCCGAAGACGCTCATCATCAGCAACTATGACGCGCGGTGGCAGCGTCGCTACTGCGACGCGGGGTACCTGCGCATCGATCCGACCGTCGCGCACGGCATGCGCTCGGACAGTCCGCTGATCTGGAGCAACGAGCTTTTCCGGCATGCGCCTCAGCTGTGGTCGGAGGCACGGTCGTTCGACCTGCGGGTGGGATGGGCGCAGTCGCGCTTTGGCGCAGCCGGTACCGTGGGCATGCTGTCGGTCGCACGCTCGCATGATGCGCTGTCGACCGCGGAAATGGCGGCCCGCGACGCAGCCTGCGGTGGCTGGTCATCGCCGCTCACTTCAAGCTGTCCGCGGCGCTTTGCCGTGTGCATGGTGTCGAACGACCGGCGCTGACGGCGCGCGAAGCGGAGGTGCTGCGCTGGACTGCCGACGGCAAGACCTGCGAGGAGGTCGCGCTGCTTCTTCGCATCTCGGTGAACACCGTCAAATTCCACGTCCGCAACGCGGTCGAGAAATTGAGCGTGGCGAACAAGACCGCTGCTGCGGCAAACGCCGTCGCACTGGGCCTGCTGTGAGGCGACGGGGCGCGTTTCGCGCAGACGTGCGGCAGTGCCGTCGCGCCTTGCTTGCGTCCCAACTCACCAGCGCGCATCGTCCGTGCGTGTTCACCGGGCTCACGCGCTGACACGCGCGCGATGCGCCAGGGAGGGCGCAAGTTCGATGCGACAAGCAAACAGCCCATGCCGGCCCAGGCACACCGGAGGCGCAAGGCGCGTGGCCGTGATGCCTGCGCGCGCGAGCATCCGCTCGATGCCCAGCGGCGACACGGTCACCAGCTGCTGCACGCCTGCTGCGCAAGCGATCTTCATGACGCTGTCGAGCAGCGCGAGCGCGTCGGCCGATGCACCGAAGCGGGCATTCGCGGGGCGCGGCGCATCGGGGTCGATCGCGGCAAAGCGCGACAGCTCCCAGACGCGGGCGCTGCGCACGGGCGCCTGGCCCCCAAGAAGCTCGGGAAACTCGTCGGCCAGCAGGTACGGGCGCTCGGTGGGCAGCAGGCGTGCCATGCCGCGCACGCTGCCGCCGTCGTCGTCGAGCGCAAGCACATACCGGGTGTCTCGCCGGTCGAAGCGGTCGAGCTCGAGGCGTCCGCGCGGATGAAGCTTCCATCCCAGCATCTGCACGAAGACCCGGTATCGATAGTGCGCCATGTCGAAGAGCGTTGCCGCGGGCAACGTCTCTGCCGTGCCTGTCACGATCTTCATGAGACCCTCCAGTTGGCTGTGACAGGGTCATTACAAGCAAAGCGCGCGGCGCTCAAAACTACCCGAATGGGCAGGTCGTGATGCTGCACGGCGCGCGCGCCGGGATCCTCGCGCAGCGTCCTTCGGTTGCGGGACTTGCATGAGATGGCGCCGCCTGCCGCTGCGCATGGACCGGTTTCCAGGGCGAGCGCGCTGGCACCATCGCGCGCGGCAGCAAGCGCGGGCGGATCGGCCTTCCTTGCACCGCATGCAACGCTTGCTGCAGTGCCGGCCAGCAGGAATGATCCTTGCCCCATGACCATACCGCGACACCATCCTTGCCATCCTCGCGATGGGTTTGCCGGAAGAGGCTGCGCGCATCGACCTGCTCGCACTCCAGAGCGGCAGCCCGCAGGAAGGGGCACCGGCTTTGCCGCAGCGTTGCGGCTGATTCGTCCACGGGCGTTGCCGGGAAGGCGCCGGCATGCGCGAACCCTGCCGCATGCAGGCGCATGCGTGGAGAGTCTGCCGTGAGCCGCAAGCAACGCGCGTCGCCCTTTCCCACCGCCAGCGTGTTCAAGCTGCCGCTGCGCATCTCCTCCGCCTCGGTCAGGCCCGCGCCGTCGCAGCCGCCACGCAGTGAACCTGCCTCGTTGCTCGGCCTGCAGATTCGGGCGCTGCGCAAGGCCGCGCTCACCAGCGGCGGCGAACTTGCGGCACGCGCCGGCGTCTCGCGCTCGATGCTCTCGCGGGTTGAACGCGGCCTGGCGTCGCCCTCGGTGGAGACGCTCGAGCGCATTGCGCAGGGCCTGGGGGTCTCAATCTCGCAGTTCTTCGCTGCACGCGCGCCGCGCGAGATCTTCTTTCATGTGCCGGCGGGGCGCGGCTTGCCGCTGGACCGAGCGCTCACGCACGCGCGCATTCGCCACGAGCTTCTGGGGCGACTGCGCTCGGGCGATCTGAATGTGATGCCCTGCCTGGTCTGTGTTGACGCGCCGTTCCAGACGCCGGAAATGGTCCGGCACGAGGGCCTGAAGTTCATCTACGTGCTCGGCGGCAGCGCGCAATACCGCCATGGTGCCAGGCAGATCACGGTGAGTCCCGGCGACGCCTTGCTGTTCGATGCCAACGTCGAGCACGGCATCGTCGCAACGCAGGATCTGCCGCTGCGCTACCTTTACGCGGCCTTCTCTTTGCGCGACTGACTCCCCGGCCGCGGTTGCCGCATGACCCGGTGGGAGGAAAGAAGCAACAAGCGCGGCGCGTGCGGCGGGACGCCGATGCCGTCCTTGCCGGGCCGGGACCACCGCGCGGGGTCACGCGGGGCGGGCACCGCGCAGGTTGGAGATCCCGGCGACAGCGATCACCGCGATGCCCAGCAAGGTGACCGGGTCAGGCACGTCGCCCCAGACGAGATAGGCCAGCAAGCTGGCCCACACGAGGATGCTGTAGCGAAAGGGCGCCACCAGCGCCAGATCCGTTCGGCGGCACGCCGCGATCAGCGCATAGTTTCCGGCCGCGGCGCAGGCGGCCGCGCCCAGCAGGGCCAACGTCTCGCGTCGCATCAGCGGATGCCATGTCTCATGCAGGGCAAGGCCCAGCAGCGGGGCTGCCGCACAGACCGCTGCTGTCGTGGCGACGGCGACCGTGGCGGTCGATACCGATGGCGGCAGACGGCGCGTCACCACGTCCCTGGCGGCCAGCGAGATGGCGCACAGGACCGCCAACGTGAGACCGGCGCCATGGGATCGGGCCTGGGGCCGCATCACGAGCAATGCGCCGAAGAGGCCGGCGAGGACGGCCAGCAGCCGTGCCGGCCGCAGCGGCTCCCACCGCATCAGCATGCTCGCGACGGCCACGAGCAGAGGCGCGACCATCATGAGCGCGCTGACCGTCGTGAGAGAGGCGCGCGCGAGCGCGAGCACGGAGGTGACGGCTGTACTGACCTCCAGGGCGCAGCGCAGCAGCACGCCGGGTTCGCGCAGGTCTGCCTTGAGTTGCGTCCCGTCAGGGCGCACGACGATGAGCACGAGGACGCTGGCGGCCACCCCTCGCACCGCCAGGACCTGACCTGCTGGAAAGGCCTGCAGCGTCAGCTTCACGAGCGTGTCGTTGAGCACATAGCACGCCATCGCGGCCATCATCAGGAGTGGGCCGCGCCAGGCAGGGGCCTGCTCAATCACCGTTGCCCCCCATGGGCGCAGGCGGAGCTACCGTGGTCGGTTCCGATGTCGGCGACGCGCCCGGGGCGGCGCCACATTGCTGAAGCACTTCCACCGCCGCGCGTGCCTTCAGCACGATCTCGGCCACCTCGTCGTCGGGGTCCGAAAGCGCGATGATGGCGCCGCCGCTGCCGATCGACACGCCTTTGTCGGTGCTCACGATGGTGCGGATCACGATGTTCAGTTGTGCGGTGCCATTGAACGACAGGTAGCCGATGCTTCCCGCATAGACGCCGCGTGGCGCGCCCTCGAGATCGTCGAGGATGCGCATGGTGCGCTCCTTGGGCGCCCCCGTCATGGACCCTCCGGGGAAGGTGGCGCACACGCAGTCGATGGCGCCCAGTCCCGCGCGCAACTGGCCGCGGATGGTGCTGACCATCTGATGCACGGTGGCATAGGATTCGATGTCGAACAGGCCGGGGACATGGACCGTGCCGACCTCGCAGACCCGGTTGAGATCGTTGCGCAGCAGATCCACGATCATGAGGTTCTCGGCGCGCGTTTTCTCATCGGCCGCCAGGACTTCGCGGATGCGGCGGTCCTCCTCTGCATTCGCGCCGCGGCGCGCGGTGCCCTTGATGGGGCGGGCCTCGACGCCGGCGTCGGCCCCGATGCGCAGGAACAGCTCCGGCGACGCACACAGCAGCGCCAGACCGGGCGCGTTCAAAAAAGCGGCGTAGGGCGCCGGGTTGCGCGCGCGCAGCGCCCGGTAGACCCGCCAGGCCTCGATGCTGCCGTCCCCGGCAAGCTGGTTGGTCAGGCACACCTCGTACGTCTCGCCCTGCAGGATCTCCTGCTGGGCACGCAGAATGCCCTCCCGGTAGGTCGACAACTCGGTGCGCCAACGCAGGGGCCCCAGGCGCTGCGCCGCGCCGGTGGCGTCGCCTGCAGCGCTTGCCGGTGCCTGCAGGAGGTGCGCCTGCGTCGCGTCCAGCCATTGCGCATTGGAAGCGCACAGCGTGGGCGCGTCCAGACAGACGATCCATGTCTGTTGCTCCGCGTGGTCGAAGGCGATGAAGCGGTCCGCGAGCATCCAGAGCGCATCGGGCGTCTCGGCGTGGTGACCGGGCCCGCCGCCGAGTTCCCGCTTCAGCTCATAGCCGAAGTAGCCGACGAAGCCGCCCGCGAAATCGAAGGGCAGGGGCGGCGTGCCGGGCCGCGGTGGGGGAACGTGTTCGCGCAGGTAGTCGAAGATGCTCTGTGCGCGCTTTTCGACCGTGCCATGCGCGTGGATCTCCAGCTCCCGGGTGTGGGCGCGATAGGTCACCCGCTTGCCGAGCGGACCGCCTGCGTCGCCCATGAACGAGAACCGCGCGCGCCCGGTGTCCGCCAGGCTGCTGTCGAGCCAGAACGAGACGGGGGCCTGCGCGAACAAGGTCGCGAACACCTGTTCGGGGTCGGGCAGCAGGTCGATGCACCGCGCATGCACCGACGGTGCGGCCTCCTTGCCGAAGCGGAACTCCGGCAGGAAGCTGCCCATCGTGGAGGCTCGGCGCCGCCCGTCGCGCCAGGTCTGCGTGAGCTCTCGGAAATTGCGCAGCAGCGTCGCGCCATACTCGGTGCAGATCGATTCCGGATGGAACTGCACACCCCACCAGGGTCGTGTTCTGTGCCGCAGCGCCATCAGCGTGCCGTCTGCCGACCACGCCAGCGGCTCGAGCTCCGCGGGCAACTGCGTCACGGCCAGCGAGTGGTATCGCACGGCCTCGAAATGGTTGGGAATGCCGCGAAACAGATCGATGGCTTGATGGGCGATGCGGTCCAGTCGCCCGTGCATCGGGCGCACGGCCAGGTCGACGTTGGCCCCGCAGTGGTGGGCGATGGCCTGGTGTCCGAGACACACGCCGAGCACCGGCACGCGCGCATGGCACAGCGCGTCGGCCGAAATGCCCAGGTCACTGCGCCGCTGCGGGCGGCCTGGACCGGGCGAGATCACGATGTTGTCGAAGTCCAGTCGCTGGACATCGCGCCAGGCCATTTCGTCGTTCTTCACCACCATGGGTGGCTCGTCGTTGCATGCGGCCAGGTACTGGTAGAGGTTGTAGGTGAACGAGTCGTGGTTGTCGATCAGGAGGGTGCGCATGGGGGACTCCAGACGGTGCGAATCAAGCTGCGCATGGTTGGCTCGCGGCGGGGTTGCTGCAACTGCCGGATCGGGCAGTTGACACTTGAGGCGGCCGCGCCCAGGCTCATCCAACGCGTCGTAAAAGCGTTGACTTGTTTCGGCGCGGCATCCCCGGGATAGCGTTTGCGCCAGTACGCCCGGTAGCAGATGTCGGTATCGGTGGGTACCGCGTTGTCAGCGCCCGCCAGCACGACGGGCACGCCGCTTGCCTAGAGCTTCTTCGCATGCCGGTTGAGCGTCCCGGCCCATGGGAGCTCGTGGCCGAATCTCGTCCCCGGTCGTGGATGGGTGTGGGGGCAGACAGAGGCAGCCGATCAGCACGCCGTGGACCACCGCCTTGACGCAGTGGCGCTCGAGGGCGTCTTCCATGTCAGCCAGGCCGCGGCCTGTTTCGATCGGCTCGCCTCCGCGTGAGGACGGCCACGCCGTTCCAAGCGCGTTGCCCGTGAGCGACCCCGCCGTAGCCCGCGCCTCGAAGCGCCACGAGCGGCAGCCTCTCGTTCGGCCTGCCCAGGCGGCGGAAAGCGCTTCGGTTGCGGGGGCTTTCCTTTCGAGCCGAATGCAGCGGGTTTCGGGTCATCGCGGGACGCGACGTGCAGGGCATCCGAATCCGAAGCCGCGATGCCGAACCCCTTGAGCGCAACTTCGCCGATCTGCACAAACTCTGGCCCGGGTTTTGCCGCCAGGCTGTGCGACGGGTCTTTGCGTGGCGGCCGCGCGCTGCCTCGGGATGGGGGCGCGGCAAGGGTAGCGCTCAGACGACGAGCATGACCTCAAGGAGCGGCTGCTGGATTGCGCGAAGCGGCGGTGCCCTTGCGAGCCGAAGGTCTTCTGCGAGTGACATATGCCGGATGAAAGCTGCGCCGGCTGCCATCCGGGAACGCAACCGTGATGGAACTCGTGTCCGACGCGACAACCACACCCGCACCGAATCGCCCGACCTTGACGGCATCGCTCGCCGCGAATTGGGTGCTGCCGCGCACCGTGGCCGTGGCTGTTTGCTGCTCCTCGGTCACGAGGATCGGGCTTGCCATCTCGGCCTCATGGGCCGCGATGCGCCGACAGTTGTCGCAAGTGCCGCAGCGCTTCATCGACGATGCGGCGTCCAGATCGCTCAAAAGCAGCTGCCAGCGACATTGCCCGGATTGCGCATAGGAGATCATGCGCTCCAGCGTTTCGCGGTCTTGCGCGCGCCTGTTCTTGTCGTCCTCCAGCATGGCCGCGAAATTGAAGTCGCCCTGTGCGGTCTGCCGTTTGCGAAGCGTGATCTTGCCCTGCCGGTCGACCTTCAATACCTTTTGCGCTCTCATCAAGGCGAGAGCCGATTGCATCTTGGCGCGGGGACGGCCAAGCGCATCAAGAAGACCGGCGGTGCTCCAACCCGAAGGCTCGGGTGGTGTGGCCAGCAGTTGCCGGTAGAGGGCATCGAGGTCTTCGAGTTGAGGATACCGGCCCGCAAGGAAGAACTGCTGCACTGCGCGGTCCCTGGTATTGAAAAGCAGCACGCAGCGCGCGGGACGACCGTCGCGGCCCGCGCGCCCGGCTTCCTGGTAGTACGCGTGAATGCTGGACGGCATCTGACAGTGCAACACGAAGCGAATGTCGGGTTTGTCGATGCCCATGCCGAATGCATTGGTGGCCACCATGATACGGATCGCGCCCGACATGAATGCCTCCTGTGCATCGCCGCGTTCACGCGCGCCAAGCTTGCCGTGGTAGATCGCGACCGATTCGTCGTGTGCCTTCAGAGCCTCAAAGGCTTACTGCGCGATCTTGACGGTGGCCGCATAGACGATGCCGCAGCCCGGCGTCTGCTGAGCGAACTGGGCGACACGCCGCAGTCTTTCCTTTTCATCGACCATCTGTTCCACGGCGAAGTGAAGGTTTTCCCGGTACGCGCCCGTGTCGATCAATCCGGACCTCGGAATGCGCAGATGCTTCATGATGTCGCGGGCCACGTCGTCACCCGCCGTGGCCGTGAGCGCCAGCACGGATGGTTGACCGAGCGCCTGCAGCGCGGGACCGATCTCCAGGAACGCGGGCCTGAAGTCATGGCCCCACTGGGAGATGCAATGGGCCTCATCAACCGCGACCAGGCGCACGGGATGGGCACGCAGGCGCTGGATGAAGGCCGGGTCGCAAAGCCGTTCGGGCGTGGTCAGCACGATGTGTGCGCTGCCGTCCTTGATGGCGAGTTCGGCCTGCGCCAGTTCTGCAGCATTCAGCGCGCTGTGGACCTGGATGGCTGCGATGCCCTGACGCTGCAATTTGTCGCACTGGTCTTTCATCAACGCGATGAGTGGCGACACCACGACGGTGCGTCCCGGGAGTACCACTGCTGGCAGCTGATAGCACAGGGATTTGCCCGCCCCTGTGGGCATCACCGCCAGTGTGGGAAGACCTGCCATGACCCGTTCGATGACCTGCGCCTGCCCGATGCGCAGGTGGGTGTGACCAAAGACGCTTCGCAGCGTATGACGCAGGCGTTCGTCGAGCGACCTCTGTGATTCATGGGGCGCTTGGGCGATTGCGCCAGACATTAGTCGTTCTCCTCGTCGTTGGTGTCGTCGCTCCCAAGCTCCAGTTCGTGGGCGTTTGCCGCCACCTCGGCGGCGGCGTCCGGAAGCACGCCCACGCGGTCGGGAAGGATGTCCGCGTGCGTTGGTTCCTCGATGGCTGCTTTGCCCGCAGCGCGGCCTTCGGTGCCTGCGGCGTCGCTGCCACTGTCACTGGAATCGCTGGGGCCCAGGCTGTCCACATCGACGCCCTTGTGTTCGACGGGCGGAAGGGTGCCGCCCAGAATGCTGCTCGTTGCCATTTCATGCTCCTTTGCTGAATCGGTGTCACCACCCTGGCCGTTTCTGATCGGGAGCAAAGTAGGAGCGGGGCGCGTCCGGAACGCTGCGGTGTTCTGCCTTGATGTGCTGTTGCGCGCTGGTGGGTCGTGGAAGCAGGATCGCCCTGTGCCGCACACTCGCGGCCGCAGGCGTCTCGTTGCCAGGGGCAGTCCGTGCGGGAAGGGCTTGGCGCCGGCGGGGTGCGCTGTGGACCGGGGCCACCGCGGGCCGAACTCACGCCCTTGGCTGGCGCCTCAGCACGGTGAGTTGGCCATCGCGCTCGAGGGTCGCGCGCGCGACGTCGGAGAGCGACGCGTCGCCCAGTTGCTGGCGTATCGCCTCTTCGAGGTTGCGCCGCGAAACCAGCGCTTGATGCATGGCGTCCTCGTCGAGGTGGCCGTTGTTCAGCAGCACGATTTCGTGTCCGTTGACGAGGTCCTCGAAGCGTGGCCAACGGCTGCTACCCAAGGCCACGGCGCGGTGCACGAGGACCAACGCGGCACCTGCGGCCATGGTGCTCCAAAAAGGAGATGCCCCCACCACTGCACGGCCCAGTACAGCGCCCAGCAAGACGGTGATGCATGCGTCGAACGCGCTATGCTGGCCGAACGAGCGGCGCCCGGAAGCACGGATCAGGGCGAGCGTGATGAAGAAGACCGCGACGGCTCTGGCCGCCATCTGCCACACCTCAAGCTCAGAGCCGTGTCCGAACAGCCAAGCGGCAAATTGCATCGTCGCGTGCATGGGATCTCTTCGCGGACTTGGTGGCTACCGCGAAGTTCGCTGTTCCAAAGTTCTGCCCTGAGGCCTCAGGGCCGGGGTTTGCTCGATCGGGACGCCGGCTGCGCATCGCTGACTTTCTTCTTCGCGGTTCACTGGGCAGCTCGGCTGGCGTGCGGCCGTCAGGATTTGTTCCGGTCGTCGGCTCGGGTGTCTTGGAGGGACTGCCCGCCGAATGAACTCCTCTTCGCTGTGCCATCGCTGTCTCCGTGGAAATCAATGCGGCAAACATCGCGCGTTGCCAGCCAACGCGTGTAGGCAGGGGCCGCTTTCTCCTTGAAGAAGCTTCCGAATGTGGATGCGGAGGGTCGTGGATCGCCGGGCATTCTGTTCGGGCATGCCGGGCTGCGGCATGGGCCGCGCGCTCCGCGTGCTGTTGGGCCTGCCGGTGCGAGGGGCCGATGGAACGTTGGCAGCCGTCATGCGCACGGCGATGGCTCGCCCCTTTCTGCTGGCGGCCGGTGGGTCGATGTCTGACCTCGGGCGCGACATTGCAGCTTGCGTCGTCGTCTTGGGTGCCTGCGCGACTGGGCAAGCGCGTGTCGGTCGCGCCGCTGCGCAAGCACGCCCTCTACGAGATCCTGATGGCACAGGGTGTGAAGTTTGGGCGAGTGATCCAGGAGATCACTGCGGAGGTGGCCGATCCTGCGCGCGCGCGCCTGCTGAACGTCGAAATCGGCGCGCCGCTGCTGAAAATGGTGCGCCTGCTGCACGACCTCGACGCGCAGCCGGTGCAGCACCTCACGGTGTCAATGACCGCCGAGCGCAGCCGCGTGCTCATGGACATCCCTGGCGAGACCATCAACACGCTCACCGCCGGGCAACTGGTGCACGAAGTCCATCCCGCGAGGTCACCGCGAACCGCCTGATGCGTTGGGAATGGGGCGCAGCCCGGACCGGTACGCTGCCATCCGCTCTCGTTCAGGCTTGCCGAAGGCAGGTACGTGTCGAGCAATTCGTCGAAGAGCGCGGTGCCCGACCGGCTGCGAAGGAGGGAGAAGGCCAAGTAGGGTCGGCCATTTCACTGGATGCAGGTTGACAGCCGGACTTTGCTATCGTGACGAGAAGGCTTATGGTGACTACGGTAGGGCGGCAACCGAGGTCGCAGTCGTTGCACGGCGCGACGCAGCCCTCGGCGGGCTTGGGCGGTGCCTTGATGCGAAGCATGATGAGTCAGAGCGTGCGCCATGAATCGCCGATTCCCCCTCCGTGCTGCCGTGCGATCAGCGGCCGGTAGTCGCCCAGTTCACCGCAGCCATCCCCGCGAATTCGCCAGAGGCAGTGACTTGGCGTCCCGCGGTGCAGACTTCGACGAGATGCATACCGCCGTGCGCGCCATTTCGCGCGGGGAGTTCGTGCTGGTGGTCGACGACGAGCATCGCGAGAACGTGGGCGCGCATCACCGACGTTTTCCACAACCCCACGGCCGCGACGATCGATGCCTCGGTGCTCTAGGACACCCATCTCGGCTCCGACAACGGGGGCATCCTTTACCCCACGCCAGACGCCACGCAAAAGGCATGGAGCGCATGGGACTACAAGTCGAGCGGCAACGGTGTCGGCGGTCGGGACGTCGGCTTCGCATTCGGCACGGCGGACACTGTCACCTACAAGTCCGCCACGGCACGTGGCACCAGGGACGGCAGCGACGATATCAACTTCAAGTTCAACATCTCGGTCCCGGCAGGCGGCACCGTCACGCTGAAGAACTTCTAGGCGACGGGAAGTTGCTGCCGTGAGTTGACTAGCTGCCCACCGACCGCGCGCGCCGCGGGCGACGGGCCGGCGTCTTCGCAGCCGACAAGCCGCGCTGCTGTGCGACCTGTTGGGCCGCGTCGGCAAAGTACGCCCGCACGATGGCGAATGCGCGCTCGGCCGCGGGTGCCAGCGTCCGTCCGGCGTGCCTCACGATGCCTAGCGTCATGTCCAGATCGAGCTTGGGCTCCACGTCGAGGGCCACCATCGTTCCTTCGCCCAAGGCCGAGATCACGGCGATGTCGGTGGAGGGGGCAATGGCGTCGCTTGACGTGACCAGCGTGTGGATCGTGTTCACGTCGTCGGTGTTCAGGGCGAAATGATTCTGCAGCGGCATCGAAAGACCATAGAGCTCTGCAATGCGGTGGATGACCGACTGATCCGCGTATCCCGCCATCACCATCGGATGGGCGGAAAGTTCGGACATGCCGATGCGTTTCCGCCCGGCCAGCGGATGGCCGGCGCGTGCGAACCAGCCGAAGGTGCTCACATAGGCGGGCTCCGCCACCATGTCCGGCTCGTGCGCCGCCATGCGCACGTCGCCAATGAAGAAATCGAGCCGCTCCTTGCGCAGCGCGTCGAACAGCACGTCCGAGCTTTGCACCATCGCGCTGAGCCTGAGGCCGGGTGATTCCGCCACGAGCTTCAGCATCATGAGCGCCAACAGGGAGCGGGCAATGGACGAACCCATGCCGAAGGACAGCGACCCCAACTCGCCCGCGCGCATGAGCGACAGCGACCGGGCGCCTTCCTTCTCGTCGAAGACGATGCGTCGAGCGCGTTCGACATAGGCGTTGGCATAGGGCGTGGGTCGCAGGCGCCGCCCTTGCCGGTCGAAGAGCGGCACACCCAGGGCCTCTTCCAGCGCACTCAGGCTGCGCGAGAGGGCCGGCAGGCTCAGGTGCACGCGCTCTGCCGCGGCACTGAGCGAGCCGAGATCCATCACGGCTAGGAAATGTCTGAGCTGTCGCGTGTTCATGTTTTTTACTTGCACTTCATGCAAGTTTTTCTCAGTTAAATTGCAATTTACTAAACTGTAGTCGATTCCTAGACTGCGATCGAACTCACCAGATCGCGTCGATGAATCCCAACTCTCCCCGTTCTCCAGCCCTTCGACCCGTGGTGGTCATCGCGTCCGATCGCATCGAGCGGGACGGCCATGCCGCGCACGCGGCGCTGGACGGCTACGTGCGTGCCGTCGGCGAGATATCCAAGGCGCTGCCGCTCGCGCTGCCGGCCGCCGGCGAGGCGATCGATGCCGACAGCCTGATCGATGCGATCGACGGCATCGTGCTCACGGGCAGTCCGTCCAACGTGCATCCCTCACGCTACGGCGCCGCCGAGCCGCACCCTGAAATGCAGCTCGACCTCGCGCGCGACGCGACGATCCTGTCGTTGCTGCCCCGGCTCATCGCCGCCGGCGTGCCGGTACTTGCCGTGTGCCGCGGCTTCCAGGAACTGAACGTCCTCTACGGCGGCACCCTGGAGCCTGCCGTGCACAGGCAGCCCGGCCGTCTGGACCACCGCGAGGGCGACCACAACCGTCCGATCCAGCGTTGGTACGACGACAGCCATGCGCTGCATATCGTCGAAGGTGGCGTGCTCGCGCAATTGGCGGGCGGCACGCGCGCGGTCGTGAATTCACTGCATCACCAGGGCATCGAGCGACTCGGCAAGGGCCTGCGCGTGGAAGCGACCGCACCCGACGGACTGATCGAGTCGTTCTCGATCGAATCGGCACCGCGGTTCGCACTGGCCGTGCAATGGCATCCCGAGATGCGTATCGACGACAGCGCGTTTGCGCGCGCGTTGTTCAACGCCTTCGGCGACGCTTGCCGCGTACGCGGGCGAGAGCGCCTGGGCACCCCTGAATCCACTTGAACAGCACGCCTGGAGACACCCTTGAAGAACAATCAGATCACCGCGCTCTTCAGCGCTGACTACGCCGAGGCACGCGGCAAGTTCCTGCGCGCCGCGGCACGACGCGGCCTTGCCGTCGAATCGCACGAGCTCGCGCTACCCGGCGCGCAAGGCGAGGTGCTGGCCACCGACGTCGTGCTCGACGGCCCCGCCGATGCATCGAAAATGCTCGTCGTCATCAGCGGCGTGCATGGTGTGGAGGGCTTCTGCGGATCGGCGATCCAGACCGGCATGCTCGATCTCGGTGCCCCGGCGCAAGCACAGGGCGCGCACGATACCGCGGTCCTTTACGTTCATGCGGTGAACCCCTATGGCTTCTCCCACCTGCGCCGGGCCACACAGGAAAACATCGATCTGAACCGCAACTTCGTCGACTTCTCGAAGCCTCTGCCGGTCAACGCCGGCTACGCCGAGATCCACGAGCTGTTGCTGCCGCCCGAATGGCCACCGCAGCCGGACACGGAATACCGTCTCGATGCGTATGGCGAGCGCCATGGCGCCCGGGGCCTGCAGCGGGCCATATCGCTCGGCCAGCACATCCATGCCGACGGGCTGCACTACGGAGGCACCGAGCCGGCCTGGAGCAACCGGACCTTTCGCGAAATCCTGAGGCGCTGCGCAGCCCAGGTTCGTGAGCTTGCTTCCATCGACATCCATACCGGCCTGGGCCCCTACGGTGTGGGAGAGCGAATCTTTGCCAGCTTCGACGAGGCCGTGCTCGAGCGCGGAACGCGCTGGTGGGGTGAGCTCACCTCCGTGACCACCGGTACCTCCACCAGCATCCCGTTGACGGGTCCGATCCAGACAGCACTGGCCGAGGAGTGCCCGCAGGCAAGGCATGTGGGCATCTGCCTGGAATACGGCACCTGGCCCATGCCGCGGGTCTCGGCGGCCATGCGCGCCGAGCATTGGCTGCATCGCCACGGCTGCGCCGACGTGGCCAAGGCGGCCGCGATCCGGCAGGAGATGAAGGATGCCTTCTTCCCCGACGCCGAAGACTGGAAGCTTGCAGTCTGGAAGCAAGGCTCGCAAGCCTGCCAGCAAGCGCTGCGCGGACTCAACGAAGACGCCGCGTCGAAGCTTGCAGCCTGACCCGAGCGTCGCACCACCACGCAGAACAAAGAGACAAAGAGGCCCCACCATGAGCACCACCATCGCCCACGTCCGCCCGGGCGGCGCGACACGTCCGGGCAGCACTGCCACCGACGCGCCCGAAGACGCGGCAATCAGCCGCAAAGCAGTTGCCGCCGCCGTGGCCGGCAATGCGCTCGAGTTCTATGACTTCGTCATCTACGCCTACTTTGCGGTCTACATCGGGCGCACCTTCTTTCCGGTGGGCGGTGAGTTCGGCAGCCTGATGCTTGCCCTTGCGACCTTCGGCGTCGGTTTCTTCACGCGCCCCCTGGGCGGCGTGCTCATCGGCGCTTTCGCCGACAGGGTCGGGCGCAAGCCCGCCATGATGCTCACGGTGGCGCTCATCACGTTCGGCACGCTGGGGCTGGCGGCCACGCCGAGCTACGCGAGCATCGGCATCGCGGCACCCCTCATCGTGGTCTTCTGTCGCCTGCTGCAGGGCCTGGCACTCGGCGGCGAGGTCGGTCCCGCCACCGCGCTTCTCATCGAGGCAGCGCCGCCTGGGCGGCGTGGTCTCTATGCCAGCTGGCAGATCGCAAGCCAAGGCATCGCGGTTGCGGTGGGCGGCGTGCTCGGCGTGACGCTGTCGCTCGTGCTGCCGCCCGAGCAGCTCGCCGCCTGGGGCTGGCGCGTGCCGTTCCTGCTCAGCCTCGTCCTGATTCCGGTCGCCTTCTACATCCGCCGCAGCTTGCCGGAGACGCACGAGGGCTCGCGCGACCAGACAGGCGCACAGATCGTCGGCTCGGTCTTCGGCAAGCACCGCCGCCTCCTCGTGCTGGGCATCCTGATCTCGGCTTCCACGGCGGTTGCGTCGCAGGTGGGCAACTACATGGTCACCTATGCGGTCCAGGTGCTCAAGCTGGCACCGGCGCTGGCGCAGGGCTCGGTTCTGACAGGGGGGATCATGACCTTCTTGTTCGCGTTGCTGGGCGGCTGGCTGTGCGACCGGTACGGTCGCAAGGTCACCAATACACTGCCGCGCGTCGCGCTGCTGGTGCTGATCGTGCCGATGTTCCTGTGGCTGTCCGGCGCACCGAGCGCGCTCACGTTGCTGGGCGTTTCCGCAGTCCTGGCGGCGCTGACTGCCATCTTCGGGGCGGCCGGCCTCGTGACCGTGCCGGAGCTGATGCCGATCGCGATCCGGAGCACGGGCCTGTCCCTGGTCTATGCGATCAGCACCTCGGTGTTCGGCGGCACCACGCAATTCGTCGTGACCTGGTTGCTGGCCGTGACGCACAATCCGCTCGCGCCTGCCTACTACGTGATGGTGATCAGCGCACTCAGCGTCTGGGCCATGTGGATGCTGCCCGAGTCACGAGATGTCGATGTGACAAAGTGAGGCTGCGAGCGCGGTGGGCATCCGAAGACGAGCGCTACTTCGGCGCGTAGCTCATCTGAGTGACCACGTCCGTGCTCTCGGGTCGCCCGCCCGTCGCGGGAACGAAGGCCTTCAGGCGCTGGCCGCGAAAAGGCCCTTCGGCCGCGATCCATGACGTGACATCGACCGTGATGTCGGGCGACTTGCCCATGGTGGTGGTGCTGGCCAGAACGAATCGGCAGGTGTCGAACGTGCCGAGCGCCGTCGACAGCTTCTCGCGGCCCTGGTAGGTCAGGGCTTCGGTGACGTCCATGGCCACCTTGGCACCGGGACTGACGGTTTCCACGCGGTAGGCGAGGGTCACGGTCTGTCCGGGCTGCATCGAGACGGGAATCGCTGGTACGGGCGTATGGGTGCTCGTTGCCCGCGTGCCGCCGCCGTGCGTCTCGCCGTAGCGCACCATCTTGCCGTCGACCAGGTCCCGCAAGATCGTCGCCGTGGCGAACGGCTTCTTGCCGGCGTCGTAGAACGTCTGCTCGAAAGCCACCGGCGTGGCGCCGCCGAACGATTGGCGCTTGCCTGTGGTGACGCCGTGGTGCGTAGTACCCGTGGGCCGGCCGGGCGAGGTCTGCTGCAGGTCGTAGGTCAGCTGCGTGCCTGCGTTGAAGTCGGCCTCGTTGGTGCAGGCGGACGAATCCGCTGCTGCAACTGCCGCCGGGGAGGGCGCTGGCGAAGCTGCCGCCGGTGACGTCGTCGCGGCCACGGGCGGGGTGCCTGCATCGCGGCCACCGGTACCACTGTCGCCGCAGGCCGTGAGCCACACGGCCGCCGTGAGCAGGGAGAGTCGACGAACGCGTGCGGTCCTGGAAATTGGCATGGGTCCCTGTGGTGCGGGGGGCGCGATCACGACATGTGACAGCGCAAGAACTCTAGCAGCGCGGCACGGCGCTCACCAGTCACGAAAGTCATGGCGGGCCTTGCCAGCCGACCGCTTTCTCCGACGCGGGCGCCTACGAGACTTCGAAGGGCGAGCTCTCTCTCGCAGGACCCCTCACGGCGGGCGCGAATTTCCGCAGCAGGACACATCGCTTCCCGATGCGGCGAAATCCTACCGAGCTCACCGCCTCTCGCCCACGGCCTCGCCGCACCGCGGCCCTACGCTCTTTGCAACGCAGCAAAGGATCCGCAAGCATGGCCCACCGCAAAGTCGCCGACCTCGTCATCGAAACCCTTCAGCATGCCGGCGTCAAGCGCTGCTACGGCATCGTCGGTGACACCCTCAACCATGTGACCGACGCCATTCGTCGCAGCGAGATCGAATGGGTGCATGTGCGCCACGAAGAGGCGGCCGCCTTCGCTGCTGGCGCGGAGTCGTATCTGTCGGGTGAGCTCACTGCCTGCGCGGGCTCGTGCGGGCCCGGAGGGCTTCACTTCATCAACGGGGTCTTCGAGGCCAACCGCAACCGCGCGCCGATGGTGCTCATCGCCAGCCAGATCGTCACGACCGAGCTGGGCATGGACTTTCCGCAGGAGGTGGATTTCAAGTCGCTGTACGCGGGTTGCAGCGTGTTCTGCGCGCAGGTGCACTCGGCCGATCAGGCGCAACGCGTGACGGCGCTGGCCGCACAGGCGGCGTTGTCGCGCGGCGGCGTGGCCGTGGTCATCTTGCCGAGCGACATCGCGCAGACCGAAGTGAAAGAGGGCCTGACCTTTGCCGTCCACCGCACCGCGCCCGTGGTCCGGCCGAACGACAGCGAACTCGCGCAGTTGGCGGCGTTGCTGGGCAAGGGCAAGAAGATCGCCATCTACGCCGGGCACGGCTGCGAAGGCGCGCACGAGATGCTGCTGGCCCTCGGCCAATGCCTGAAGGCACCGATTGCCCACACCTCGCGCGCCAAGGACTTCGTGGAGTACGACAACCCGTTCAACATGGGCATGACCGGCATCTTCGGGGTGGAGTCGGGCTATCGCGCGCTGCAGGCGTGCGACACGTTGCTCCTGCTGGGCGCCGACTTCGCGTGGAGCCAGTTCTATCCGTCCAAGGCCACCATCTTGCAGATCGACACGGACGGCAGCCACCTGGGGCGACGCCATCCCGTCGCGCTGGGGCTGGTGGGTGACGTGGCGCACACCATCGAGGCACTGATTCCGCTGCTCGAAGAACGCAGCGACCGGAGCTTTCTCGACGAATGCCTGCGCCACCGCGAGGATGCAGTGCAGACGCTGCGGCGCGACGAGCGCCCTGGCAAGGAGGGGCTCATTCATCCGCAGCACCTGACGCATGTCATCGACGAGCTGGCGGCCGACGACGCCATCTTCACCGCCGACGGCGGCAGCCCGATGGTGTGGTCGCTGCGCCACCTGCACATGAACGGCCGGCGCCGCACGCTCGTGAGCCTGCTGCACGGCACCATGGCCAACGCGATGCCGCAGGCGCTGGGCGCGCAGAAGGCCTACCCGGGGCGGCAGGTGATTTCGCTGTCCGGCGACGGCGGCATCGCGATGCTGCTGGGCGACCTGATGACTGCGGTGCAGGAGAAACTCCCCATCAAGGTCGTGGTCTACAACAATGCGAGCCTGAACTTCGTGGAACTCGAGCAGAAGGTGGAAGGCCTGCTGGACAACTACACCGACTTGCTGAACCCGGACTTCGCGCGGTTGGCGGAGGTGATCGGCTTCTATGGCCAGAAGGTCGAGCGCGCCGAGCAGTTGCCCGACGCCGTGCGTGCCTTCCTGGCGCACCCGGGGCCTGCGCTGCTGGACGTGAAGGTCAACCGTACCGAACTGGTGATGCCGCCCAAGGTGGAGTTCAGCCAGGTGGCGGGCACCATGCTGTATTCGGCCAAGGCCGTTCTCAGCGGCAGGTCGTCGGACGTGGTCGATCTGATCAAGGACAACTTCACGCAGTAGGGACCAAGAAGTTGTCTGACTCGCACAGGAGAAAGAACCCCGCGAGCCGGCGGTGGGCGAGAAGAGAGTTTCACTCTCATCGAACACCAGCAGGAGCACTTCATGAGCAACGCATCCACCGTCGGTTCCGGCGACGGAACCCGACCGACCACGAGCGGGGGTGTGGACAACATCGGGGGCGCGGAGAAATTCTCCCCCACCAGGAATTCGGCGGGGGAAGGCGTGTCCGGCCCCGCACCCCAGGAACGCATGCAGGACAGGCGCAAGGGCGCGGAGGCCTCGAAGAATGACGATTCCGCGGCATTCGGGCTGAAGGAAGATCTCACGCCCACACCCAATCGGGAACCCGAGCAAGGTGCTCGACCGCGCGATCCTGCGGAAAGGGAGGCCGCCATTCGGCGTGCGGCCTATGAAGCCTACGAGCGGCGGGGTGGCGAGGCCGGTCACGAGACACAGGACTGGCTGGATGCCGAGGCCGAAGTGGATCGGCAGGATGCGGCCCGGGGCTGACCCGCCGACAGGCGAGCCGCGTCGGCCCGCCATTTTTTCATTGCAGCTTTTTTCGAGGAGCGCATCGCATGACACATCCCATGCAGGCCGGCCCGCGCCCGCCTTTTCATACCCCTGCGCAGACGCCGCCGGGCCTGGAGTCCGACATGACGCCGCGCCCGGACTTCGGCGAGACCTCCTATGCGGGCTCCGGCAAGTTGAAGGGCAAGGTCGCGCTGATCACCGGGGGCGACAGCGGCATAGGCCGCGCCGTGGCGCTGGCCTTTGCCCGCGAGGGGGCGGACGTGCTGATCTCCTATCTGGCCGAGGAGGAGTCGGATGCGCAAGCCACGGTTCGACTGATTGAGGGCGAAGGGCGCAGCTGCGTGCCGCTGCCCGGGGACATCTGCAAGGAGGCGCACTGTGTGGCGCTCGTCGAGGCCGCGGTCTCGCGCTTCGGCAAGCTCGACATTCTGGTGAACAACGCCGCGTTCCAGGCGACCCACAAGGATCTGGCGGAGATCACCGAAGAAGAGTTCGACAGAACGTTCCGCACCAACGTCTATGCCAACTTCTTTCTCTGCAAGGCCGCCGTGGCGCACATGAAGCCGGGAAGCTCGATCATCAGCACGGCCTCCGTCAACGCGGACAAGCCGAACGCCACGCTGGTGGCCTATGCGGCCACGAAAGGGGCGATACAGAACATGTCCGGTGGCATGGCCCAACTACTCGCGGAAAAGGGCATACGGGTCAACTGCGTGGCGCCGGGGCCGTTCTGGACGCCGTTGATCCCTTCGACGATGCCGCCGGACAAAGTGAAGGAGTTCGGAATGCAGACGCCGATGAAGCGGCCCGGCCAACCGGCGGAACTGCAGGCCGTGTATGTGCTGCTCGCGTCCGATCAGGCGAGCTATATTTCCGGCGCAACAATTCCAGTCACCGGCGGCGTGCCTTTCATCTGAAGCGGACCGACACCGACGGCCGGGGAGATCGCCTACAGGGCGTGTCGAGTCTTTCCGATGAAGTTGACAGGTCGCGCGCGCCACACCTGCGATCCTGGGCTTTGCGGCATCGTCGGCGTTTCCCAGACGCGCCGGCTCGGAGCACACCATGGCACTCTCGGCAACGGTAATTTCCTCGGACAAGGTGGAAGGCACGACGGTCTACAACGCGGCCGGCGACAAACTCGGAACCATCGACGACCTCATGATCGACAAGATGTCGGGTCAGGTGCGCTATGCGGTGATGGAGTTCGGGGGATTTCTGGGAATGGGCACCGATCGCTATCCCATCCCGTGGGCTGCGCTGAAGTACGACACCGGCAAGGACGGGTATGTCGTGCCGCTGGACAAGGCAACGCTCGACGGCGCGCGAAGTATGACGACGGCAGCGTGCTTCGTACGACGACCAGTACACCACCAGCATCAACAGATACTACGGTTTCTGACCCTTCAAGAAAATTCAGGAAAAGCGCGCGGCGCTGCGCCACGGCACCCTATCGATGGTTGATCAGAACAACAAGCCTGCGCACCCTGTAGAGCGTTTTGTGCGCGTGCGCGGCGCGCGAGAACACAACCTCAAGAGCGTCGATGTCGACATTCCGCGCGACGCGCTCGTGGTGTTCACCGGCATCTCCGGCTCCGGCAAGTCGTCGCTGGCGTTCGGCACGCTGTTTGCCGAAGCCCAGCGGCGCTATCTGGAGTCGGTCGCGCCCTATGCGCGCCGGTTGATCGACCAGGTCGGCGTGCCGGCCGTGGACACCATCGAGGGCCTGCCGCCCGCGGTGGCCTTGCAACAGCAGCGGGGCACGCCCAGTGCGCGGTCTTCCGTGGGCAGCGTGACCACGTTGTCCAGCCTGCTGCGCATGCTCTATTCGCGCGCTGGCGACTACCCGGCCCGGCAAGCCATGCTCTACGCCGAAGACTTCTCCCCCAACACGGTGCAGGGCGCCTGCCCCGTGTGTCACGGGCTGGGCCGGGTCTTCGAGGTGACCGAGAAATCGATGGTGCCGGACGACTCGCTCAGCATCCGCGAGCGCGCCGTCGCCGCGTGGCCGCCGGCCTGGCACGGGCAGAACCTGCGCGACATTCTGGTCACGCTCGGGTATGACGTCGACAAGCCGTGGCGCGAACTTCCGAAGAAGGCGCGTGACTGGATCCTCTTCACCTACGAGCAGCCGACCGTGCCCGTGTATGCGGGCTTCACGCCGGCCGAAACGCGTGCCGCGCTGCGCAGCAAGATGGAGCCGAGCTACCAGGGCACCTTCATGGGCGCGCGCAAATACGTGCTGCACACCTTTGCGACGACGCAGAGCGCGCTCATGAAGAATCGTGTCTCGCGCTTCATGGTGGGCGCGCTGTGCCCTTCGTGCAAAGGCAAGCGGCTCAAGAAGGAAGCGCTGTCGGTGCGGGTGGGCGGCCACGACATCGGCGAGATCGCCCGGATGCCGCTGGACGAGCTGTCTCGCGTGCTGGCGCCCATTGCGGCGGGCCGGCTGCCGGGACACGCCGAGGAAAAGCGCATCGCCGCGCAGCGCCTGTCGCACGACCTGCTCGAGCGCGTGAGCACGCTGCTCGGCCTGGGCCTGGGCTATCTGTCGCTCGACCGAAGCACGCCCACCTTGTCGCCCGGCGAGCTGCAACGGCTGCGACTGGCCACGCAGATTCGATCCAACCTGTTCGGCGTGGTCTACGTGCTCGACGAGCCGTCGGCCGGCCTGCATCCGGCCGATGGGGAGGCGCTGGTCGCGGCGCTGGACATGCTCAAGCGCGCGGGCAATTCGCTGTTCGTCGTGGAGCACGATCTCTCGCTGATGCGGCGCGCCGACTGGCTGGTCGACGTCGGGCCCGACGCGGGGGAAAAGGGCGGCGTCGTGCTTTACAGCGGTCCGCCGGCGGGCTTGCGCGACGTCAAGGCGTCGCACACGGCGCGCTACCTCTTCGAAAAGCCGCAATTGCTTTCGCAAGCGCCGCGCGCGCCCGCCGGATGGCTCAAGCTGGCGGGCATCAGGCGCAACAACCTGAGCGGCTTGTCCGCCCAGTTTCCGCTCGGCGTGCTGACCGCGGTGACGGGTGTCTCGGGCTCGGGCAAGTCGAGCCTGGTGACGCAGGCGCTGGTCGAACTGGTCTCGGCGCACCTCGGCCACGAGCCGGAGGCGGAAGCAGGGGACGCCGAGGCTCCCGCGCTCGTCGAGCGCTCGGCGGGGCACATCGTGCAGGGCATGGAGGGCATCCGACGCCTGGTGCGGGTCGACCAGAAACCCATCGGGCGCACGCCGCGCTCGAACCTTGCCACCTACACCGGGCTCTTCGACCAGGTGCGCAAGCTGTTTGCGAGCACACCGGCTGCACGCAAGCACCGCTATGACGCCGGCCGGTTCTCATTCAACGTCGCCAAGGGCCGTTGCCCGGCATGCGAAGGCGAGGGGTTCGTCAGTGTCGAACTGCTGTTCATGCCCAGCGTCTACGCCCCGTGTCCGACCTGCCATGGCTCCCGCTTCAATCCGCAGACGCTGAAGGTGACCTTGCGCGGCAAGACCGTGGCCGATGTGCTGGGCATGACGGTCGACGAAGCCCACGGCTTCTTCGAGGGCGAGGCCGGGGTCGAGCGACCCTTGCGCCTTTTGCGCGCCATCGGCCTGGGCTATCTGCGGCTGGGCCAGCCCGCCACCGAGCTGTCGGGCGGCGAGGCACAGCGCATCAAGCTCGCGACCGAATTGCAGCGCGCCCAACGCGGCGACACCCTCTACGTGCTCGATGAGCCCACCACCGGACTGCATCCGGCGGACATGGACAAGCTCATGGTGCAGTTGAACGGCCTGGTCGATGCCGGCAACACCGTCATCGTGGTGGAGCACGACATGCGCTGGGTCGCGGCCTGTGACTGGGTGATCGACATGGGGCCCGGCGCGGGCGGCGAAGGCGGACGCATCGTGGCCCAGGGAACGCCGCGCGAGGTCGCCAAGGTTGCCGACAGCCGCACCGCGCCCTACCTGCGCGCCTGGACATCGGGGCAGCAAGACGGCCCTTGAGGGGGCCTTGTGCG
Source organism: Variovorax sp. E3 (assembly GCF_016082275.1). Lineage (GTDB taxonomy): Bacteria > Pseudomonadota > Gammaproteobacteria > Burkholderiales > Burkholderiaceae_C > Variovorax. Next base: position 57,975 of record NZ_MOWM01000009.1, read on the forward strand.
CGCTTGGCCTACCTTGACGAACGCCATCGGCGGATGGTCACGCTGCCGTGCGGCGGCAACGTAGGGGCTCTTACTGGAGCCCACTGTGCCCATCGCCGTTCCTTCGTCGAGGCTCATCCGGCTGTATCGCCTGTGCAGGGACGCGGTGACGGCGTGGATCGATGATTTCGCGCCGAGCATGGGCGCCGCCATCGCGTACTACACGATGTTTTCACTGGCACCGTTGCTGGTGATCGTGATCGCCGTGGCGGGGGCGCTCTTCAGTGCCGAGGCCGTGCAGGGGCAGATCGCCGCGCAGTTGTCCGGCCTGATCGGTCGGGAGGGGGCGCTCGCGGTGCAAGGGCTGATCAAGAGCGCGAGCGCACCGTCACGCGGCCTGATTGCCGGGGGCATCAGCATCGCCGTCCTGATCGTCGGCGCGACCACGGTGTTCGCCGAACTGCAGAGCGCGCTCGATCGCATCTGGCACGTGCCCGAGCGCGTGAAACCCAAGGGGCTCTGGGGCATCCTGCGAGCGCGCGTGCTGTCGTTCGGCTTGATCCTCGGCTTGGCGTTCCTGCTGATGGTCTCGCTCATCGTGAGCGCCGCCCTGGCGGCATTCGGAAGCTGGACGACCGGGCTTTTTCCGGGGTGGGAGCTGCTGTTGCAGTCGATCAACGTGCTGGTGTCCCTGGGCATCCTCACAGTGCTGTTCGGAATGATCTTCAAGTTCATGCCGAGCGCACCCATCGCGTGGCATGACGTCTGGATCGGGGCCGTGGTGACGGCCGTGCTCTTCGAGGTGGGCAAGGTGCTCATCGGGCTGTATCTGGGCAAGAGCGGCGTCAACGAATCCTTCGCGGCCGCCGGCTCGCTGGTGGTGCTTCTGGCGTGGGTGTACTACGCCGCGCAGATCTTCCTGTTGGGTGCGGAGTTCACCAAGGTGTATGCCGACGCGCATGGCTCCGTAGCGGCCGCCAAGGCACAAGAAGCCACGGACACCGCGGCGTTGCAGGCCCAGGCAGGCACGGACGCGTGGTGGTGGACAGGGATGGTGTCGCTCGCCTGGCAGACGTGCAGCGGCTGGTCGAGAAAAAGACACGGCAAGCCACGGCGAAACTCACGCGCCAGCTGATCGCATGGGCAGCGGTCACTTTGGCGAGCAGGTTGCTCGCGCGGCGCCGCCGCAAGCAACCGCGGGCAGGGCGCCGATCCGCCGACCCCATTCAGTGAAAGAACAGCGCGATCAGGATGATGACGGGGATCGGAACGCCGAGGAAAAACAAAAGAAGAGAGCGCATGGAATGCTCCTTGAAAAGGGATTGCGTTCAGAGGTCACGGCGGCGGCCGCCGTAGGTCGCTGCAAAGCTCGCGACAAAAGCGCCGATGAGCATCGAAATCACGAGCCACAGCGAGCCGTACGCCGACGCCTTGCGCGCGGCATCCGCGGCTTCCTTGGCCTTCGCTTGCGCCTCCTTCAAGGCGGCCTGGGCCTTGGCATAGGTGTCGTTCACGCGCTTTTCGGCATCTTGCTGGCTGAGACCGGTTCGCTGTGCCACGACCTGCGCCACATACTTCGCGTCTTCGGGCGGCAGTGCGCCCGTGCGAATGCTGTTCAGGAAGATGCGGCTGACCTCCGCGTTCGCGGCGCCGGCGCCGCGCTCCCCGGCGGCAGGGACCGTCGGCGGGGTCGTGGACCCGTCGGTCGCCGCGGGCGCCGGATTGCTATCGGGAGCGCGGCGGAAAAGCGAATCGATGAAATAGTTCATCGGCCCCGCGCCGGCGTCGGTGCCGGCGCGCGAGCCGGGGGATGCCATACCCGTTCCGGCCGCGCCGGCCGCTGCGGCAACGCCCGCCGCCGATGCCGTGCCGCCGGCCACCGTGGCCCCGGCCTGCGCGCCCGCCCCGAGGACCGAGCTCACTGCGGAGCCGAGCAGTGCGGCCGTGAAGAGGGTGGCCACCGACCATGCCAGGAAGCCATGCGCGGTGTCTCTGAAGTAGACCTCGTCGGTGTGGACACCCGACCATTTGGTGCGCAGTCGCCCCGCCAGATAGCCGCCCATGCCGGAAGCCGCGATTTGCGTGAAGGTCAGCCAGAGGATGGTCGCGATGCCGATCGCCGTGGCGCTCGCGCCCTGGCTGGCCCAGGGGCTGATGGAAGACATTCCCAGGCCGGTTCCCAGCAGGAGCAGGATGAGCGAGAGCGACGCGGCGCCTGCGGCGCCGGCAAATATCGCTCCCCACGAAACCCCGCTCGGGCTGGCATCGCCCTCGATCACGCCGACTGGTGTATTGACGCCGTATTGGGCCATTGCTGCTCCTCGAAGTGGAAGCGTCAATGTCGAATCGGCCCCAGTGCCCCTTCGTCATCTGCTCCCGCAAAAAGGGGTAGGCAATGGGCTCGCGGGACCTGCCATTGCGCCTACAAGCCGAAGTAGCGCGGTGACGGTGTCGTCGGTGCCGAGGCGTGAGCTGGATCTTTCTGCTCCCGCAAGGCGAGTGCACCTCGCAACCGGCGGCCCCATCGACAGCATGGAGCTGCGCGATCACGGTGGTACTAGCCCACAGGGTCAGCGTCTTCGTTTTCGATGGTCCGAGGGCCCACTTTTCGTTCCTCCAGCAGGCGCAGAAACGTCAGGTGCCCGGACGACCACGCATCCGCCCAGGTGTCGCACGTCTGTTCGCAAGCGCGTATGTCCGTCCATCCATCCGCAGTGCGCTCATGGAGCACCCATCGGTACTTGCCAGGCGTCGGCTCTTCGACGTAGAAGGAAATCAACTTCAGTGGAGCTGTCATGGCCGCAATCTATCGGAATGGCGAGGGATGCTGTTCGTCTCACAGCATACTGCCGCGCGAACGCCATGGATATGCGGGTCATCGCCCCTCGGAGCGGGCGTTGTTGACCTTGGCGCAGAACTCGAAAAGTCCCTCGAGCTCTGTGGATTTATCGAAGACGGCATCGGCGCCCAAGGCAAGGCACTGGCGTCGAACGTCGTCAGTTGCGTAGTTGGAAAGGATGATGACCCGTTGGGATGGCAACCGGTTTCTGCAACCCTTCAAAACGCCCAGGCCGGACCCCTCCTTCAAGAAGAGGTCCACGACAGCCAGATCCCAGGTGCCTCCATGGGACGTCAGCCACTGGGTGGCCTCCTGTTCTCCGTCCGCAAATCCGATGACCCGCGCATTGGCCAAGTCCGCCAGGGTGGGAATGAGGTTGTCCCGAATGGTCGCGCTGTCTTCGACGAGAAAGGTAATGATTGCCATGAGCGTGTCCCCGGTTGAAGGCAACGTAGGGGGCGCGAATATCGCTTGGCGTGGTGGTATTGCCCGCAGCGGTGTCGGATCCTCCCTTCAACGATCCGGTGCACAGACATGGACCTTGGTCTTGCCGGCCGTTGCATCGACGAGGCCTCAACCGGTCGAGCCGTTGTCTTGCAGCTTTCGCAGCGGGGGACGTAATAATCTTCCGACAGGCCAGACCCCAAAACGTGGAACAAAAAACCGCCCATCGCGTGCAGCTCTTCAGCCCCGAGGAGCGCAATCGCCTGCTCGTGGCTGCAGTGTCCGACTACGCGATCTACATGCTCGACCCGGACGGCTTTGTCGTCAGTTGGAACGCCGGGGCCCAGCGGCTGAAGGGATATACCGAGGCCGAGATCCTGGGGCGCCATTTCTCGACTTTCTATGAGCCCGAAGACGTGAGCGCAGGTTTGCCGACGCGCGCGCTGGAGACGGCGCTTGCCAAGGGCCGGTTCCAGGCGGAGGGCTGGCGTTGCACGAAGGCCGGTGAGCGTTTCTGGGCCTCTGTCGTCGTGCATCCCATCTGGGCGCCTGACGGGGAACTCCTTGGCTACGCGAAGGTGACGCGCGACCTCAGCGAGCGTCATGCCGCCGAGGAAGCATTGCGTCTCAGTGAAGAGCAGTTTCGACTGCTTGTTCAAGGGGTGACGGACTATGCCATCTACATGCTCGACACCCAAGGCATCATCACCAACTGGAATTCGGGTGCTGAGCGAGCCAAGGGGTACGCGCCGGGCGACGTCATAGGCACGCACTTCTCCCGCTTCTACCAGGAAGGGGACCGCGACGCAGGGCTGCCCGCCCGGGCGCTTGCGACGGCCCTGAAGGAAGGCAGATTCGAGGGCGAAGGTTGGCGTGTGCGCAAGGACGGCACCGAATTCTGGGCCAACGTGGTCATCGACCCCATCTTCGATGGCAACGGCGTGCACCGCGGCTTCGCGAAGATCACGCGTGACATCACTGAAAAGCGCAAGGCGCAGCTGGCCCTGGAAGAGGCGCGCGAAGCGCTCTTCCAGTCTCAAAAGCTTGAGGCGATCGGGCAGCTGACAGGCGGTGTCGCTCACGACTTCAACAACCTGCTGGCAGTCATTCTGAGCAGCCTCGAGTTGCTTCGACGCAAAGTCCCGGATGACGCGAAGCTCAAATCACTGATCGAAAACGCTGCGCAGGGCGCCAAACGGGGCGTGGTGTTGACCCAGCGGATGCTCGCGTTCGCGCGTCGCCAGGAGCTTCGTCCAGAGAGCGTGGATCTGGAGTCGCTCGTCGGCGGCATGAAGGAAATGCTCGAGCGAACCCTCGGTCCGACGATTGCCGTCGAAGTGGATTTTGCGGAACATCTGCGCCACGTGGTGGTAGACGCTCATCAGCTCGAACTGGCCATCCTCAACTTGGCAGTCAACGCGCGCGACGCGATGCCTGAAGGCGGAACGCTGAGAATCGAGGCGTCGGAGCACATGCACGCGACGACGTCACGTGAGCCCCATGGCCTGAAGGCCGGAACGTATGCGCGTCTGTCGGTCCGCGACTCAGGCAGCGGCATGAGTCCGACGACGCTGGCGCGCGCTGTTGAACCGTTCTTTACGACGAAGGGCGTGGGCAAGGGGACAGGTCTCGGCTTGGCGATGGTGCAAGGGTTGGCAGTCCAATCGGGAGGCGGCTTCGCGTTGTCCAGCACGCAGGGCATTGGAACCCGTGCTGATCTGTGGCTTCCTCTCGTGACCGCCGATTCCGTCGAATCGGTCAGCGTCGTCCCGCCCAAAGGGCCGACCAGTTTTCCGCAGGCTGTCCAACGGCTGAAGGTGGTCGTGATCGACGACGACCCGCTTGTTCTGCGGGGGACCGTCGCGATGCTGGAAGACCTCGGGCACAGCGTGGACAGCGCCTGCAGCGCTTCGGACGCACTTGCACTCATCGACGGCACGGTGGACCTGGTCGTTTCAGACCAGGTGATGCCCAAGATGACCGGCGCGCAGCTTTTTGCTGTTCTGCGAGAGAAGCAGCTCAGGCCGAGTCTCGTGCTTGCCTCGGGGTATGCGGACCTGCCGGAGGATACGGAATCGGGGATGGTCAAGCTCGCCAAGCCGTTTGATCAGGAGCAACTCCATGCGGCCATCGCGCAAGCCATGGCTGACAGGACAACACCGGCAAGAAAAGCAGGGGGATGACGCAGGAACCGGCCCACGAAGGCGTTGGGCAGGTTGTGCTTCGCAGGTCGCCTCGGCGTGCGGGATTTTTCCTGTCGCAATTCTCCCGAAGGCGATGAGCCGCAATCCTACAAACGCCCCTTCTCGTCACCCATAGGCTCGCGTTCCCATTTTGAGAGGACGCCATGCCCAAGAAAGCTCCAGCATCCACCGCGGCAAGCGCCGCCGAGATCGACGCGGCCCGCGCCGCGGCCCGCGCCGCGGCACGCAACACCGACAGCGCCCCCGCCAGTCCCGCGCCGGCTGCGGCGGGAAAGGGCGATCCCCCCGCGCAGAAAGCCATCGACACCCAGGCCACGGCCGGCGGCATGCCCGCCAACGTGAGCAAGCCGCTGGAGTACGGCGAAGCCAACGCGCAATCCACGCCGGCCGGCGCCACGGTGTCCGCGCCGTCGAGGCTGCCGGGCGCCAGCACGCTGTCGGAAGGCAATGCGTCGGACAAGACGGGATCGGCGGCGCCCGAGGCGCTGAACGCCACCATCGGCAGCCTGGACCGCGTGCGCGTCGATTCAAGCGGCCAGGTGCTGACCACGAACCAGGGCGTGCACGTCTCCGACAACCAGAACTCGCTCAAGGCGGGCGCACGGGGGCCGGTGCTGCTTGAAGACTTCGTGCTGCGCGAGAAGATCACGCACTTCGACCACGAGCGCATTCCCGAGCGCATCGTGCACGCGCGCGGCTCCGGTGCGCACGGCTTCTTCGAGTGCTACGAGCCGCTCACCCGCTACACCAAGGCCGCGCCTTTCAAGGAGGCGGGCAAGATCACGCCGGTGTTCGTGCGTTTCTCGACGGTGGCCGGCGAGCGCGGCTCGAAGGACACCGCGCGCGACGTGCGCGGCTTCGCCGTGAAGTTCTATACCGACGAGGGCAACTGGGACCTGGTGGGCAACAACATGCCCGTGTTCTTCATCCAGGACGCCATGAAGTTCCCCGACCTCGTGCATGCGGTCAAACCCGAGCCGCACCACCAGATGCCGCAGGCGGCCAGCGCGCACGACACCTTCTGGGACTTCGTGTCGCTGATGCCCGAGTCGACGCACATGCTCATGTGGCAGATGTCGGACCGCGCCATACCGCGCAGCTACCGCATGATGCAGGGCTTTGGCGTGCACACCTTCCGGCTGGTCAACGAGGCCGGGGAGAGCGTGCTCGTCAAGTTCCACTGGCAACCCAAGCTCGGCACGCATTCGCTCGTGTGGGAGGAGGCGGTGAAGATCTCGGGCGCCGACCCCGACTTTCATCGGCGCGACCTGTGGGAAGCCATCGAGGCGGGCGAGTATCCCGAATGGGAACTGGGCCTGCAGATCTTCACGGAGGAGCAGGCCGAGCAGTTCAGCTTCGACATCCTCGACGCGACCAAGATCGTTCCCGAGGAGCTGGTGCCCGTGCAGATCGTCGGGCGCATGGTGCTGAACCGCAACCCCGACAATTTCTTCGCCGAGACCGAGCAGGTCGCGTTCTGCACCGCGCACATCGTGCCGGGCCTGGACTTCACGAACGACCCGTTGCTCGCGGGGCGCATTCATTCCTACGTCGACACGCAGATCAGCCGGCTGGGCGGGCCCAACTTCCACGAGCTGCCGATCAACGCCCCCGTCGCCCAGGTCCACAACAACCAGCGCGACGGCATGCACCGCCAGGCGATCCACCGGGGCCGCGTGGCCTACGAGCCGAACTCGCTGGCCGGAGGCTGTCCGTTCCAGGCGGGCGCGGCGCAGGGGTTCACGAGCATTGCAAGGCGAATCGACGCGAAGGAAAGCGCCGACAAGGTGCGCATCAAGCCCAAGAAATTCGCCGATCACTACACGCAGGCGCGGCTGTTCTTCGAGAGCCAGAGCGAGGCGGAGCAGGCACACATCGGCAACGCTTCCGCTTCGAGCTTTCGAAGGTCACGGTGCCGGCCATTCGCGAGCGGGTGGTGGCCAGCCTGCTGAACGCGTCGCCGGAGCTGGCGCAGCGGCTGGCGCAGGACCTGGGCATGACGCTGCCGGCGCCGCTGCCCAAAGCCCTGGAAACGCCCGTGGCCCCGGAAGTCGATCAGTCGCCCGCGTTGTCGCTGATGGCTCGGCCCGGCGACGGAGGCATACGCACGCGCAAGGTCGCCGTGCTGGTGGCGCAAGGCGTGGAGGGCGCCTCGCTGCAGAAGCTCGTGTCCGCCCTGGTAGCCGAGGGCGCGGTGCCGCGGCTCGTCGGCGCGCGGCTGGGAACCTGCATCGGCGCCGGCGGGGAAAAGTTCGCCGTCGACGCGACGATGGAAAACTCCCCCGGCTTCCTGTTCGATGCGCTCGTGCTGCCCGACGGGCCACAGGCGGTGGAGGCGCTCGACGCCGACGCCCACACGCTCGAGTTCCTGCGCGACCAGTACTGGCACTGCAAGACGATCCTGGCGCTGGGCGCGTCGAGCGCGCTGCTGGCCGAGGCGCAGATTCCGATGACGCTGCCGGACGGGTCGGCGGACCCGGGCCTGATCCTTGCGGATGCGGCGGGCGTCGACGGCGCCATCGCCGCATTCATCGCGGCGGTGGGCGGCCCGCGCCATTTCGGGCGCGAGAACGATCCGCCGCGCGCACCCTGAACCTCACCTTGGGCGACCGAGCCATGGTGCACCGCTTCAAAACGCAGCACATTTGCGCAGGCACGGCGGCCGATGCGAAAGCCTGGGCGAAGAACCTGGGCTGCACTGTCGCCGAGCTTCGCATCGCCCTTCGGGCCGTGGGCAACTCGGTCGAGCGCGTCAAGGCGTACCTGCATGCGCTGAACGGCCGGGAAGGCGCGGGGCATCCTCCCCCCGCGTGAGTGAAGCGGATCGGCCTAAGCGAGGGGAACGTCGAGTTCGACCCACGCCGGTGCGTGGTCGCTGGCGCCGGGCAGGCCGCGCACGTCGCGGTCGACGCCGGCCGCGCGAAGCATGGGGGCGAGCTCTTCGCTCAGCAGCAGGTGGTCGATGCGAAGCCCGGCGTCCCTCGGGTAGCGGTTGCGCCAGTAAGTCCAGAACGTATAGGGTACGCGGTCGGGGTGACAGGTGCGAATCGCGTCGCACCATCCCTGCTCGAGCAAGCGTGCGAAGGCGTCACGGCTTTCGGGTTGCAGCAGCGCGTCCTCGCGCCATGACGCGGGGTTGTAGATGTCGGCGTCGGTGGGAACGACGTTGTAGTCGCCCGCCAGAACCACGGGCATGCCGCTCGCGACGAGCTTCTTCGCATGCCGGTTGAAGGCTTCGAACCATTGCAGCTTGTAGTCGAACTTCGGCCCCGGGCGCGGGTTGCCGTTGGGCAGGTACAGGCAGCCGACCACCACGCCGTGGACCACCGCCTCGATGTAGCGGCTTTGCGGGTCGGCTTCCATGCCGGGCAGGCCGCGCCCGGTTTCAATTGGTTCCCGCCCGCGCGCAAGAATGGCCACGCCGTTCCAGGCGCGCTGCCCGTGCGCGACCACGCCGTAGCCCGCGTTTCGTATCGCATCGAGCGGCAGCTTCTCGTTCGGCGACTTCAGCTCCTGCAGGCACGCGACGTCGGGCTTCGATTGCGCAAGCCACGCCAGCAGGCGTTCGAGACGGCTGCCGATGCCGTTGATGTTGAAGGTGGCGATCTTCATCGGTGTCGGAGCGGTGGGGAGTCGAAAAAAGATGTCGTCATCTTCCGCCTTCCGCCGGCTGGCCGCGCGTCGGACAACGCGTCTTCTTGGACGATGACAAGGCTTCCAGCGATTCCCCCGATGCTCGCCAAGGTGGCGGCGGACCTGCCGGACGGCGGCGACTTTCTCTTCGAGCCGAAGTGGGACGGCTTTCGCGCCATCGTGTTCCACGATGCCGATGGCGTTCGCATTCAAAGCCGCGATGCCAAGCCGCTCGATCGTTACTTTCCGGACCTGCACGCGGCGTTTGCCAACGCGTTGCCGCTCGGCTGTGCGCTGGATGGAGAGATCGTGGTCGCCACGCCGTCGGGGCTGGACTTCGACGCGCTGCAGCAGCGCGTTCATCCCGCCGCGTCGCGCGTGGCGCGGCTGGCCGCCGAGCAGCCGGCCGCTTTCGTTGCCTTCGACATCCTGTACCTCGGCGGTGCCAGCTGCATGCCCCGGCCCCAGGCCGAGCGCCGCCTGCTGCTTGAAGCACTGCTGGCCGGCGCCGAACCGCCGCTTCGCCTGACCCCACTGACCATCGACCTCGGCTTGGCGCGGCGGTGGCTGCGCGACTTCGAGGGGGCCGGGCTGGACGGGGTCATGGTCAAGCCGGCCGAGGCGCCGTACCAGCCCGGCAAACGGGCGATGCTCAAGGTCAAGCATGTGCGCACCGCCGACTGCGTGGTCGCCGGGTTTCGCTGGCACAAGAGTACCGTGGACGGCGGACCGGCCGCCGTCGGCTCGCTGCTGCTGGGCCTGTACGACGGCGCGGGCGTGCTGCAGCATGTGGGCATGACGGCTTCCTTCGGCATGGCGATGCGCCGGGCGCTCGCGGCGGAACTGGCCGCGCTGCGAAGTCGCGCGCTGGCCGGGCACCCGTGGGCCTGCTGGGCCAGCGACACCAACGACGACGCGCGGCGCATGCCCGGTGCACGCAGCCGCTGGAGTTCGGGAAAGGATGCGTCGTGGGAGCCCTTGCGGATCGAACGCGTCTGCGAGGTCAGGTACGACCATCTGCAAGGCGACCGCTTTCGCCACGGCACCACGTTCATGCGCTGGCGCCTGGACAAGTCGCCGGCCGAGTGCACCTACGAGCAACTCGAGATCACGCCGCCCTACGAGATCGCGAGGGTGTTCAGGGCCTGAGGTCTTCGACGCGCCACCCGCGGCTGCCGCAAAGCAACCCCTTCACATCCACGTCGTGCCGAGCATCGCCAGCGCGGCAGCCGCCATCACGCCGGTGGCGGCCCAGCCGATGACTTTCCACCGCAAGGGAATGACCAGCTCGCCCATGACCTTGCGGCTCGATCCCGCGAGCATCACGCCGGCCATGATCGGCACGGAACTCACCGCGTTGATCACCGCGGCGTAGACCAGTGCCTTCATCGGGTTGACGCCCGACACGCCGATTGCCAACCCGAGCAGCATGGCTGCCGCAAGGATGCCGTAGAACGCCGGCGCGCCGGCCGCGGGCCGGTCCAGACCCTTGCGCACGCCGAGCATGCTGGCAAGCGCATAGGCCGCCGAACCCGCCAGCACCGGCAGGGCGAGCAGGCCGGTCCCCACGATGCCGAGCGCGAACAGCACGAACGCGGCATTCCCGGCGATCGGCTTGAGTGCCTGGGCCGCCTGCGAGGTCGTTTCGATGTGCGTCTGGCCATGGGCATGCAGCGTGGCCGCCGTGGCCAGGATCATGAAGAACGCGACGACGTTGGAAAAACCCATGCCGATCCAGGTGTCCGTCTTCAGGCGTCCCAGCTGGGCCGGCGCCTGGTCGGGTGCCCGCTTCAGGGGATGGTCTTGCGGCACGCGCCGGATCTCCTCGACTTCCTGCGAGGCTTGCCAGAAGAACAGGTACGGGCTGATGGTGGTGCCCAGGATCGCGACGACGGTCGTCACGAACTCCTTGTCCCATTGAAAGCGAGGCAGCAACGCGCCCTTGAGCGACTCGAGCCAGTCGACGTTCGCGGCGAATGCGACCGCCACATAGGCCAACAGCGAAAGCGTGAGCCACTTGAGAACGCGCACATAGCGCTCGTAGGGCAGCCAGACCTGCAGCCCGAGCGACAGCAAGCCGAAGAAGATCGCGTAGGCGGCCTTCGGTCCGCCGATCACCAGCGCGACCACGTCGCCCATCGCGTTCAGGTCGGCGCCCAGGTTGATGACGTTCGCGACGACCAGCGACGCGATCAACAGCCACACCACCGGTGCCGGCCACAGCCGCGAGAAGGCCTCGGCCAGGCCCTGGCCGCTGACCCGGCCGATGCGCGCGCTGGCCAGCTGGATGCCGACCATGAGGGGGTAGGTCAGCAGCAGCGTCCATCCCACGCTGTAGCCGAATTGGGCGCCCGCCTGCGAATAGGTGGCGATGCCGCTGGGGTCGTCGTCGGCCGCGCCGGTGATCAGGCCGGGCCCCAGCTTTGCCAGCCAGCGCTTGTCGGCAGGCGGTGTTTCGCGGGGCGTCGCGAGGCCGACGGGGTCTGGCAAGTCTGTCATGGCGTGGTCCCGAAGGTGGGCGGGCGGTGGCTGTCGTATCAGGTCATGGCGCTCGTGCCGCGCACAGGCGCGACGACAGCCTGCGCAAGCCGCTGCGCGACGGCATTCAGCAAGGCGCCCGCGAATCCGCCGGGCGCTCGCGAGTCGACACGCGCGCTGGTCACGACGCGGGGCAGGGAACTCCAGGCGACACGGTGGCCGGCGGCGGCCAGTGCCGCGACCAGGGCCGCGACCAGGGCCGCGACCAGGGCCGCGTCTTCGCCGCAGGCCAGGTGCCTGAAGCCGCCAACGCTCCGGTACGCCTCGGCGGACACGCCAAGATTTGCGCCATGCACATGCCGGTGCCCCTCGCAGTCGAAGTAGGTCTGCTGGAAATGCGCGCGCAGCAACTCGGCGTTGCAGCCGTGGGGCGACCAGTCGTGGACACAGACAGTGCCGCAGACCACGTCGGCCTGTACCGCGAGTTGATGGGCCAACCACTTTGCGGAAACCACCGTGTCGGCGTCGGTGAACGCGAGCCACCTCGCGCCCCGCGCGAGCAGCACCTGTGCGCCGACGGCCCGCGCCATGCCCACGTTGCGACCGCGAATGGACACGGTGAGGGCTCCGCCGGCCGCGGCCAGCACACCCGTGGCATCGCTGCAGTCGTCCAGCACGACGACAATCTCTACGGGCTCTCCCTGGAGCGCAGGGTGCTCGGCCGCAGTGCGTGCGGCGCCGAGGCAGGTGGCAATGAGCCGCTCTTCGTTGTGCGCCGGAATGACGATGCCGATCATGATCGAGACGCTCCTGGTGCCGGTCCTTGAATGGGGATTGCAAGGACCATAGATTTGCACTCGACGGCGCTGCGTCAGGCAAGAGGCGCCGAATTTGTAGGTGTCCGCTTCATCCCCGGCCAGACGAGGCCGCCAGGTCACGCGCCGTCCGGTGAATGGGTCTCCGAGATGGAGGCTGCCATCAGGCGCGTCGCTTGCGCGAAGCCGCCGCAGCCGCAGCAGCGCCTCGCCGGTGGCCGTGTGTGGCAACTGGTCGAGCAGCCGGATCTGGTCGGGGCGTTTGCGCTTTCCCGGTCGTGCCTCGTTGTGTGCACACGATCGCGCCAGCAGCGCGCCAGCAGCGCGCCAGCAGCGCGCCGGCACCACGAAGGCCACGGGCCTTTCGATGAACTGCTCGTCGGGACGCCGACCGCGCAGCATTCCCAGACGCTCAGCACCTCTGAGCATCGCTGCCGCGATCCCGAAAGAAGACGTGGCTGAACGAAGGCGGCATGCGACGAAGTCGACCTCTCCTCGCGCGATCGCCAGCAACGCATTGTCTTGACCGGCTGCAGCAGGCGGGCGTCGGCGCGTGCCGCCCGGCACGCTCTCATCGTCGCTTGATTTGGGCTAAATTCAGTGCTAAATTTAGACCCACGTGCGCTCAGGGGATCTCTATGCCATCCGTTGCCAACATCAAGTCCATCTCTTACTTGAAAAGTCACGCCGCCCAGATTTCCGAAGAGCTGGAGATGAACGGCGCGCCTTTCTTCATCACGCAGAACGGTGAAGCCAGCATGGTGATTGAAAGCGTCAAGCAGTTTCAGGAAAAAGAGGCACTCATCGCCGCCCTGAGGGTCATGGCATTGGGCGAAAAAGATCGAACGCAGGGCAAAGGTATTTCCGTGGCTGACTCTCGCGCGCAGTTGGCTGCAGCTCGTCAGCGTCGCAAGTAGTGGCCCTCTTCATTCTTCCCGATGCCCAGAAGGACCTACTCTCGCTGCAGGAGTACATGCTCGACAAATGGAGCGAATCCGACTGGCTCAAGGCTGAGGACGAGATTTTCGAGAAGCTGGCGCTGGTGGATACGGGTTTTTTGACTGGGACGCCGGTCCAGGAACTTGCATCCGTTGGCATCTTTGACTACCAGAACGTCTTCACCTCGCACCACAAGCTGGTCTATCGGCGCATCGCCGACGACACCTTTGTTTATGCCGTCGCGGGGCATCGGCAAGACTATCCAACGCTCTTGATGAAGCGCCTTCTGAGGGTCTGAGGAGAGGGTATTCGACTTGCCTGCGGCCCTCTACGACATCCTCCCCGTCCACTGCCTGTGGCCGACGGTCGGCGAGGTTGGGTTCAGCAGCCGCTGCGGGCAGTGGAGGCGCTTCCCTGCAGACCGCGGGCGCCAGGGATGAGCTGCGCAAGCGTTCCAAGGCTCGACAGGTTCGTTGCAGCGCGGCAGGCGAGGCGTTTACGCGTAGAGTCCAGGTTCGCACAGCCGCAAACCTGCAGGGCAGACCACTGTTCTTACCCCACACCAGCGACGCGCGGCAATCCCGTCGACTTACGTGGTCGCGATCTCGTGGTTCCTTTGCATCTCAGGGGCAGCACGTCGGCCGGGGCTGCTGCAGAGAGCCGAACGTTAGCTCTTTGTGTGGGGCGCACGGGCTGTAGCGGTTGTGCCGAGCTACTGTTTGAGCAGGGCTATGGATTCCAAGGTCAAACGTCAACGGAAGTGTTTGAGGAATTCGTCCTTCAGATCTTCTGCCTTGTCCTTGACATCCAGAAGCTAAGCTTTTGGTGAGAACGCTCGTTGGCCAGGTATGGCGTCGAGGAAAACCACCCGCCATCCACCACGATGTCGGTGCCTGTGATGTAGGACGACTTTTCGCTCGCAAGGAACAGGGCCGTGTTGTTCATGGCGTTGGACTGCATCTTCTTCATCAGCGGATTCGAAGTCATCGGCGCTGTGAGATGGGTCTCGATAAAGCCGGGCTGCAGGACGTTGCCGCGGAGCCCCCAATCGGCGTACACATACGCAGCAGAACGCGACAGCTCCTCGACCGCCCATTTGGAGGAAGAGTAGGCGGTGCTGAAGTTGCCCGTGATGTCCGCGACGGAGCCGATGTTGACGATGGAGCCACCACCCGACGTCGACAGAAACGATTGAACACGGCTGCCCATCAAGATCGGCAAGGGATTCGAGAACTGCATGTGCGCACTGCTTGATGTCGGAGAGCGCAAAGCGACCTGGATCGTCGTGAAGCGGAACTCAAAAATGCTGATGGAGGTTTGGATCCTCTCCTTGGCGCTCAAGGGCACCGACGTAGAAGTTCGAGGTTCTGAAATAGAGACAGGGCAGATACGTCCGCCACAAGCGGCGTAGGCATGCGGCTCCATTCATGTTTCTTGCCAGGGCGGCGGTCGATCGACGGGTGCTCAAGAAAAGCAGTCCGACACATTCGTGTGCCGAAGAACTTTGAAGCTCGAAAACTGCGGATCTTTGACCCGGTCTGCAACGACGAATGCGAGGAAGAGTGCGTGTCCTACGCATTCGCAGTTGAACAAGCTCAACCGCGTTCTATCCACCGCTTGTGCCAACAATCCTCGGCTAACTGAAGTGAAGATCTAGTGCGGGCTCAAGTCGTTCAATGATCGGCATCCGTCGGACAGTAACCAGTTAGAGCGGCCTGCCAAGACGATGCGGGTAGCGCTTGACTCGCAAGAAGCTGGTCTTGCCGAAATCCTTCTGTGTGCTTTAGCGGAGGAAGTCACCAAAGCGCCGAGGGGGTGCTGCTTGACCTGCTCTGCGCGATGCCCACGAACGGAGTGTTCATGCCGGCTCCCGAGGACGCAAGGAAAGATCTCATCGGCGATGATGCTCGGGTCCCTCCGATCGCAAGATCCTGACGCGCGGGGCAAGCGAACTGGGTATGAGCGACGGAACGTTGAATTTGACTGTGCACCTCACGTACCGGCCTGAGTTTTGGCCCTGGCGACGCCAGCTGCAGGTGATCGTGACGTTCGCGAGCTCCCCGGTGGCGCGACCGTCCAGCAGGTTGCCAATTGCTTGGGCTATGAGTCACCCTCTGCCTTCACAGGATGTTCAAGAAGGTTTTTGGAAAGCCACCCGCCAGCTACGTCGGTGACCGCTTTCGCGTCGGTGGATGACACGTGAGTTCAGATCGGCGCGCCGCCCCGGACGCCAGCGGCCATCCAGCAGTCACACTCACCTGTAGGCTCGGGCGTGGGTCACACCACCGTCCACCACCAGGGTGGCGCCCATGACATAGTCACCTGCGCGCGACGCCAAGAAGATCGCCGCGCCCGCGATGTCCTCTGATGTGCCGATGCGTCTGGCGGGTATGTATTCGGACAGCTCGTCGCCGCGGTCGCGTGCGTTGCGGTTCATCTCGGATGGAAACGCACCAGGTGCAATGGCGCTGACCGCGATATTGTCCTGGGCCAGGCGCAGCGCCATTCGCCGTGTCAGATGGATCAAGCCCGCCTTGCTGGCGACGTAGGAGTAATTCTCCTGAGGGTTGAGCGCGATGCCATCCGTGGAGGCGATGTTGATGATCTTTCCCACATGCCCCTTGGCCGCAGTGCGCAGCGGCTCGGACAGTGCTTTCGTCAAGAAGAAAGGCGTTTTCAGATTGAGATCAACCACCTTGTCCCAACCGCTTTCCGGGAAAGCATCGAAGTCTTCTCCCCAGGCGGCGCCGGCGTTGTTGACCAGGATGTCCAAGGTGGTTTCATGCTGCGCGTAGGCAGCGGCCAGGGCCTGGCAGCCGGTGACCGTCGAGACGTCGGAGGGCAGCGAGACGCAATGGCCGTTCTTCGACAGTTCCGAAGCCGCCAGATCGCACGCCGCGGCTTTGCGCGCGCTGATATAGACGCGTGCGCCTTGCGCCAAGAACCCCTCGGCGATCATGCGACCAATACCGCGTGAGCCACCCGTGACGAGCGCGGTGCGGCCTCGCAGAGAAAAAAGATCTTGCGTCGTCATCGCGATGCCTTGGCCGTGGTGTTCTTGCGCATGTGAAATAACTCCTGTCTGACTTCTGGGCGCCAAAAGATGTAAGGCCCTGCCGGAGAAGGACCATGGGGCCTTTGGCGCAGAGCTGGCGTCCTTTGCTCGCCGGCTGGCTCATCGGCGGCGCGCCAGCTTCGTGGCCACCGGCCCTTCGCCCCGCTGTCTTCAGAACTGCCGCGCCGGCAGTTTGGTGAGATCAGCCCGCGTCGAGAAGGGCTCGCCTCACGTAGCGGTGCCATCCAACAGCCGGCGAGCAGTTCGAGTGAAGTGCACTTCCCGGACCGTCCACTGGTCGTCGCCTGTGCGAGCCACGTTCGCAAAAATTCCGATCACGCCGCTGGGATGACCGATGCGGATGCGCGTGGGACCGGTATGACTTAATCGCGCCTCGGCAGGAATCGTCCCTGCGATCTGTGCGGCCACGGACAGGCACACCGAGCCGCCGCCCGGAAAAGCCTTGTGCATCGCACCGCCATTGAGAACCATGCGCGCAACGAAGTCGATCTCCGACGACTGGACGATTCGATCGCCGCCGATGGTGCGGTAGTCCTGCGCCGCGCCGATGAGGATCTGGTAGGGCGTGAGGGTTCCTGACGCTGGCAGGTTGCAGCGATCGGCGGCCCAGCGCCGCACCTCCTCGGCCATTTCGTAGATATCGGGGCTGAGTTGACCGGGAAGCTCGGTGCCGATAACGCCGAGATCCGCCGCGCGGATGAACACACACGCCGTGCCCACATCGACGATCGAGACGGGTATCTCGCGGCCGAGTTGGGAGACGTAGACCGAATCACGTGCCTGCCCGGTGGGCAGCAATCTGCCGGTGGTGGCGCCGCTGGTGCCGGAGTAGTCCAGCGCGACCTCGGCGCCCCTGGCGGGCACCCCATCCACTTCGGTGTCGCCCTCCACGCGCGGCTCGCCGTGCGCACATTGCACGACCATGCGCAGAATCTTGCCGGTGTTGGTGTTGTGCACCCGCACGGTGGTGGCGGGCTCCTGCACGGGAATCAACCGCTCCTGCAGTGCGTAGACCCCGGTGGCCGACGAGATGTTGCCGCAGACGATCTCGAAGCTCACGCTGGGCTGATCGATCCCGATCTGCACGAAGGTGTAGTCGATGTCTGCGTCAGGCCGTGACGGCGGTCCAATGATCGCGCATTTGCTTGTGAGGATGTCGGCGCCTCCCAGCCCGTCGATCTGGCGCACGTCCGGGCTGCCGAACAGAGCCAGAAGGAAGCGCTGCAGCGCCTGCGGATCGGAGGGCACGTCACGCCGTGCGAGAAAAACAGCCTTGCTGGTGCCGCCGCGCATCAAGGTGACCGGAACGCTCATTTGTTCTTTCATTCATTCAGTATGCGCGTGCGCATGGCGTGCGTCCTTGCAGTTTGGCTGCGCTCGCTTTAGCAGAACTACACGCTTGAAACGCTTTAGGAAGGCTAAAGAGTGCGCAGCACAAATCCAATGACCGGGCGGCGCGGGGTCACCACACTTCCTGTTGTCGTGGCCATCGCCACCGGAACAGGAGACACCTTTGAAGATCATCAAGCGTACGGATTCCCACATCCGTGACACCCCTGGCGGCATGGTGCTTGTGGCCACCCAGGCAGGCGGACAGCCCCCCCAGTTTCCGCCGATCGAATTCGTCCACAACGACCAGCCGGTCGAGGAAATCGAGCTCGGACCGACCGGGTCCCTCTACAGCTTCACCGTGGTCCATCCCGGCAAGGACAAGCCTGCCTACGGCCTGGCGATGGTCGACTTCGAGTCGGGGGTTCGCGCCTTCGGTCGGCTCCTCTTCGATGGAAGCCCGCCTGCGATCGAAAGCCGCGTGCGCGTGGTGCCTTTCACGTTGCCCGACGGCACCCCCGACTACGCCTTTCAGGAGCAATGAAATGAAGCAACCAATGATCACCGGCGTGGGAATCACCGACTTCGGCCGCTTTCCGGAATTCACCGAGGAGGCGATGGTCCAGTCGGCCATTCTCGACGCGCTGGAAGACGCCGGCACGCGGCTTTCCGAGGTACAGGCGCTCTACTGCGGCAACGCGCTCGGTGCCATGTTGCCAGGACAGCGGGCACTGCGTGAACTGCATGCGAACGGGGGCGCGGTCTACAACGTGGACAACGCCTGCTCCAGCGGAGCGACTGCACTGAATCTCGCATTGCAGGCGCTCAAGGTCGGGCAGTACGACACCGTCCTGGTATTCGGCATGGACCATCTGAGCGCTCTGGGAGGCGGGCCGTTGCAGCTGAGCCAACAGGACTGGAACAACAGGCGGGGCATGATCATGCCCGCCTTGTACGCCATGCGCGCTCGGCGGTACATGCATGACCACGGGCTCGGGCTCGAGACGCTTGCGGACATCTCCGTGAAGAACCGAAAGCACGGCGTTCTCAATCCCATCGCCAAGTTTGCAAAGCTGGCGACCCGCGAGGAGATTCTTGCGTCCCGCCCGGTGGCTGAGCCGCTCACGCTGCTGCAGTGCTGTCCCGCCGTGGTCGACGGTGCTGCGGCGCTCGTGCTCAGCACCAAGCCCTCCCGAGGCGTTGCGAAGCCGGTTCAGGTGCTGGCGTCCGTGGTGCAGTCCGGCTTGTTCGAAACCACGCCGGTCGACATGACGGAGGCAGAGATCACGGCGCGTGCCGCCAGGCTGGCCTATGAGCAGGCCGGTGTGGAACCGCAGGATCTCAGCCTGCTCGAAGTGCACGACGCCTTCACCATCTCCGAATTGCTCTACTACGAAGCGCTGGGGCTGTGCGATCGCGGCGACGCGGCTGCGTTGCTGCGCAGCGGTGCCACCGCCCTGGGCGGGCGGGTGCCTGTCAATCCGAGTGGCGGCCTTCTCGCAAAGGGACATCCGCCCGGCGCAACCGGTGTCGCACAGATCGTGGAAGTCTGCGAGCAGTTGCAAGGCCGCGCGGGAGCTCGGCAAGTGCAGGGGGCACGGATCGGCCTCACGCAGGTGACTGGTGGCGGTATCTGGGGCGTGGACCACGCCGCCTGCGCCATCCATATTCTTTCGCTCTGATCGGCTCGACATGAACCAGAAACATCCAACTCCTGCGGCCTCGCTGCAAGGCCTTGTCGCCGTCGTCACCGGGGGCGCGAAGGGCATCGGCCTTGGCATCGCCCTCGAGCTGGCGCAGGCCGGCTGCCGTCTCGCGCTGTGGGACCTCGACGACGAAGCCCTGCAAGCGGCCCAGCGCAGCCTTGCAGGCGAAGGGGTCGACGTGACCACCTTCAAGGTTGACGTGAGCTCGGTGGAGCAGGTGGAGTCGACAGTGGCCCAACTGCTGGCGTCCCATTCACGCATCGACATCTTGGTCAACAACGCTGGCATCGGTGGCGACAAGCTTGTTTCCAAGATGGATCTGGCGTTCTGGCGCCGCGTGATCGAGATCAACCTCCATTCGCAATTCATCTGCTCCAAGGCGGTGTTGACCTCCATGGCTGAAAACGGGTTCGGACGCATCATCAACATCGGTTCTCGTGCCTGGCTGGGCAATCGCGGCCAGGCGGCCTATTCCGCTTCCAAGGGCGCCGTGGTGAGTCTGACCCGCTCGCTGGCGCTGGAGTACGCGCGCAAGGGCATCACGGTGAACGCCATCGCGCCGGGCATCGTCGAGACGCCGCTGTTTGAAACGCTCACCGAGGAGGTCAGGCAGGGTCTTCACAAGACCGTGCCGATGGAGCGCATCGGCCAGCCAGAAGACATCGGTCGCGCCGTTCGATTCTTCGCGGAGCCGGGCTCCAGCTACGTCACGGGGCAGCTGCTGTACGTGTGCGGCGGACGCAGTCTCAGCAGTGCGTCGGTGTAGTGAACCGATGCGAACCCAAGAAGAACATCCAACGAGATCGAAGGTCGCATGCTCGCAAATGCATTGAGCGGATTGAAGGTGATCGACTTCACCCAGGTCATGGCGGGTCCCACCTGCACGCTGTGCCTGGCCGACCTCGGGGCCGATGTCGTGAAAGTGGAAGCCCCCACAGGCGATCTTTCGCGAGCGCTCTCGCCCTGGGTTCACGGCGAGGGCGTTCCCTTCCTTGCGCTCAATCGCAACAAGCGCAGCATCGTGCTCGATCTCAAGCAGCCGACCCACCGGCAAGCGGCGCTGCAGCTGGTCGCGCAGGCGGACGTGCTGGTGGAGAGCTTCCGTCCGGGCGTGATGGAACGCCTGGGGCTTGACTACGCCACGGCGGCTGCGGGCAATCCGCGGCTGATTTACTGCTCCGTCTCCGCGTACGGCCAACAGGGTTCCGCAAGGGACCTGCCCGGCGTGGACGGCGTGCTGCAGGCCGTGAGCGGCCTCATGAGCGTCACCGGCGCGCCCGATGGACCGCCGTGCAAGGTGCCGGTGCCCGTTGTCGATCTTGTCACGGGGTCCCTGGCGACCATCTCGATCCTGGCGGCCCTCGCGCAGCGCCAACGCACCGGGCTGGGCCAGCATGTGGAGGCAAGCATGTTCGCCAGCGCCATCGCGCTGCAGCACGTGAGCTTCGCGTCCTATTTCGCGGACGGCCACGTGCCCGGCCCGCAGGGAAACGCAGCGCCGTACTCGACGCCGAACGAGGCCTTGCGTTGCGCCGACGGGTGGATCATGGTGGCGGCCTACCACCCCGCGCGATGGCGGGCCTTGTGTACCGCCGTCGGTGCGCCCGAGCTCGCATCGGACCCGCGTTTCGCCGAGAACAAGGATCGGTTGCAGCACCGCGAGACGCTGTTGCGCCTGCTCGAAGCACGCATGCTGGCGCGTCCTCGTGCCTTCTGGCTCGAGCAGTTCGCGGCCGTGGACATCATCTGCGGTCCGATCAACAACTATGCCGAGGTCGCGCAGTCCGCGCCCTTCGTCGAAGCGGCGCTCACGGAGACCTTGCCGCACCCGATCGCAGGTCCGTTGACGCTGCCGCGCAGCGTCATTGGCGCGGTTGGCGAGCGGCCCCGGGCGAGGCGGGCCGCTCCAACGCTCGGACAGCACACCCGCGAGGTGCTGCTCGAGCTGGGCATGCCGCCCGCAAACATCGAGGCGGTCATCGCCGCCGACTCCCCCACCACCTGAGACAAACCCATGCCCATCGTCAAGACAGTCCGGGATGGCGTCGCCATCGTCACCCTCCATCGTCCCGAAGCCATGAATTCCATCGACCCCGAGTCGAACGAGCAACTGCTCGCGATCTGGGATCAGGTCTGCAGCGACGAGGAAATCCGCGTCGTCGTCCTGACCGGCGCGGGCGAGCGAGCGTTCTGCACAGGCGCGGACCTCAAGAAGACGATGCCGCCGGCCGACAGTGCCGCGCGGCAGGTCTTTCGCGCCGACAACAGACATTCCAATTTCGGTACGCTGCAGACTGACAAGCCTGTTGTCGCCGCGATCAATGGCTATGCCCTGGGCGGTGGACTGGAACTGGCCTTGCTTGCGGACATCCGCATCTGTTCGGAGAACGCGCAGTTCGGCTTGCCGGAGGTGCGCGTCGGCAGCATTCCGGGCGCCGGGGGCACGCAACGCCTGATCCGCGCGGTGGGCCAGTCGGACGCGATGTGGATGCTGCTGACGGGCGAACGCATCGATGCCAACGAAGCGTTGCGGATCGGATTGGTCAGCAAGGTGGTTCCGCTTTCCGCGCTGGAGGAAACGGCGATCAACCTGGCACGCGCGATGGCCGCCAATGCACCGTTGGCAATGACCGCGGCCAAGCGTCTGGCAATGACCGGACGGGAACTGCCGCTTGCGGGGGGGCTGGAGCTGGAACGCCAGGCCTTTGGCGTGCTCAGGGACAGCGAGGATCGACTGGAAGGGCGCCGTGCTTTCGCCGACAAGCGCGCCCCGGTCTTTCGGGGTCGCTGACTTTGCCTGGCGCAGCGGGCGCAGGCGTCGTGGGGCGCTGCGCGCTCGAATCCCTCGAGTGGCCTCGTGGACGACGGCGCAGCACCCGACGTGACGTGGCTGCATTTCCCCGGAGAAGCTCTTGAACAAACCCAATACGGCCTGGCTCCACAGCCTTGCACTCATCATTGCCGCGTACTGCGGCACGCCCTGGGCCATCGCGCAGTCGGCCAGCCGCCCGCCCGCAAGGATTCTTGTGGGCTTCTCGCCTGGCGGGACACTCGATGTCGTCGCGCGCGCGCTTGCGGATCAACTGCATGAGCCGCTCGATCGCACCGTCGTGGTGGAGAACAGGCCCGGAGCCGGCGGAAGGATCGCGATCGATGCGCTGCGTGCCGCCCCCGCCGACGGAAGCGTGGCCATGCTGTGTCCGGACTTCCTGCAATCGATCTATCCCTTCGTCTTCAACAAGCTCAACTACGCTGCGCAGCGGGATATCCTGCCAGCGTCGACGGTGGTCGAGTTTGCGATGGCGCTGGCTGTACCCGCATCCTCGCCCGTCAAGACCTTTGCCGAATATGCCCCCTGGGTGCGTGCCCATCCCGAGCATGCCAACTTCGGCCATGCCGCATCGGGAGGCCCGACGCATTTCCTGGGATTGCAGATTGCCAAAGTCATCGGAACACCGCTACAGGACGTGCCGTTTCAGGGCGCTGCCCCGATGATCGTGAACCTTGTCGGCGCCAATGTCGCAGCGGGAAGTTCGACCGTCGGAGACTTTGCACAGCACCACAATGCCGGCAAGCTTCGCGTGCTGGCCGTGACCTCCGCGCAACGCTCGCCGCTTCTGCCCGGCGTTCCAACCTTCGGCGAGCTTGGCCGCAAGGAGCTCACCGCGGTGGGCGTATTGGCCATATGCCTGCCTCCCGGAACGCCTGCGGTCGTTGTCTCCGAATGGAGCGCCGCGATCCGAAAAGCCGTTGCAACCGAGCAGTTCGCGCGCAAGATCCGCACGCTCGGCTTTGTGGAGACGGCAAGCTCGCCGGCCGGGGCTCGCGCCAGGTTCGACGAAATGCAAGCCTTCTGGGAGCCCGTGGTCAAAGCTTCGGGATTCAAGGCGGACTAGGGCCGCGGCGGCGCCGGAGGCGGCAAGCCAGGGGCGCGACAGTGCGCGCATCGGCCGCGGGATCAGCCAGGGCCGTCGCTCGCGGCTGCGAGCAGCGGCACCAGGATATCGCTGATCGGCGTCGGGACGCCCAGAGCCCGACCGCGACGCGCGACCACACCATTGCGAATATCCCACTCGAGCGGCCGCCCGGCTTCGCGATCCGTGAGGATGGAGGTGCCCATGTCTGCGGGCGATGACTGGAACTTGTCGAGAATCTCCTGCGGCGCTGCGTCGTCGAGCTCCACACCCTCGGCGCGGGCCACGGCCAGACATTCGCGCAAATAGGCAAGGGCGAGCTCGGCGATATCGGTGCGGCCGAACATGCCGCTACGGCGCTGCGTAAGCACCATGAGCCCGGCCACCGCGTTCTGCAGCAGCTTGCGCCAGACCAGCGCGCGAAAGTTCGTGGCCAGCTCGACGCGGCACCGTGTGCCTTGCAGCGCCTGGGCCGCCGCACGGGCGTGCGGCGTGTCCGGCAGGCTCAGGCGCATGTCCGCCCGCAAGCGCACCGAGCCGTCGGATTGCGCTTGCACGGGGAACCACACGACGGCGGGAACGAACCGCCCGGGTCGGGCGTGCAGGGCGATCCCCTCCAACTGCTCGACGCCGTTTTGCAAGACGCACACCACGGTCTTCGGGCCACTCAACGCGGCCAGCCATTCTTTCGCCGCCTCGACCTGTGTCGCCTTGACCGCCAGGAAGACGAGGTCGACCGTTCCCGCGATTTGTGCGGGATCCACCCGGACCGGACCCGAAACGGTGACGAGGCGATCGCCGTCGTGCAGCGTCAGGCGCTCCCGGGGGGTGCGGCCGCACAGCAGCGGTGTGCGGCCGGCTTCGTGCAGCGCCGCCGCGATCGCGGTGCCGATGGCACCGGGACCCACCACAGCCACCGATGCAGCCCTTGTTGTGTTCATGAACACAGACTCCTTCAAGCCTCTTGGTCGGCGCTCGTGCACGCCATGCTTGCGCGTGCCGCGAGCGCAATGTAATCTATTACCTATTATGAATGAAGATGGTAATGGAGTTTCAGAGAGCGGGCGCCGCTTGTTGCAATGGATCGGAAGCATCCAGGCCCGAACGGGCGATCTGGCTGCCAGCGAAGCGAAGGTCGTCGCGCTCTTGCTCGCCGATCCCTTGTTCGTCGGCGCGAGCACGACCGCGCAGGTGGCTGCCCGCGCTGGCGTCTCGCCGCCGAGCGTGATCCGCGCCGCGCGTGCGATCGGCTTCAGTGGCTTCACCGAACTGAAGATCGAGATCGCTCGTGCCCGCGGTACCACCGGGTTCTTCGCGCCGTCTGGCGTGCTCACCGCGGGTGCGACGACTGCGGCGGTGCTCGAGGCCTCGATTCGCGCCGGCACTGATGCCCTGACCGCGCTCGGCGGCGCCCTGGCGCTGCCGGCGCTCGAGCAGGCGGTCGGCACCATCGAGCACGCGCGCCAGGTGATCGCATTCGGAGCCGGCCCCTCGGCGACGGTCGCCGCCGATGCGGTCTTCCGACTGCGCGCGGTCGGGGTGACGACCATCGGCATTGCGGACCATCTGTCGGCAATGATCGCGGCGCGGCTCCTGGGGCCCGGTGATGTCGTGATCGCGGTCAGTTCGACCGGACGCACCTCGACAACGCTCGCCGTCGCCGATGCGGCGTCTTCGGCCGGCGCTTTGCTCATCGCCATCACCAACCAGTACGGCACACCGCTGGCGACCCTCGCGAACATCGCGCTCGTCGTCGGCGGCGCACCACTGACGACCCAGATGGCGGCGGCCGGCAGCCGGCTGGCGCAGCTTGTGGTGATCGATGCGTTGGCCGCGGCGTTGGCTCTGCGCGACCCCCAGCGCAGCCGTCGCGCGGAACGCGCGGGCATCGACCTGCCCGATATCGCCTGATGCCACCCGGTACCGTTGCGATGGTCCTCGCCGCGGCGGTCGCCCACGCGGTGTGGAACCTGGCCTCGAAGTACAAGCGCGGGGATGCCTTGCTGTTTGTCTGCGCCTATACCTGCGCGTCGGCGCTGCTGTGCGTCCCGATCGGCATCGTCTTCATGGCGAAAGGGCAGCAGGTGCTCGACTGGCGGCTCGCGGCGGGCGCCGCCGTTTCGGCGGTGTTGCACACCGCTTACTCCCTGACCTTGCAGGCCGGCTACGACCGCGCCGAGCTGGGGGTGATTTATCCGGTTGCCCGCGGCACCGCCCCGGTCATCTCGATGTTGTGGGCGATCTCCCTGCTGGGCGAGCAACTCACCGTGGCCGCGATGTTCGGCGCTTCGCTCGTCGTGGCGGGCGTTCTCGTCGTCACCGGCAACCCGTTCAGAGGCGCAAGCCGCCGGCCGCTGCAGGGCCTGCTGTGGGGCGCCGCGACGGGGGCGACCATCGCCGCGTACACGGTCTGGGACGGCTACTCGATCGTCGCGCTGCACCTGGCGCCCGTGAGCTACTACGCAGCCACGCTGCTGCTGCAGAGCCTGATCCTGTTTCCCGGTGTATTGCGCCGGCGCCATCGCATTTGGGCGGCCATCCGTGTTGATGCGGTACCGATTCTGATCGTGGCGGTGTTCTCCCCGCTCGCTTACATCCTCGTGCTCACCGCCATGCGGGAGGCGCCGGTGGCACTCGTCGCGCCGCTGCGCGAGTCGTCGATCGTCATCGGATCGCTCGTCGCGTGCAGACTGTTTCGCGAGGGGCATCTCGCGCGCCGCATCGCCGGCGCGGTGATCGTGCTGGCCGGGATCGCGGCGATCAGTTTTTGAGGACTTCGTCGGGCCCGCTCTGCACGCGGTCTCGGGATCTTTCGATCTGCCGTGGCCAGGCTCGCGCGTTGTGAGAATTCCTCGTGTGTCGCAGGGACGCGCCCGCAGACAAACGTTCTTCTTTTCCGCTTCGACGTGTCGAAGGTCTCGTCAGGACGGGGCACCGCCTGGTAGCACTCAGGTGATGCTCATCTCCAGCGGCGTGGTCTGGAACGCCAGCTGCCGCCAACGGCCTTCGTCGCGCGTCCAGACCTGCATGACACGCGAGTCGATGCGCACCGTGCCGCTGCCATCCTTGCGCACGGCCACCAGCAACTGGCGTCCGGTCATGAGCGCCGACGTGCCCAGCACCCGCACCTTCAGGTCCGAGCGCTCGATCTGCTGGTACCTCACGTGCGTGCCGCCCGAGCGGAAGTAGCTTTCGTAGTCGTCGAGCTGGCCCTTGGCATGCACGTGCGTGAGGCCGGGGTGCAGGATCTCGCGCAGCCGCGCGAAGTCGACGCGTTTCATGGCTTCGCAGCGCTGTGCTTCGAGGTCGAGCAGCAGCGCTTCGTCGGCGCTGGAGGAGGAGGGAGCGGCGTTCATCGGAGGCTTTCAAGAAAAATCAATCGAGCGCCATGCCCAGCCGCGCGCATGCGCGATGAAGCAAGGCCCTGATTTCGCCGATGTCCTTCGCCACGCCGTAGACGACATGGTCCGGTCGCACCAGCGCGGCGCCGCAGCCGTTTCGCTCGAACCATTGCGCCAGCAGTCCATCGACTTCCACGAGCGCGAGAACGCCCGCCACAGGGGCTTCATCGCCCGTGCAGACGACCACCTGCGCCTGCAGCGCAGCCAGCGCCTCCTGCCATTGCGCCAGCAATGCGGCGGCGGGGGCGGCGCGCAGCACGAGCAGGAAGCCCGGCGGCGCGAGGTCGTCCATCCTCTGCGCGTCGCCCACCGTGGCGGCGCCGGCAATGCGCACGACGGGCTGGGGAAATGGCGTGCCCTGCGGCGTTTCGGCGCTGTCGATCAGGCCGTGGCGGATGCCCGGCAGCAGGCTATGGCGCAGTTGCACCTTCACCCGGTTGCCCTGTTGTGCGCGCAGTTCGCGATCGCGCTGCATCGCACGCGCCGGATCGCGCTCGCAGATGATCTGCCCCAGGCGCTTCACGGTGGCGGTGACTTCCTCGACCTGCGGGCCGCGCTCGGCGCCGTAGCTGTCCAGCAGGCTGTCGGGTGCGCGGCCGTCCAGCACCGTGTCCAGCTTCCAGGCGAGGTTGAGCGCGTCGCGCAGTCCCTGGCACATGCCCTGCGCCAGAAAGGGAGGCATCTGGTGTGCGCTGTCTCCGGCGAGCAGCACCGGTCCCTTGCGCCATTGCTCCAGCACCACGGCGTGAAAGCGGTAGGTGGCCGCGCGCCAGATCCGCGCATCCATCGGCGCGAGCCAGGGCGCCAGCAGCTTCCATATCGCGTCGTGCGGCATCTCGCGCTGCTCGGCTTCGTCCGGCATCAGCAGGAACTCCCAGCGGCGGTGCGTGCCGGGGCCGACCACGTAGGTGCAGGGCCGGGAAGGATCGCAGTACTGGATGTTGGTGGCGGGCAGGTCCGCCAGCCTGGATTCGTGCACGTGCATGTCCACGACGATCCACGGCTCGTCGAAGTCGAGGCTCTTCAGGCGCAGGCCCAGCCGCTTGCGCGTGGGGCTGGCGCCACCGTCGCAAGCCACCACATAGCGAGCCCGCACCCGCGAGATCTCGCCTTGCGGCGTGCGCACCGTCAGCACGGCGCCGCCTTCGGCGTCTTCCTGCTGCACGTCCGTCACTTCGTGGCCGAGGCGGACCTGCACCGTGGGCAGCGCCGCGACGGCGTCGCGCAATGCGGCTTCGAGTGCCGGCTGGTTGAAGGTGTAGGAGGGGGCCCAGGCGAGCGGATAGGGGGAGGGCCCCATGTCGAAATGCTGGATCGGCTCGCCATCGCATCCCTGGTAGAGGGTGGGCCGGTACGGCGTCATGTGCGCGGCCAGCGCACCCGCGATGCCCAGCTGCTGGAAGGTGCGCATCGCCTCGTGGTCGAGCGCGAAGGCGCGTGGCAGCGGGTAGACCTGGTCCGACTTGTCGAAGACGGCCACGCGCCGACCTCGCTGCCCCAGCAGTGCGGCAAGCGAGGCGCCCACGGGGCCGAAGCCGACGATGGCGACGTCAAGGGTGTCGTTGAGGGAGGAATGCATTAGGTCGTTTGTGCAGAATAATTGAATTGTGCATAAAATACTTGAACGTGCATTCAGGGTTCATACCGATGCGACGGTGGGCATGGGGAAGAAAATGCACAAAACTGCAAATTGTGCATTTTTTAAAAGGAGACAAGATGTCGACGATGAAAGCCGCGCGCCTTCACAAGGTAGGCGCCCCCATGGAAATCGAGCAACTGCCCATTCCGCAGCCCGCGGCCAACGATGTGCAAGTCCGCGTGAGGGCCTGCGGCATCGTGCCCAACCTGGGCAACATCCTGGCCAATTGGACCACCTGGTTCCCGGAACTGCCGCTGCCGCCGCTGCCCGCGGTGTTCGGCCTGGACCCGGCGGGCGAGGTCACCGCGGTGGGATCGCACGTGCATGCCTGGAAGCCGGGCGACCGCGTGTACGTCAACCCCAGCCTGTACTGCGGCGGCTGCCGGGCCTGCCGCGGCGGCGACCTGATCAACTGCACGCACTATGCCTTCAGCGGCTACTTCGGCTTCTCTGAGCACTCGCTCAAGCTCTACAAGAACTATCCCAACGGCGGACTGGCCGAATACATGATCGCGCCGCAGTACGCCCTGGTGAAGTTGCCCGACAACGTCAGCTTCAACCAGGCCGCGCGCTTCGGCTACTTGGGCACCATGTACTCGGCCATGCGCAAGGCGGGCATCGGGCCGGGCAAGAGCATGCTCGTCAACGGCGTCAGCGGCACACTGGGCATCGGTGGCGCGCTGTTCGGCTTGGCCATGGGCGCCACGCGCATCCTCGGCACCGGGCGCAACGCTGAACTGCTCGCCCGGGTGAAGGCGCTGGCGCCCGATCGCATCGAGGTGTTCTCCAATGCCGGCGGCGAAGCCATCGACGCCTGGGCCAAGGCGCGCACGGGGGGCCTGGGCGTGGACACTTTCATCGATGCCCTGGGCCCCGGCGCGCCGCACGAGACGATGCAGCAGGGCATCCGTGCGCTCAAGCGAGGTGGCCGTGCCTTCAACATCGGCGCCATCGCCGGCATGGTCGGGCTGGACCTGCACACCATGATGGACGACCAGCAGAGCATCGAGGGCTCGGCCTGGTTCACCGCCGGCGAAGGCCAGGACATTGCCGACATGGCCGAGGCCGGAACGCTGGACCTCTCCATCTTCGAGCACGTCTGCCATCCGCTGGAGCGCGTGAACGAGGCCATCTCGGGCATCGCGAGCCGCAACGGCGGCTTCAGCAACTTCGTCATCAATCCCTGAGAGGCGCACATGAAAGTCAGACGTGTGGTGGCAGGGACATCGGTCGACGGCCGCTCCCGGGTGTTCGAGGACACGGCGGCTGCGCGCGCCGTCGAATTCGAGAGTTCGCCCGGCTTTGCGGCGACGCTGTTGTGGGCCACGGACGGCACGGGGCAGGTCGGGCCAGGCGCGCCGCGCGACCGCACCCGCTCGGCCACCTTCGTGCCGGGGCAGGGGGAAACACTGCTCATGTTCGTGACCTTCCCGCCCGACAGCGTGATGACGCGTGCCGACTTCGACGGCGCGGCATTCGGTGCCGAGTTCGCGCAAAAGATCCCCGGGCTGGCCGAGGCCTTCGAAGTCGACCATCCCGGCATGCACACCACGGACAGCATCGACTACGACGTGGTGCTCGACGGGGAGATCACGCTGGAACTGGACGACGGCGCGCAGGTTGCGCTGCGCCGGCACGACGTGGCCGTGCAGCACGGCAACCGCCATGCCTGGCGGAACCTGAGCGACAAGCCCGCCACGATGCTGTTCGTGCTGATGGGGGCGAAGCGCACGGCGTGAGCCGGGGACCGCGGCATGGTCCGCTGCGCCGATGACCGCGGCATGGTCCGCTGCGCCGATGACCGGCTCAGGCCGGCCGCAGGCGCGCGCCGGCCAGCATCGCGATCTCGTCCAGCAGTTCTTCGAGGGCCACGCGGATGAAGTCGAGCGTCGGCGCATCGGCCAGCCGGCCGTCCTGGATGCGCGAGGCCACGTTGGCGATGGCCACGTGCTGGCGCGCCAATGGGCGCGCCAGCGTGGCGGCCAGTGCGTCGCGGATCTGCGCCTGCGCCCGCACGCCGCCGGCGGTGCCGGGCGACGCGGTCATGATGAGCGCCGGCTTGCTCCTGAGCGGCGAGGCGAAGCCCGGCCTGGAGGCCCAGTCGATGGCGTTCTTCAGCACGCCCGGCATGCCGTAGTTGTATTCGGGCGAGCACAGCACGAGGCCGTCGGCGCCTGCAATGGCGTTCTTGAGCCGTGCCACGGGTTCGGGCGGGGCGTCGCGTCGAGGTCGGCGTTGTAGGGCGGAATGTCTTCGAGCGTGACGATCCGCACCGTCACGCCGGGTGGCAGCAAGGGTTGCAGGCTGCGCAGCACGGCCGTGCAACTCGAGGCCCGGCGAAGGCTGCCGGAGATGGCGACAAGCTGCGCGGTGGGGTGGTCGTCGTTCTTCAAGGTGTTCGGCTCCGGTTTTTGGGCGAGGGGAGTTTATGCATAAAATCGAAACCATGTACAAAAAAGAACCGACCGCCGACCGGGCGCTTCCGCTCGTCGACCAGGCCTTCATCCGGTTGCGCCAGGATGTTCTGTCGGGCACCTATGGCGCTGGCGCGAAGCTCAAGCTCGACGAGCTCCAGGCCGCTTATGGTTTCTCTAGCAGCCCGTTGAGGGAGGCGCTGAGCCGTCTGGCGCAGGAAGGGCTGATCCGTTCCGACGAGCGTCGCGGCTTCCGCGTGGCGGACATCTCGCCGGAGGATCTCGCGGACATCAGCCGGATGCGCGTCATGCTCGACCTCCCGGCGCTTCGCGAGTCGATCGCGAATGGCGACGACGCGTGGGAAGCGATGGTGGTCGGCGCCTACCATCGGCTCGAGAAAATCGAGGGCCGCCTTGGTGATGGTCCCGTCGTGCTCGATGACGACTGGACCCAGGTTCACTCGGCCTTCCACGCCGCGCTGCTGGCGGCCTGCCCGTCGGAGCGCATGCGCAACTGGAGCGCGAGCCTTTTCGATCAAGCCGAGCGCTACCGCCGCTACTCGGCCCGCTTTCGCAAGGCGGCACGGCGCAAGTCCAACGAGCACCGCAAGATCATGGACGCCACCCTGCGCCGCGATGCGCAAACGGCCTGTGCGCTGCTGGAAGAACACATCCTCAGCACGCAGCGCAACGTGATGGCGGTGCTCGGCACGGCCGCGGAGCGGGCCGGCAAGAGCTAGCACCTGCTGCTTGCGGGTTGCGGTCCGTCATGCGCATGCGCATGCGAGTGCCGACGATGCCCAGGTAGCCGCCCCATACCCGCCTACCGGGCCCATGGGTACGCCCTTGGCGCGCGATAGATCGTCGGTGCCGGGATCGGGCAAGCCCGAGGTCTGGACCCGACCAGCGCCTTGACCTTCCGCGGGCACTTCAGCGCGAAGTTGCCTGCCCTTGCCGTCCACGGCAAGGGCGCAGGGACAGACCTTTCCACCTCCGCCTTTCAGGCGGCCTGCATGGCCGCATCAAGGGAGCCGCGCCTGCGCAAAGCACCTTCTTCGGCGATGGGTACGTTCTCTCCCCGTCACTGCAGCGGTCGCACCTGCCCCCGTGGAAACCACTATGCATGTATTTTGTTTTATGCACAAAAATCTATTCGTGCATTAAACTGAAAACTGAACACGGGTCGATGCCGCCCCGTTGTGCAACGCCCAATCCGAAAGAGTCAACGCATGAAACTGATGTCCTACTCACTCGCAGGCCGCGAAACCTGGGGCGCCGTCGTCGACGCCGGCGTGGTCGAACTGGCCGCCCGGACCGGCCACGCCACGCTGGCCGACTTCATCGCCAGCGCGGACTTCGCGCGCCGCGACGCACTGGTGGCGGGGCTCGCCGCCGATGTGCCGTTGTCCGACGTGCGCTACCTGCCGGTGATTCCGAAACCCGAGAAGATCATTTGCGCCGTGCGCAACTACATGGACCACCACCAGGAGGTGCTGGCCGCGGGCATGCATCGCGAGCTGTCCGAGCAGCCGCCGATCTTCCTGCGCGTGTGGCGTTCGCAGACGCCGCACGAAGGGCCGATCGTGCGCCCGCGCGTGTCCGAGTCGCTCGACTGGGAGGGCGAACTGGCGGTGATCATCGGCGAGGGCGGCCGCGATATCCAGGAGGCCGACGCCTGGAAGCACGTGGCCGGCTACAGCTGCTACAACGACGGCAGCGTGCGGGAATGGCAGTTCCACGCCAAGCAGATCGCCTCGGGCAAGAACTTCGAATCGACCGGCGGCTTCGGCCCGTGGATGGTCACGGCCGACGAGATCGCGCCGGGGCGCGAGCTCAAGCTCGAGACGCGCCTCAACGGCGAGGTGGTGCAGTCGAGCCACACGGGACACATGATCTTCCCGATTCCGCGATTGATTGCGTACGCGTCCACGATCTTCACGCTGGTACCCGGCGACGTGGTCATCACCGGCACGCCGGCCGGCGTGGGCTGGAGCAAGAAGCCCCCGCGCTTCATGAAGCCGGGCGACATCGTCGAAGTCGAGATCGAAGCCGTGGGCCTGCTGCGCAATCGCGTGGTGGCGCAAGACTGAGCGCCCGTCCTTCGGTCCGGCATCGTGCGAGACGCCCGCAAAAGGGCGCCGCCCCCCAGGAGACAAAACCTTGAAACGAAGAACCCTTCTGGCCGCCTGCGCGGCGACTGCCGCCGCGTGGCCGGCCTGCCAGGCCCTTGCGCAGGGCTACCCCGATCGAGCGGTGAAGCTCTACCAGGGCTTCGCGCCGGGCGGCAATGCCGATGCGATCGCCAGGGCCATCGGCGTCGAGATGGGCAAGGCGCTCGGTCGGCCGATCGTGGTCGAAGCGCAGCCGGGCGCGGGCGGCACCATTGCGGCAGCCTCGGTCGCGCGCGCCAAGCCCGACGGCTACACCCTTCTGCTGGCCACCGGCGGGCACGCGGTGGCGGGGGCGCTTTACAACACGCTGCCCTACAAGACCGTGGACGACTTCGAGGCCGTGTCCACCGTCACCTACTTTCCCTTCCTGATCGTCGTCAACGCCGGTTCGAAGGTGCAGGGGCTCGCCGAACTCGTCGCGCTGGCGAAGGCCGCGCCGGGAACGGTGGCGTACGGCACCGCAGGCATCGGGTCGACACACCATCTGGCCGGCGAACTGCTCACCAAGATGGCCGGCGTGTCGATGATGCACGTGCCCTACCGCGGCGATGCCGCATCCGTCACCGCGCTGCTCGGTGGCGAGGTGCCCTTCATCATCGCGCCGCCGACGGCGGTGCTTTCGACCATCCAGGCCGGCAAGCTGCGCGCCGTGGCGACGACGGGGCCGCAGCGCTGGCCGGGACTGCCGAAGGTACCGACGGTTGCGGAGCAGGGCATAGCGGGGTATGACGTGCGCTCGTGGGCGGGCATCCTGGCGCCGGCGGGCACTCGGCGCGCAATCGTCGATCGGCTCAACGCCGAGACTTTGCGTGCGCTGCAGGCTCCGTCGGTGCGCCAGCGCCTGGAGGACATGGGTGGCGAGGCACGCGGCAGCACGCCCGAGGAGATGAAGGCTCTGGTGGCACGGGAGCTGGAAAAGTGGACCCAGGTGGTCGCCGACGCAAGGATTCCCAGGCAATGAACGACCGTCCGAATGATTGGACGCATGAATGAACGAAAGACTCACGCCATGTCACTGATCGCGCTGCGCAAGCGAAGCCTCACCGTCGAGACCGTCTTCCACGAGGGCGGCCCACCGCCGCGCAAACCGCTGCGCATTGCCGCCGCGTGCGCGGTCGTCCGCAACCCCTACGCCGGCCGCTACGAGCCCGACCTGATGCCGTTCATGGCGGAACTGAGAAGCCTGGGCACCTCGCTGGCCGAGGAACTCGTGGCCACGCTGGGCAAGGACAACGTCGAGGCCTACAGCAAGGCGGCCATCGTCGGCGTTAACGGCGAACTCGAGCACGGCGCGGTCTGGCACGAGGCCGGCGGCTGGGCGATGCGCCAGGTGCTCGGCGAGCCCAAGGCCATCGTGCCCGCGGCCAAGGCGGTCGCAGCCACCGGCTACCGCCTGATGGTGCCGCTGCACTACATCCACGCTGCCTACGTACGCAGCCACTTCAACACCGTCGAGGTGGGCATCCAGGACGCGCCGCGGCCCGACGAGATTCTCTTCGCGCTGGTGATGGCCGACGGCGGGCGCATCCACTCGCGCCTGGGCGGCCTGACCAAGGACAAGGTCTCGGTGAACGACGGGCAGCGTTGAGCATGACGAACCACACCATGCGCGCCGTGCAGCTGTCCGAAACGGGCGGCCCCGAGGTGCTTCGGCTGGTCGACGTGCCGCTGCCCGATCCCGGCCCGGGCCAGGTGCGCGTCCGGGCCGCGGCCATCGGCGCGGGCGGTCCCGACGTGCTCATCCGCAACGGCACCTACAAGTGGATGCCGCCGCTGCCGGCCATTCCGGGCAACGAAATGGCGGGAATGGTCGATGCGGTCGGCGCGGGCGTCACGCGTCTGTCCGAGGGCGATCGCGTGCTCGTGAGCGCGCGCGAACTCGCGCAGCGCGGCGGCTGCTACGCCGAATGCATCTGCGTGAGCGAGTCGGCGCCTTTTGTGCTGCCGCCGGGGCTGGGCTTCGAGGACGCGGTGAGCTGGGCAACTTCCAGCTCGCTCTTGCGTTGCTTGCGAGCAATGGCAACCTGCGGGCGCAGACCATCCTCGTGCCGGGTGCGGCGGGCGGCGTCGCGACCGCGCTGGCGCAGGTTGCGCGCGCACGCGGGCTGCGCGTGATCGGCACCGCCTCGTCGGACGAGAAGCGCGCCTTCGCGCTGGAGAACGGCGTGAGCGAGGTCATCGATGGCGACCCCGCGACGCTGCCCGACCGCGTGATGGCGCTGACCGACGGGCGCGGCGCCGACCTGGCGTTCGACCATGTCGGCGGCGCGCTCTTCATTGCCTGCCTGCGATCGCTGGCGCCATTCGGCATGGCCGTTTCCTACAACATCCTCGCGGGCCCACCCGCGAACGACGTCTTCGGCGAACTGCGAAAGCTGCTCGGCAGGAGCCTGGCGATCCGCACGTTCTCGATCCACACCATCGACAGCGACATCGCGCAGCGCCGCGGCCTCATGGAGGAGGCCATCGCGCTGATGGCGGCGGGAAAGGTGCGCGCTGCGCGTGCCACCCGCATCCCGCTGGCCGAGGCGCGGCGCGCGCACGAGCTGCTGGACCACGGCAATTCGCTCGGCAAACTCGTCCTGATTCCCTGACTCCCCATCGAGGCCATCGTGAACGCACCCTACATTCCCAACCTGTCGCACTGCGGCATCTTCTGCCAGGACCTCGCGGTGATGAAGCGCTTCTACACCGGCGTGTTCGACATGCAGGAAACCGACCGGGGTGTCGGGGGCACCTTCCGGTACGAGCTCGTGTTCCTGAGCGGGCGCGACGACCAGCACCACCAGCTGGTGCTGGCCGGCGGCCGCGCCGTGGACGCGCCGAGCACCGTGATGCAACTGTCGTTCAAGGTGAAGACCATCGACCACCTGCGCGAGGCGCGGCGCCGCGCGTTGTCGCTGGGCGCGACGAAGATGCGCGGCCTGAACCATGGCAACGCCCTTTCCATCTACTGCATGGACCCCGAGGACAATACGGTCGAGGTCTACCTCGACACGCCGTGGTACGTCAGCCAACCGCATGGAGATCCTTTGGATCTGGACGACACCGACGATGCGATCTGGGCCCAGACGGAGCGTGCGGTCCGCGCGGACCCCAGCTTCATGCCCGCGGAAGAATGGGCCGCCCGTTTCGCCCGGCGCGGGGAAGCGCTGCGCGCCACACATCGATGAGCCTGTCCCGCCCGAGGTGGAGCGCAGCGGGGGGCGCGGATCGCCGCAGGAGGCAGGAGGCGCCCGACAAGCCGGCGACCTCGGTCCCGGCATGGGTGGGATCCAATCGCGCCCGTTGCGGTGGCTACCGGACAGAACGGATCCAGTCTCTGAAAAGCCTCACGGGCGCCTGCGCGGCCTTCAGCGGATCGCAGACCAGGTAGTAGCCGGACTCCGTTCTGGCGATGTGATCCACCGCAACGACCAGCCGCCCGCTGCGGATTTCGTCGTCCACGTAGGCGCGCTGCGCGATGGCGACCCCCAGGCCATCGGCCGCGGCCTGGTAGCACAGCGCGGCATTTGCAAGAGTGATGCCGTGCAGGCGCGGGAAATCTGCAAGGTCGGCCGAACTGAACCAGAGCGACCAGGCCTCTGGCCGCATCATCGAGTGCAGCAGGTTGGCTTGCAGCAGGTCGCGAGGTGCCTTCAGATGCCTGGCCAGGTGGGGCGCGCAGACGGGCAGGAATTCGTCGTCGAAGAGGTGGTCCAGCTCGACATCTCCCCACTCTCCCATGCCATGCCGGATCGCGCAGTCGGCGCCCTCCAGCCGGATGTCGTCGGCCCGTGCAATGGTCGAAATCTCGAGATCGATGTCGGGATGTTGCGCGTAGAAGCCGCGCAGGCGAGGTACCAGCCAACGGATGGCCAGGCTCGGCGTCACTTTCAGGCGTAGCCGCTTGTCCAGCCGGATATCGACCACGTCATTGAGCGCATCGTTCAGGCGATCGAAAGCATCCGAGACGCGGTGGGCCAGTCGTTTGCCCACCGCGGTGAGCTCGATCTCCCGGCCGGCTTTCTGAAACAGCTGCGCTCCGAGTCCGGTCTCCAACTGCTTGATCTGCTGGCTGACAGCACCGGGGGTCACGTGCAGCACCTGGGAGGCCCGAGTGATCCCCTTGGCGCGGCACACTGCATCGAACACCCGCAGCGGCCCCAGGAGCGCACGAAGGCTTTGCATTGCGTCCAGCGCGAAGGCGCAGCGAGCTCAGCGCTCGCTCGAACCTGCCGCCGCGACCGTGCCGCCCGCGTGCGTGGCGCCCGCGCGCTCGGTCAGGCAGATCATCGCGGCTGCGAGCAGCAATCCTGCCGCCAGACAAAGCCACGAGATATAGCTGCCGGAAATGTCAAAGAGCAGCCCTGCGAGGAATGGCCCGATGCCGGCGCCGATTGCCACCGTGGCATAGACGCCCCCGAAGAGGGTGCTGTAGAGGTTCAGCGGGAATTTTCGGCTCACCAGATAGGCTGCGAGGTCGAACTCCGCGCCGACCGCGAAGCCCGTCATGAGCAACCCGGGAAGCACCAGCGCCGAGTTGCCGGTCGCCAGAAGCAGCATGCCGGTCGCAGACAGCATGAAGAGCGTGGCCGACAAGCGCGCGGCGTCGAACATGTCCAGCAGAAAGCCGGTCACGATCCGTCCGACGATGACCGCCACGCCCAGGATGCTGGCGAGACCGGCGGCGCGGTTCGGGGAAAGCCCGAGATCGGTGAGCATCGGAACGACGTGCACGATCGTGCCGAAGATGCCGACCGAGCACAACAGGAAGACTGCGGCCATGCGGAAGAAGCGTGGATCCGCCAGCGCCTTCAGGTTACTTCCTGCCGGGGCGGGACGCGGTTTCTCCGCAGGGGCCGCGTCCGCGCCCCGCAGGAAGTAGGCGATCAACGGCAAAAGCGCAAGCACAATGGCCGCAAGGCCCAGGTAGGTGGCTCGCCATCCGAAATTGGCGATGGCCGGCGTGACGATCAACGGTATCAGGATGGCCCCCACACCGGTTCCGGTGATGGCGATGCCCAGCGCCAGCCCGCGTTGACGAGAAAACTTGCCCACAAGGATTCTCGTGAACGACAAAGGCGAGGTCGCACCACCGAGCAGTGTCAGAACAGTGACCAGCGCAAGGAAACTGGCCAAGCCTTGCGTCCACACCCCCAGAAGCAGGAACGACGCTGACAGGCCCACCAGGGAGAGCAGGGTGACGCGTCGCGCGCCGTAGCGGTCGATGACCTGCGCGATGAACGGCGCGGCGCAGCCCAGCAGCACGCTGCTGGTCAGCGACCCCAGGGAGGCCGTGCCCCGGGTCCATCCGAACTCCGCTGCGAGCGGCTTCAGAAACAGACCGGAACTGTAGAAGTACAGCGACGAGACGCCGCTGGCCAGGCCGAGGAAGCAACCCAGAACGTAGCGCCAATGCTGCCGCAGTTCTGAAGGTGAGGAAGGAGAGGGCGTCATGTGCGTATCCTTGAGACGAATTGAAATTGAACGCAGGAACGGCGGCCGTCGCCCTCGCCGAGAAGAATCTGGCAGCGCCATCGGCATGCACACACGGTCGAACGGCGCGCATTCGTCGTCAGCACTTCTGGATGCCAATGGTGCGGTTCAGCAATGCCTCTTCGCCGCTCAGCGCCGCTGCGGATCCGGCGTAGGCGGCCAGGCCCCGTTCCAGCACGATCACGTTGTCGGAAAACCCGAGAACGACATCCACGTGCTGCTCCACGATGATGCAGCCCACGCCGAGCTGGTCGCTCATCCGGACGATGGCATCCATCAACTCCTCGCGCACCATGGGCGCCAGGCCTTCCAGCGGTTCGTCGAGCAACAGGATGCGCGGCTGCCCGACGAGTGCGCGTGCCACGGACAGCATTTGCTGCTCGCCGCCGGACAACTGCGTGCCTGCGTTGCGCCGGCGTTCCTTGAGCCGCGGAAACAGCGCGTAGATCGGAGGCAGGGCAACGCCCGCCGAGCGTCCCTGCAAGCCCGACAGCAGGTTTTCCTCCACCGTCAACGAGGGGAAGATGTCGCGGCTCTGCGGGACGTAGCCCAGGCCGGCGCGCGCGCGTGCGAAGGTGCTCGCGTTGCTGATGTCGTCGGCGCCGAAATGAATGCGCCCCTTCATCAGGTCGGCCAGGCCCACGGCTGTCGCGAGGGTCGTGGTCTTGCCGGCGCCGTTGCGTCCGATCAGTCCGAGGCGCTCGCCTTCGCGTACGCTGAAGCTGAGGTGCTCGAGGACTGGCAGGGCGCCATAGCCGGCGGTGACGTCGTCGAATCGCAGTTCAGTGGTGGGCATGGCCGTCTCGTCCGAAGTAGATTTGCTTGACCTGCTCGTTGGCAGCGACTTCTTGCGGCGTTCCCTCACACATCACCGAACCGGCGACCAGGACGATGATGTGCGACGCGAACCGGAAAACCAGGTCCATGTCGTGCTCGATCAGCAGGACGGACAGATCCTTCGGCAAGCTTCCGATGGCGTCCATGATCCGGCCGCCCTCTCCCTGCGGCACGCCTGCGCCCGGTTCATCGAGGAGCAGCACCTGGGGCCGCATCGCGAGTGCCAGGGCGATCTCCGCAAGCCGTTGCTCGCCCAGTGCCAGTTGTCCCACCACCCGATGCGCATGGGGATGCAGCCCCAGCATGCCGAGTGTCTCGTCGACATCTTCCCGCACTCGTGCGGAACGCACGGGCGAGGGCCACCACTGCATCGAGGCCCGGTGCCGCTGCAGCACGGCAACCTTGACGTTGTCCGCCACCGTGAGTTCCTTGAACAGGCGGCTGATCTGGAACGTGCGAACGATGCCGCTGCGCACGCGTGCGTACTGCGGCAGCTGCACGATCGAGCGGCCGTCCAGCCGGATGTCGCCCGAGCGCGGGCGGATCGTCCCGCTCAGCAGATTGACCAG
The DNA here is from genome assembly GCF_016082275.1 of Variovorax sp. E3. Taxonomy (GTDB): domain Bacteria; phylum Pseudomonadota; class Gammaproteobacteria; order Burkholderiales; family Burkholderiaceae_C; genus Variovorax. The sequence continues at coordinate 97,840 of NZ_MOWM01000009.1, forward strand.
CGTCGTCTTTCCTGCGCCGTTGGGACCGATCAATGCCGTGCGGGCTCCCCGAGGCAGGGACAGCGTGACGTTCTGCGTGACCGCCAGGCCACCGAAGGAGTGGCTCAGGTTGTGGGTCTCGAGTCGGTGGTTCATCGTGCCACCCCGCTGCGACCAAGCCGTCTCGTATACGCCACCACGCGGTCCACGAGCCCGATCAAGCCTTCAGGCAGGACGATGAGCACGACGATCAGCATCGAGCCGATGAAGAACAGCCAGTGATAGGGGTTCAGCGTCGATGCGATGTGATGGATGGTCATGTACGCGACGGTGCCGAGCACGGCGCCTGACAGGCGCCGCGCTCCGCCCAGAACGATCATGACCACCACACCGGCCGACGTCGTGAAATCCAGCATGAAGAGGTTGGCCACCTTGCTCGTCTGTGCCGTCAATGCGCCAGCCAGCCCCGCCACGACACCGCCGACGGTGTAGACGGTCAGCAAATGCAGGTAGACGCGGCCGCCCAGCGCCTGAACCCGTCCGGGATCCTGCCGGATCGCCCTGGCCGTCAGGCCGAATGGCGACTCCACCAGGTTCCTCACCAGGAAGTACACGAGCACAAGCGCGCCCAAGGCATAGAAGTAGCCCGTGTGGCCCAGGAAGTTGAATTCCCAGATGCCCAGCAGCGGAGCGATGCTGAAGCCGGCAAGGCCATCGTCGCCGCCCGTGAGCCACCTGGCCCAGTTGGCCAGTTCAAGCAGCAGCTGTGCCACCGCGATGGTCAGCATGACCAGCGTGAGTTTGGTCGAGCGCAGCATCACGCGCCGCTCAGCAGTGCGATCGCGCCGCCGCCCAGACCGCCGAACAACAAGCCGACCATCGGATCCGCCGTGAGATACAGCGCCGTCCAGCCCGCCACGTAGGCGCCGCTGCCATATAACGCGGCCTGACCCAGGGTCGCGATGCCGGCCTGGCCCAGCACGAGACTGAGCGACAGCGCGAAGATGGACATGGTCGCCATGTTGGTGAGCAAGCCAAGGTCCTGCGGGAACAGCACGAAGGCCAGCAGCCCCACGATCGTCAGCACGAGCTCCCCGCGCAGTTGCATCCACGGGCGGGCGCGAGACGGTGCGGTCACCGTCCTGAGTGCACTGAGCGCGTTCATGCGTGCCTCCCGAAGAGCCCTTGCGGTCGAACCAGCAGGACGATGATCATCGTGAGGAAAAACGCAGCCGATGCGAGCTGCGGAACCATGTATTTCATCGAAGTTTCCACAATGCCCAGCAGCAACGCTGCAAAGAATGAGCCGAACAGATTTCCGTTGCCTCCCACGGCAACGACGGCCAGGAGGATCACCAGGTACTTGGAGGCGTAGGTCGGTTCCATGGGCAGCAGTTCTGCGCCGGCGATGCCTCCCAGCGCGGCGAGCGCCGCACCCATCGCAAAGGTGGCCGCGTAGATCTTCGTCGTGTCGATGCCGATGGCCCGTGCGATGGGTGCGTTGTCGACTGCGGCGCGTACCCGGATGCCGAAGGACGATCTGTCCACCGTCAGCCAAAGCACGGTGACGACCGCGAGCCCGCAGGCGACCACGACGAGGCGATGTCGAGGGATGGACCGAAAGCCCAGGTCGACCGTGCCGTTCAGCAGTTCCGGCAGCGCCACCGTTGTCACCGTGGAGCCGAACATCAGGTTCACCGCGGCCGTCGCCACGAACATCAGGCCGATCGTCACCAGCATCTGATCGAGATCGTCACGCCGATAGAAGCGCCGAAGCAGGAGGCGCTCGAACATCAGCGCAGCCAGTGCGACCAGCGCGATGGCCAGCACGAAGCCCAGCCAGATCGGCACGCCCAGGCTTTGCGGGATCGTGGCCGCGAAGAACCCGCCGAGCATCGCGAAGGCGCCATGGGCCAGATTCACCACCCGCATCAGGCCCATCGTCATCGACAGGCCCACCGTGATCATGAACAGGATCATCGCGTAGGCGACCCCGTCGATCAGAATGCTGCTAAGAAGCGCGAGAGACATGCTGCAGGCTCTGCGTTACTTGGCGGCGTTCTGGGAGCGGCCGTAGTCGGGCTGCATCTCGAACGTCCGGAACTCCCGGTTGACGTAGCGTCCCGACGGATCCTTTTCGACGACGCGCATGTAGACGTTCTGCACCAACTCACGGGAAGTCGGGTCGATCTTCACGGGGCCTCGCGGGCTTTCCCAGGAATGCCCCCTGGCGCTGGCAAGCGCCTTGGCGCCGTCCCGCTTCCCATCGGTCGCCTGGACCATGTGATAGATCACATGCAGGCCGTCATACGCGTTCGCGAGCTGGACGGTCGGAATGGCCTTGGGGGTCACCTCGCCGAGGGCCTTGATGAGCGACTTGTTCAGCGCAGAGTCGTGTGTTGCCGAATAGAACATGCCCGTCTCGATGCCCAGAAGGTCCGGGCCGATCGCTCGCAGCTGGTCCTCATCGGTCTCGGCGGTGCCGAGAAAGCGCACGCCGGCCGTCCTCAAACCAGCCTCGTTGTAGGCCTTGACCATCGCATAGGTCGCGGGACCGCCCGGGGCGAAGACGTAGAGGGCGTCGGGCTTGAGCGCCTTCACGCGCTGCATCAAAGGACCGAAGTCGGTGGTTTTCAGCGGCGCACGGATGGCCTCGAGCAGTTGGCCTCCGCCGCTGACGAACGCCGTGGTGAAGGCCTTCTCGGCGTCCAGGCCCGGACCAAAGTCGCTGACCAGCGTGACGACATTCCTGACGTTCTTCTCCAGTGCGTACTTGGCCACGGGCACCGCCATTTGCGGCAAGGTGTACGAAGTGCGCAGCAGGAAGTCCGATTTGTCCAGCAGCGAGGACGTCGATGCGTTGAAGATCACGACCGGTACCTTGGCCTCCTGCGCGAGCGCGGCCACCGCCAGGGTGTCGGGGGTGAAATAGAGCCCGGCGATGTACTGGGCGCCCTCCTTGACGATCAGTTCCTGTGCCAGGGCCTTGGCTTGCGCCGGGTTGATCTCCGGCAGGTCGCGATAGACGACTTCGATCGTGTGTTTGCCCACGGTCGTGCCGTTGAGCTTCTGGTATGCCTTGGTCGCACCTTCCCAGGTTTGCCCCACGGCCGAGAACGGGCCGGACATCGGCGCGATGACGCCGACCTTGATGACGTCGGCGCGGGCCTGAAAGCCCATCGTCGCGAGTGAAACCGCCAGGGCGGCAACGAATTTGATGCTCATTCTTTTCTCCAGGTGGTGGGGCGTGCCTGTTGCGGTGGGCAACAGGGGGGCTTAGGCCGAAGCGCCGTTTTCTGGCTCGCGGGTCGCTTCGAGGGCGACATCCCGGGCCATCAAGGTCGCGTACTTCTGATTCATGTCGAACAGGTTGGCGTCGTGGGCCTGCAGCGAGCGGTCGCCCACGCAGTCGGTGACAACGAGGGGACGGAACCCGTGGCACATCGCGTCGACCACGCTGGCGCGCACGCAGCCGCTGGTCGTGCATCCGGCAATCAGGAGGGTCTGTATGCCGCGCAGCGACAACCACGCGGCCAGCGAAGTCCCGAAGAAGGCCGAGGGACTGGTCTTGCGCAGCACCAGTTCCCCCGCCACCGGTTGCAGTTGCGGCACGATCTGGCTTTCACTCGCATCCTCGCGCAAGGCCAGGATGGGAGGAACCTTGAGCGCGAAGATGTTCGCGTCGGCGCCATCGTCCTGGTACACGACCCGCGTATGCACGATCGGCCATTGGCGATGGCGCGCCTGGGCGAGCAGCCCGCGCGTGCATTCGATGGCGCTGGCAATGTTGCCGCCGCCAAATGTGAGCGGATCGGCGAAGCCATTGACGAAGTCGATGATCAACAGGCCGTAGGGCGCCATGGGCGCTACGGCGTTGCCGAATCCCTGCTTGCGGTAGATGTCCTGATCGACGCTCATTGGAACGCCTCGTCGATCACCTTGCCGTCGCGAACCACGACGATGTCATCCAGCGCCACCGTGCAATTGCGCAGCGGAATGTCCAGGTGGCAAGGCGTGGTGCGCGAGCCGCCGGCCTCGTTGTTCGGCCCCAGGGAGAACAGGAAATTTCCTTCGAACGAGCGCGCATCCTGGCCGGTGGTCGCCTCGCGGTCCATCAGCGACAGGGTGTGCCAGTAGCACCGTGGCTGCATCCCCCAGCCGATGTGCGCGATAGCGTAAGCCTCGGGGTCCTTGTAGGCATCCATGAACTCGCGCAGAAGGGCGGCATCGACGTCGCCCTCGATGCCGCGCACGAACCCGCCGCTCAGGTTCATCGTGATCTTGTCGGAGACATAGTTCTTCTGCGGCAGCAGGATGTCGCCGCGATCGATCACGATGGTGCCGTCGCTGCCGCCTTCATTGGCGAAGGTAAAGAGGAAGCCGCTCGGCCAATGGTCCCAGCGCCCGGGTTCCTCGCAGAAGCCGTACTCGCTGATGACCGGGAATTCGCCGAGCCGGAACGTCACGTCCGTGCCGGCCGGCGACGTCACGTGCATCCGCTTGGCCTTCTTGAGCAGCTTCGATGCCTCCAGCACGCGCTTGCGGTCGGCTTCGGTGGGCACCGCCCGCACCAGCACCTCCGGCGGCTCCACGGCCAGAAGGATCTTCGTTCCAGATTCGAGGATCTCCATCTGTTCGGGCGAGAACAGCAGCAGCATCAAGTCCAGGACGAGGTCGCTGTTCTTCATCGCCGCCAGCGCGGCCGCATTGTTGGTCAGGGGCGTTGCGCCCAGGTAGTTCATCAGGTCGCGGCTGGTGGCCTTCTCCGCGTTGATGGGTTGCAGCTCGATCCTGGTCACGACCGCGCCCGCGGCCTGCGCGGCAATCGTTGCCGTCTGGAGCGTCTGCGGGTGCGTGTGGGGACCGCACAGAATGGAGACCGTCTGTCCGCGCTCGACTTTGCTGAGCTTCAGGACCTCGTCCCAGGCCTTGATCATCTGATAGTCGCTGACTGCCATTTTTCGTCCTTTGAGTGAAGTTTCAGAACTGCAGCAGCGCCAGCTCTTCCGGGCTGCCTAGCTTGAAGAGTCGGCGCGCGTTGCCGTGGCACACCTGTGCCCGTGTCTTGTCGTCGAGGGGTGCGTCTTCGATGAAGGTGCAGGCCTCGGTGGTCGACTCGTAGGGGTAGTCCACCGAAAAGAGCACGGCCTGCGCCCCGAGCTCGCCAATGGCGCCCAACAGGGCCGGCGCGGAGCACACACCGGAGGTGGTGATCAGGATGTTGCTGCCGATGTACTCGCTGGGTTTGCGCGCCAACGTGATGCCGCATGGATACGCGGCGAAGCGGCTGTCCATGCGCCAGCGCTGGTACGGCAGAGCCTCTCCCATGTGGCCCAACACCAGGGTCAGGCGCGGGAACCGGTCGAACACCCCGCCGAACAGCAGGCGCAGCGCATGGCCCGCCGTCTCCACGCCCCATCCCCATGCAGCGCCCTGGAGCACCGGCATGCCTTCGAGCAGGGCCGGTGCCTGGCTGAACGCGTTCGGATGCAGATAGATGGGAACCCCCAGCGCCTGCGCGCGCTCCCAGAACACATCGAAGGCGCCGCCTTCGTAGTAGCGGCCCAGGGTATGGCCGTTGATCATCGCGCCTTTGAAGCCATACTCGACGACGGTGCGTTCCAGCTCTTTTGCCGCGGCGCTCGGATCCTGCATGGCCACGTGGGCAAAGGCGCCGAAGCGTCCCGGATGGCGCGACACGCGCTCGACCAGGAACTCGTTGTTCTCGCGCGCTCGGCGCACGGCGGTGTCGCGATCGGCCTCGGCCTGTACGCCGGGCATCGTTTGCGACAACACGACGTATTCGATGTTCCCGGCGTCCATCTGCGCAAGGCGCTGGTCGTCGAAGTCGGTCAGCCTGGCGTCGAGCCTGGCGACGAAGTCGGCGGGAAGCGCTCGCGTGTAAGGCGCCGAGTACGCGTCGAAGCCGGGGGCGCAGAAGTGCTCCTCCAGCGCGATCTTGGGGGTTTGATTCATAGTCTTCCTAAGTGGCCTCAGACCGGGTAGGCCAAGGCGGTGTCGAGAATTTCCGTGTCGTGGATCACTTCGCGGCTGGCAAGAAGCAGCCGTTCGCCTTCGCGCACGAAGCGGTCGTGATAGACACCGGCGAGATGCACCGTCGACGGGCCCTCCACCAGGGTCTGCATCAAGATGAATGGGGTCTGGGAACTGATGGTGCTCCCCGTCTCTTGCAGTACGCGCGCAATCCCCAGCACATGCAGCATGTGTCGCGGCGCGAACATCTGCGAGTGCGCGACAGCGAGGGCGCGATCAACGATCATGTCCAGACCCTCGCAGTAGATGAGTCCCACGGGCATGTTCAGCAGCGCGTTCTGGCGCGACGTCACGCGGTACGTCGCTTCCTTGCTGAAGAAGTCCGGCCAACGCTCGACGTCGTTCGCATCCAGGGCCGCACAGTACTCGACGTGAAACGACTCGATCTCGGCACGCAGCTCGGCCGTGCGTCGGGGCGAGAGGGTGGGCTGGGCGTAGGCGAGCCGCTCCTTCATGCTGCGCTCTCCGCGACACGGATGTCCATCACGTCCCGGTAGTACTGATAGAGGGAGCGGATGCAGGACTCCGAAATGAGATTGCGTGTCGTGCCTTCGTGGCCGGCATCGAGCTTGACGACGTTGTTGTCGGTGGACGAGTTGCGCAGGCCCTCCTGGACGAACTTCAATGCCTCGTTGTCCTCCAGGCCCAGGAAGCCGGCCGGGCCCATCAGGTTACCCTGACGAAGGCGGTGCCGTGTCATCTCCGGCGTGTCGTCCTCGTAGCGAACATGGTCCACTGCATCACCATGCTGTTGGGACCGTTCGGGATGATCTGGCGCACGCCCATCGTGTTCATCTGTCGTTGAACGATGAGGTTCGGCCACATGGTCATCATGTTGGCGGACCAGGGCGACTTGAACTCCCGTATGTAGTCCAGGAACCGTTCGTCCCTCAGCCGCAGGCTGTCGCTGAAGGATCGCATCTGCGCCTTGTCGTCGGCCGCGACAGTGGCATAGATTTCGTCCGGCTTGGCCGACGCCATGAACCCGTGGCGCCCATGCGCTTTGTCCGCGAACACGATCGACTTGATGCCGGGAACCAGCAGGCCGAACACCACGAGAAACGAATGCAGCAGCGTCGCGTGGTACGGGTCCTTGAGGTTCTCGTGGTACATCTTCCAGTTGCAGGGAAGCTCGTTGCGGCAGTAGCCAAGGATCTTGAGTTTCTTGCCCGAGAACGGGACGTCGAACTCCTCGGCGATCTCCGTGGTCATGTACTCCTCCAGAGGCGGGGTCTTGTCCGAGTAGGTGGCGAAGATCACACCGTTGCGTGTAGCGACGCGCAACTGGCGGGTGCCGTGGTCGGCGTTCTTGAAGTCCGCCGGCATGCCGCCGACCTTGTTGATGCCGCGCTTGAACGGAACGCCCTGCAGGTTTCCCTTCAGGTCGTATGACCACTGGTGGTAGGGGCAGACGAACTCCTTCGTGTTGCCCAGGCTGGAGCGGCAGAACTCCGCGCCGCGATGGGCGCAGCGGTTCTCGAAGACGGAGATCGTTTGGTCCTCCGCGCGAACGATGACGACGGCCGTAGCGCCGACGTAGCCGCGCTTGTAGTCGCCCGGGTTGGGAATCTCCGCTTCCAGGGCGACGAAATTCCAGGTGTCGCCCCGAAAGATGCGCTCGATCTCCTGGTCATAGATCGCCTGGCTGGTGTAGATCCAGTCCGGGATGTTGTTCATGGCGTCGGCTGGCCAGACGCACTGTTCCAAGGGCGGGTTCTTTCGGGCATTCGTGATGCCGATGACCGCCTGCGATTGATACATGAAAGCTCCTTTGGCTTAGAGAGAGGTGATTGAAGCGGTGGTCGCGACGTCGGCCTGCATGTGCTTGGCCCAAGCGCGCAGGTTGGTGGCGTCCAGTTGAAAGTCCTCCAGCCGCACGGGCCGCCCACGTTCGAAGAGGGGGCGAAGGGCTCGCAGATCGGCGCCGGCATTGATGGCGATGCCGTGCAGCGGGACACAGGCCCGATGGCCGATCCACAGCACCTTGTCGTTGGCCGGGTCGCCGCGGCGCACGTATTCGAGATCGCTGGCCGGCAGGCCCAGCATCTGGACGTTGTGTCTTCCCTGGTCGGTCCAGAACCAGGGCACGGGGGGCACGGGAAGCGGCGCGCCCTGCATGGCAGCGGCGGCCGTGCGCGCCTGCTCGTTTGCGTTCTGCCAGGATTCCAGGCGCGTGGGCGCAGCCTGACCCGGGCGGCGCTGGCTGGTGCAATCGCCACATGCAAACACGTGCTCGTTGCTGGTGCGGCAGGACGCGTCGACCAGAATGCCGCCGCCCGGCGCGATCTGCAGCCCCGCATCTCGCGCCAGCGCGTCGTTGGGAGACAGGCCGATGGCGACGACCACCTCGTCCACTTCAAGATCGCCGCTGCTGGTGCTCAGGCGCGACCGACCGCGCGGCAGTGAATGAACGCCGCTGCAGGAGGCGCCCAGCAGGAGCCTGGCGCCCGCTGCCCGCATTTGCGACGCCAGCCACGCAGACGTCTCCCGCGGCACGAAGCGATCGAGCAGGGACGCGGCGCGCTCGAGCACGGTCACCGAAGCGCCTGCGGACAGTGCCGAGTGAGCGATCTCGAGGCCGAGGAAACCCCCGCCCAGGATCGCGACGCGCGGCGATCCTTCCAGGGCGGCTCGCAGCCGGCGCGCGTCGTCCAGGGTGCGGATGTAGTGCACACCCGGACGGCCGGGCGGGACGGACGCGAGCGTGACGGCCTCGCCGCCGGTGGCGAGCAGGCAGGTCTCGTACGCGAGCACTTGCCCGTCCGCAAGGCGGACATGCCGACGCACAAGATCCAATGCAACCGCATCGCTGCCGCTCAGCAGGTCGATCTTGCTGTGCGCCCAGGATTCGTGGGTGAGGACGTCCAGCCTGGGTTCGTCGGCCGCCACCAGGACGGCCTTGGACAAAGGGGGGCGCTCATACGGTCTGTGGCGCTCCCGACCCAGCATCGTGATGCGCCCGCCGTATCCGTGCTCGCGCAGGGCGTGCGCTGCGACGGCCGCCGCTTGACCCGCCCCGACGATGACGATACCGCTTGACGTCATTTGCGAGCGGGCGACAGCACGTAGATGTGATCACCCTCCCGTTTCACGGCGTGAGTGCGCAAGTCCACGGTGACTGGCGCACACATCGCTTTGCCCGTGCGAATGTCGAAGCGGCCCTGGTGCAAGGGGCATTCGACGCAACCGTCTTCCACGTAGCCCTCCGACAGCAGGGCGGTGGCATGGGTGCAGATGCTGTCCGTGGCAAAGAACTCGTCGCCGATCCGGTACAGCGCCACACCGTGGCCAGCGACATCGACCGTCTTCGCTTCATCGTTGCTCAGCTCTTGCGCCGAGGCGACCTTGATCCAATCCATGGCTCCATCCTGTCGTTCAATGATCCGAAATAAATACTCAGTGAACTGTCATAATAGGCAGATCCAACTCGCTTATCAAGTACGGGTTTGTACGTGTGACGCCGTATCGATTGCAAATCGAGATGCATCTGGATAACGAGCAGGAAAGGTGCATCCACGGCCTGTGGAAGCACCGAGTTGGTGAGTCCGGCTCGTCAGGGTTTTTATCGAGAACGGCTGTCTTCACACATGCAATATGCAGGTCTATACTTCTGCATGTGTACTTGCATAACTGACGCAAGAAGCCGTCTGAATGAATGAGCGGCGGCCGGGATCGCTGGAACGTTGCCGGGTGCCGCACATGCTGTGCGGCACCCGGAAAGATCAGTCAAGGAAAAGGAAACGCATGAACCAAGCAGACGTTCCGGCGAGAGCGCTCAAGCGCGAAGGCATCGGAGCCCGGGTGCCTCGCAAGGAGGATGCGCGCCACATGGTGGGCAAAGGCAATTTCGTGGGCGACTTCGTGCTGCCGGGTCTGCAGGAGGTCGCGTTCCTGCGCAGCCCTGTGGCGCACGCCACCATCACGGGTGTCGAGATTCCGCAAGCGCTTGCGGGGAAGGTGTTCCTGCGCGAGATGATGCCGGATGCGGCGGACATCGGTTCGCCTTCTTCGCTGCCCACGTACCAGTACTCGGCCTTGCCCCCGCTGGCTTCGGGCAAGGTCCGGCACGTGGGAGAGGCGGTCGCCATGGCAGTCGCCCCAACGCGTGCAGTGGCGGAAGACCTGCTCGAAGAGGTGCAGGTTTCCTATGACGAGCTACCCGTCTACCACGGCGCCGAGTCTTCTCTTGCGGCGACGGGAGACTTTCTTCATCCTGGGTGGAAAGACAATGTGTTTCTTACGCTGCGGGCCAATCGCGACTTCGATGAGCTTGCCGCAAAGGCGGAGGTGAAGGTCAGCCGCACCGTCGAGCTGTCGCGTCAGTGCATCGTGCCGCTGGAGGGCAAGTCGGTGCTGGCCTACTGGGACTTCCAGGCCGACCAACTCGTGGTCGTCAGTGCGACGCAGGTCCCGCATCTGCTGCGCGTGGGCATCGCGCAGCATCTCTCGATGAACGAGGAAGCGGTGCGCGTGGTGTCTCCTGATGTGGGAGGCGCCTTTGGCTACAAGGGGCAGCTGTACCCCGAAGATCTGTGCATCGCCTGGCTGGCCAAGACGTACCGAACCCCATTCCGCTATCTCGAGGATCGGCGCGAGCACCTGATCGTCGGCGCCAACACGCGGCAGCATCACTACCGGCTCACGGCCTACGCTGACCGCACGGGAAAGCTCCTTGCCCTGGATGCCGTGATCACCATCGACGGCGGCGCCTATTCCTACTATCCCTTCTTCGTCGGTCTGGAGCCTGGTCAGGCGATCGGCAACCTGCCGGGCCCCTACACCTTCCGTGGCTATCGCTGCGAGACCTTGTGCGTGGCGACCAACAAGCCGGGCTTCATGGCCTACCGCGGCGTGGCGCGCACCGGCGTGTGTTTCGCGATCGAACTCCTCATGGATGCCGTGGCCCGGGAAGTGGGCCGAGAGCCGTGGGAGGTGCGCATGGACAACCTGGTCCCGGCCGCTGCCATGCCTTACGTCAACGTGGCCAACAAGCACTTCGACAGCGGCGACTTTCCCGCGAGCCTGCGCCGCGCCGTGGAGATGATCGGACTTGGCGCTGTGCGTGAGCGGCAAGCCCGGGGAGAGCCGGACGGCCGTCGGATCGGGTTCGGAACGGCCACCTACACAGAGCAGTCTGCCCACGGCACGACCGTTTTCGCCAACTGGGGGTTGCCGGTGGTGCCGGGCTTCGATCAGGCGGTCGTCAGGATGACCGCGGATGGCGGACTCGAAGTGCGCGTCGGCGTGCACTCGCATGGCCAGGGCATGGAGACCAGCTTTGCGCAGATCGCCAATGATGCGCTTGGCATTCCGGTTTCCCGGATCCGGGTCGTGCATGGCGACACCGCGCTCACGCCGTTTTCCTCGGGGACGTACGCCTCCCGGGCCACCGTCATGTCAGGAGGCGCGATCTCCACGGCATGCAAGGAACTGTTGCCTCGCATCCAGTCGATCGCCGGCTACCTCATGGGCGTGGACCCGCAGAGCGTCGCATTGGTCGAAGGATTTGCGGTCGCCGGGGAAAAGTCGATTCCGCTGTCCGAAGTCGGTGGCGCGTGGTACCTCACGCCACAGGACCTGCCTGAGAACGTTCATCTCGGTGGGCTGGAGGTGTCGCGTGCGTACAAGCCCAGGGTCGACACAGGCACGTTCACGTATGCCACCCACGCCGTGGTTGTCGCCGTCGACACGCAGACGGGCGAGGTCGAGATCCTCGACTACGTCGTCGTCGAGGATTGCGGCACCATGGTCAATCCGATGATCGTGGAGGGGCAGACCATCGGTGGCATCGCGCAAGGCATCGGCACCGCGATGTATGAAGAGAGTCCATACGACGACCAGGGCCAGCCCCTGGCTTCCACCTTGGCCGACTACATCCTGCCGGGGGCCACAGAGGTGCCGCGCATCCGCATTGAACACTTCGAGACACCTTCGCCTCACACCGAGTTCGGCGCCAAGGGCGTGGGGGAGGGGGGCGCGATCGCCCCGCCGGCGGTGATCTTCAATGCCGTGAACGACGCCTTGCAAGGCACGGGTGCCGCCGAGGTGCTGATGACGCCGCTGACACCGCGCCGCCTGCTCAAGGCCCTGGAAAGCGCGAAGCTGGAGCGGGAGCTCGTCCGATGAAGGCGGCGAAGTTCGAATACGCGCGGGCCTTCGGCGTGGATGAGGCGATCCAGGTGCTGGCGGCGGGCGGCGGCACGGCGAAGGCGATGAGCGGCAGCCAATCCTTCGGTCCCATGCTCAACCTGAGACTGGCGCGGCCGGCCCGAGTGGTCGACGTCGCCAATATCCCGGCGCTGCGCGCCGTCAACCGCAAGGACGAGTGGGTCGAGATCGGCGCGGCCGTCACGCATGCCGAGATCGAGGATGGTGTGTACCCGCCGCTGGCGGCGCATCCCATGCGTCAGGTCGCGGGCGGGATCGCGTACCGGGCGATCCGCAGCCGCGGCACTGTCGGAGGTAGCCTGGCACATGCGGATCCTGCTGCGGACTGGGTGGTGACGCTCGCGGCACTGTGTGCGCGCATCATGGTCCGGTCGCCGCGCGGAGAACGCACGATCGAGGCCGACGGCCTCATGCTTGGCGCCTACACGACGGTGCTCGAGGCTGACGAGTTGATCGTCGCCATCCGTGTGCCCTCCGAGACGCCGGCCACACGCTGGGGTTATCACAAGGTCTGCCGCAAACCTGGCGAATTCGCCGAAGCCAGTGCGGCGGTGTATTTCGATGTTTCGCGCCAGCGTGCACGCGTCGTTCTGGGGGCCGCGGACGGGCCACCGATCCTCTTGAACGAATTTGCCGCCGAAATTGCCCGCAAGGGCGCGCAGGCTGTGGGGCGTGAAAAGGTGAGCGCAGCCATCAGCGTCGCGCTCCCCGATCGCGATGCCATCGACCGGAAGCTCTTCACGGCCTGCGTCGAGCGCGCGCTCGAACAGTCCGGTGTCTTTTCCAACCTCAAGCAAGCGGAGTAAGAAGACTTGGACCCCATCTCTATTCAGGTCAATGGCCGCGGCTTCAGCCGGCACGCGGATCCGCGGATGCATCTTGGCGACTTCCTGCGGGACGAGCTGTGCCTGACAGGCACCCACCTTGGCTGCGAGCATGGCGTCTGCGGTGCGTGCACGGTGCTCGTCAACGGGCAACCGACGCGCTCGTGCATCACTTTCGCGGTGGCATGCGAGGGCCAGGAGGTCACGACCATCGAGGGCTACGACGATGATGCAGTGATGCGGAAGCTGCGAGCGGCGTTCACGCGTCACCATGCATTGCAGTGTGGGTTCTGCACACCCGGAATGCTCACCACGGCGCGCGACATCGTGCTGCGTCTGCCTCACGCCGACGAGGCGCGCGTTCGCCTCGAGTTGTCCGGAAACCTGTGCCGTTGCACCGGCTACCAGGGCATCGTGGACGCCATCCTCGATGTGCTGCAACAGGAGCGCGACACCCCCGACGCGCAGGTCGACAACCTGCGGCAGGCACTGAGCGCGCCGCGAACCCTCGCACTGGGCCCGGTCACGACACCCGGCCGGGCGCCGCTGCCCGCTCCCTCGCTCGCCAAGCCGCCAGCGGCGGATCCGGCGGCTTTTGCGGAGATGGCGCAGGTCGACCCCGCCGCGATGGCCAAGGCCAAGGCCAAGGGCAATGCGATCGAAGTGTTCTTCGACGTGCCCCATGCGGCGGATCGGGTGTGGGCGTTCATGGGCGACCTGCCTGCGGTTGCGTCCTGCTTGCCCGGGGCGACCATCGACTCGCACGAAGGAGAGAGGGTCAAGGGGACCATCGCGATCAAGTTCGGTCCGATGTCGGCGGCCTTCGCCGGTGCGGCGCGACTGGAGCGCGACGACGTGGCCAGGCGCGCGGTCCTGCGCGGTGCCGGCCAGGACAGCCTGAGCAAATCGCGCACGCAGGGAGACATCACCTATCGCTTGGAAGCACTGTCGGACGGCAACACCCGTGTCCACGTGGACATGATCTATGCCCTCCAGGGGCCGCTCGCTCAATTCTCGCGCTCCGGGCTCGTGAAGGATTTCGTGCGCCGCATGGTCGCAGACCTCGGAAAGCAGGTCACGCGAAGGCTGGGCGGGCAAACGGCTGCTGCCAGCGAACCACCACCCACCGTCTCCGTCGCCGCGATGATGTTGAGCGTGCTGTGGAGTCGCATCCGTGGCTGGTTTGGAAAGCGTCCGCGGCGCTGACATGGCTCGCTGCATGTGAGCCAAGCGACTCGCGCGAGTGAACGGATGGCTCTTTCAGGGCAGATTTTCACCGCGACGCTGGAATCACAGGCTACGCACGAGCGGATCTTTTCGGAGTTTCAATGAGTTCCTTTCTTCTTGGCTATCACGTCCGCGCGAACGGGGTGCGGCTGCACCTCTTGCGCTATGGAGGGCAGGGCCCTCGACTGCTGCTGCTGCCCGGAATCACGAGCCCTGCGATCACGTGGGGTTTCGTCGCCGAGCGATTGGCTCGGCACTTTGATGTCCATGTCCTTGATTTCCGGGGACGCGGTCTGTCCTTCAGCGCACCCGGGATGGTCGCGAGCCTCGATGTCATGGCGGCCGACGTGCTTGATCTGCTGGCTGTCCTGGGGTGGTCGGCTGTGACGGTGCTGGGTCACTCGATGGGCGCCCGCGTGGCGATCCGCGCCGCGGCGCGCGACCCTGGGCGCATGGCCAGGCTGCTGCTTGTCGATCCTCCCGTGTCCGGCCCTGGCCGCCGGCCTTACCCGGTGCCTCTGTCTTGGTATGTAGAGTCGATCCAAATGGCCGTCAAGGGCATCACGGCCAAAGAGCTTCGTCCCTACGCGCCCACCTGGACGGACGAACAATTGCAGCTTCGGGCCGAATGGCTCCATACCTGCGACCACGATGCCATCCTCCAGGCGCATGCCGGCTTCCACGAAGACGACATCCACGCTGATCTGCCCACATTGCAGACGCCTGGACTTCTGATGGCGGCGGGTCGAGGAGGGGTGATGCTGCCGGAAGACCTTGCCGAGATCGAGGCTCTCGCGCCTGGATTGTTGCAATGCAAGGCCTTGAACGCGGGACACATGGTCCCGTGGGACGACGAGGAAGACTTCTACCGCTTGCTTGGTGAATACCTGAAGATCGACCTGCTCGAGCGAAACCTGAAGCGCGGGTTGGTTGCCGTTCACACGCGAGGGAGTCGATAAACTCGTCGGCTGACACTATCAGCGACCTCGAGATGATGACCAAGCGCTCTCCCACTCAGAAGAAGACAGTCGGCTCGCCCGATGCGGCCGCCCCCCCGGTGCGAGAGCCTTTCAATCCATTGCGCCAGGTCATGTGGCGTCGCCCGGGTTTCCTGATCCGCAGGCTGACACAGATCGGACAGGCGATATTTTTCGATCTATGCAAGTCCGAAAGCATCACACCGCTTCAGGTTGGCATGCTGACGGCGCTTTCGATGAACCCTTGGCTTGATCAGAAAGCGATTGGTCGAGAGCTTTCGCTGGACCGCACAACCACGGCGGAAGTCCTGAAGCGTCTCGGTGACAAGGGGTTGGTCGAAACCCGCGTCAACCCGGACGATCGTCGATCAAGACTTTCGGTGATCACCAAGGATGGGCTCAACCTGATCAACGACTTGCATGAAAGCATTCACCGCTCTCAAGAACTGCTGATTGAGCCGTTGTCGCCGGAAGATCGCGTTGTTTTCATGAGTCTGCTTGCTCAGCTCGTGGACGCTCATGAAAAGAAGGAAAAGGCAAGCTGAGCCGTCCGATGCAGTTTTGGTTTTGCGCGCGCCGATGAAGATCGGCCCGATGATTTCCTTCGGCCTCCCTATCGCTTGCTGACCGCTCCGAGCGCCGTGAGAGGCCGGCCAAGCTCGGGCCCTTGGCCGTCAGTGGTTCCGCACATAAGTCGCGTTCACTAAGTAATTGGAGACTGCTCTGGAAGCAGGAAGGACATGAGCTACACCGCCCCCCTCAAAGACATGCTGTTCGACATCGAGCATCTGGCCAACATCGGCGAGATCGCCAAGCTGCCCGGCTTT